>NZ_CP117969.2:2410305-2761708 GCF_028743515.2 Imtechella halotolerans | reverse complement strand
CGATGATCGAAGCATATAGCGAGCTGGAGGAAATGTACTGGAAAGAACACCATATAATTAAACTATTGGATACATTTCCCGAAGGTCAACTTGTAGTTATTGTGGATGGTAAAGTAGTAGGATCTGCTTTATCTTTAATTATCCCAAGCGAAGTAGCTCAAAAGAACCACACCTATGAACAAATAACAGGGAACTACACATTTAATACACATGATTCAACTGGAGACATCCTTTACGGCATTGATGTATTTATCCATCCAAAGTATCGAGGTTTACGTTTAGGGAGAAGATTGTACGATGCTAGAAAAGAACTATGTGAACAACTCAACTTAGCAGGAATCATATTCGCGGGCCGTATCCCAAATTACAGTGAATACTCCAAAACACTCAATCCAAAAGAATACATTGAAAAAGTCAGGATGAAAGAAATTTACGATCCCGTACTCTCATTCCAACTTAGTAACGATTTCCATGTAAAAAAAATAATGAAAAACTACCTGGAAGGAGATACGAGTTCACACGAATATGCAGTTCTTCTTGAATGGCATAACATTTTTTACGAACCAAGCCCGAAACTAATTAATACCAGAAAATCAATTATTCGTTTAGGACTTATCCAATGGCAAATGAGACCTTTATCAAATTTAGAAGCTCTTTTTGATCAGGCAGAATTCTTCATAGATGCCGTTTCTGGGTATGAAAGTGATTTTGCGCTATTCCCTGAATTTTTTATTGCACCTCTAATGGCTGATTATAATCATTTATCCGAAGCTGATGCCATACGTGAACTTGCAAAATATGCCAATCCTATTCGTAGAAAATTTCAGGAATTTGCCATTTCTTACAATATTAATATTATTACAGGAAGTATGCCCTACTTAGATAACAATAAATTGTACAACGTAGGATTTTTATGCAAACGTGATGGCACTTCAGAAATGTATACTAAAATACATATAACACCAAATGAAATTGCTCATTGGGGTATGACAGGTGGTGACATCATTCAAACGTTTGATACAGATTGTGGTAAAATCGGTATCGTTATTTGTTATGATGTAGAATTTCCAGAACTATCTAGATTAATGTCAGATGAAGGAATGCAAATACTTTTTGTACCCTTTCTTACTGATACACAAAATGGATATACACGTGTAAAACACTGTGCTCAAGCGCGTGCAATCGAAAATGAATGTTATGTTGCCATTGCAGGTTGTGTAGGGAACCTACCCAAAGTTGAAAACATGGATATCCAATTTGCCCAAGCAGCTGTATTTACCCCGTCAGACTTCTCATTCCCGACAAATGGAATAAAAGCAGAGGCCACTCCTAATACTGAAATGACACTAATTGTAGATGTGGATGTGGATTTACTTAAGGAACTACACGAATATGGTAGCGTTCGAATTCTAAAGGATCGTCGCCATGATTTATATCAGGTATCTAGAAAATCAAAAAAATAGTTGCGCATGAGAAACTATGTATACTTTATTTATATTCTAATCTTTCTTCCTATAAACAGTATGGGGCAGAATATAAAAAAACTCAAAGAAGGAGAATTACCTGCTAAGGCTACTTTACAAGAGGTCGCTTGGATTGCTGGTTATTGGAAAGGAGAGGCTTTGGGAGGACATATAGAAGAAATCTGGAGTAACCCATTAGGCGATTCTATGATGTTTGCTTTTAAACTGGTCAAAAATGATAAAGTAAGTTTTTATGAGCTTGGTGCCATTACACAAACAGAAGAATCATTATTGTTTCAATTAAAACACTTCGATAGTAACTTTAGAGGTTGGGAAAGCAAAGATGAATCTATAAAATCTGCTTTAGTATCTATTACTCCAAACGCTGTGTATTTTGAAAACTTTACGTTTGAAAAAGTAAATCACAATGAAATGAATGTTTATGTATTGTTTAAACAGAAAGACGGAAGCCATAAAGAAATAGCCTTCAACTATAAAAAAGAATAGTGATGGATAAAAAATGCCTTGAATGTGGCGAAAAAATTGTCGGTAGAGCCGATAAAAAATTCTGTAATGACTATTGCAGAAACGCCTATAATAACAACCTACATAAGGATAGTAAAAACTTAATCCGAAATATTAATAATAAACTTAAAAAGAATTATAAAATTCTCAGCGAACTTAATCCAGAAGACAAAACTAGAACTACAAAAATGCGTCTATTAGACAAAGGATTCGACTTTGAATATTTCACTAACCAATATAAAACCAAAACTGGAAATATTTATCATTTCGTGTATGATTTAGGCTACCTTATGCTGGATAATGATTATTTTATGATAGTACGCAGAGAACGTTAATACCAGTTTTGGCTGGACATTTTAAGAGCAGCTAACATAACATCCTTTCTGCTTATCTGACCAATAAGTTCTCCATCTTCAATAACAGGAAACCTGCGATGATGTGTTTTAAAAAATTCGGCCGCTGCATCAAAAATGGTTTTGTCAGGATCAATTGTTTGTACTTCCTTAGTCATATAATCAGCCACACGCATATTAGCTATTGGCATATTAAAATATCTTCCCTCAGAAATTTGTTTCATACAATCACTGTCTGATATAATACCAACTAACCGTCCAGCTACATCCACAACTGGTGCACCAGTAATTTTGTTCTCCATAAACAAATTAATCACTTCAATAAGTGATTGATCAGGCTTAAGGGTCACAAGCTTTGTAGTCATATGATCACGAACAGAAATAGGTTCATTAAATTTCTTTTTCTGATCTTCTCTTTCTCCTTGAAAATTGATAATTCCCATAACACTTGCTTTTAACGAAACTTCTTAAAGTTACTCATTTTTAATTAATTAGAATCAATTTTTAAAATAAATTAAATCTACTTAAAAAGAAGTAGTACTTTTATGTCAATTCAACCAAAACAGTATTAAATTATGAGTGTATCAAAGCAAGTTTTCTCTCTCCTACTAATAGCAGGAATAATATATGCTAGCTTTTACTTCATGATGCCGCAACAGGTAAATGTCCCTAAAAAGGCAAATCAATTCTCAGTAACAAAAGCCACTGAACATGTTCGAAATATGGCTGAAAAACCACATTTTGTAGGTGCTCCTGCACATAAAGAGGTTATCAACTATCTCGAAAAAGCTTTACAAAATCTAGGACTTGAATCCCAATTACAGGAAGGATATAGCGCTGGAGATTGGGGTAATTTAAGTAAGGCTACTAACATAATATCACGCATTAAAGGTCAGGATTCTGGAAAAGCTCTACTCCTCCTTTCTCACTATGATAGTAACCCACATTCTTCTTTAGGCGCAAGTGATGCCGCTAGTGGTGTTGCCACCATTCTTGAAGGAATCAGAGCGTACCTCACAGAAAACATTATCCCTAAAAATGACATCATCATTCTGTTTACTGACGCAGAAGAACTTGGATTAAATGGTGCTCAGCTTTTTGTCAATAATCATCCATGGGCAAAAAATGTTGGATTAGTTCTTAATTTTGAAGCTCGAGGTAGTGGTGGACCAAGTTATATGCTTGTTGAAACCAACCAAGGAAATGCCAAACTAATCAAGGCTTTTAATGAGGCTTCCCCTCCTTTTCCAGTAGCCAACTCAATGATGTATAGCATTTATAAAATGCTCCCAAACGATACAGATCTCACGGTTTTTAGAGAAGAGGGCCATATTAATGGATTCAATTTTGCTTTTATTGATGATCATTTCGATTACCATACCAAAATGGACACCCCTAATAGAATGGATCCTAACACGCTAGCGCATCAAGGAACCTATTTCATGTCATTGGTAAACTATTTTAGCAATGTTGATTTAAGTCATCTTGATTCCAATGAAGATTATATCTATTTCAATATTCCCTTTTTTAAATTAGTCACCTATCCCTTCAGTTGGATAATACCAATGTTGTTACTTTCCACATTACTTTTCACAGTCCTCTTAATCTATGGCATTCGCAAAAAGAAGCTTCAATGGACTTCTATTGGTAAGGGATTTATCGTTTTCCTTTCTATGCTTCTTATAGGCGGCCTACTTGGATATTATGGTTGGAAAATACTTCTATACATCTATCCACAATACAATGACATCCTTCATGGATTTACATACAACGGATATGAATACATCATTTCATTTTTCTTACTTACTACTGCACTATGCTTCTATGGATATCATAAAACAAAGACAATCAGCACTACTAATTTGATGATTGCACCACTATTTGTATGGTTAATCATTGCATCTCTGATGGCTTGGAAACTTCCGGGTGCAGCTTTCTTTATCATTCCTGTTATTGCAGCCCTTGTTATACTCTACATTAAATTGATCGATAAAAAACCAAATTATATTTGGGCCGTGCTATTGAGTATTCCATTAATTTCATTATTTACTCCTATGGTCCAAATGTTTCCTGTTGGATTAGGTTTAAAGATGTTGGTGGCAAGTTGTATTTTTGTAGTACTAATTTTTGGATTATTAATACCTGTTTTTGGGGAATATAAGAGAAAAAAAGAATTATCAGGACTACTACTAATTATTGCTACAGCCTTTATTATCAAAGCGCACTCAATGGCCAACTTTACCATTGATCGACCTTGGCCTAGTAGTTTAGTGTATCTTTTAAATGCAGATACCCAGAAGGCCTATTGGCTTACTTACAATACAATACTTGACCCATGGAATGAACAGTACATAACAGACAAGAAAACATCTGTTGACAGTGCTATAGGAACAACCTTGAGTAGTAAATATAAAACTGGATTTTCATATATAACTAAAGCTCCAATAAAAGAAATTAAATCACCTTTGATTCGTACCCAAAAGGACACCATAATAGGCAACAAAAAATACCTTTCCATAGCTATTGAGCCACAACGAAATGTAAATAGATTGGAAGTTTATACAAATAATATTACAATACATGATGCGACAGTAAATTCAGTACCTTTATCTAAAGACTTTCTAAATGACCCCAATCGAAAATCACGTTTAGTTACCCACTATATTAGCACAAATGAGCCCACTTTATTAGAATTGGTTATACCCTCGAACGAAAAGCTTGAGATTACCCTAATGGAAGCTTCTAATAATTTACTTAATCATGAACTATTCAGCATCCCTAAACGTCCAAAAAATAGCATTCCAATGCCTTTCGTTCTCAATGATGCTATAATAATTACAAAAACAGTACAATTTTGAAAATAGGAATATTAGGCTGTGGATGGCTTGGTTTCCCATTAGCCCAAAAACTTTTGGCTGATGGATTTAGCGTACGAGGCACCACTACATCAGAAGAAAAACTATCAACTCTAAAAGAAGCTGGTATCGAAGCCTTTATAGTATGCTTAAGTCAAGAAGGTATTACAGGAGATCTGAACACATTTCTTAAAGATCTTGATATACTTATTATTAACATCCCACCAGCTCTTCGTAAATCCCCTAATGAAAATTACTCTAGTAAAATAGCTTACTTAATAAATGAGCTGCCAACTAATAAATTACCGAAAATTCTTTTTGCTAGTTCAACTTCTGTTTACGCTGATTCAGTAACATTTCCAGTAATAACTGAAAATACAGCTATGCTTTCTGATTCAATAAACGGGAAACAACTTCTTGAGGCAGAATCTCTTTTTATACAAAACGACAACTTAAGCCAATTAACCACGATTATTCGTTTAGGGGGCCTAATCGGAGAACATAGGCACCCTATAAAACACCTAAGTGGAAAGACAGAAATCAAGAGCCCTCAAAGTCCTATTAATCTAGTTCATCATTATGACGTAATTGATATAATAAAAGCAATTATTCGGGATAAAAAATGGGGTGAAATCTTCAATGTAGTTTACCCCTGGCATCCTTCCAAGAGGAATTACTACACTAATGCTGCGCTTGACAGATCCATAGCCTTACCTCATTTTGAAGAAAACGGTCCTTCACTAGGTAAATTCGTATCCTCATCTAAAGTTACTACCGAACTTAACTTCACTTTTTCGCACTTACTTTAAAATCTTTAGCTATTCATTTAGAGATTACTAGAATTATTTTAATAGATTTGGCACCTCAACATATAAATAACCTAAAATGAAAAAAGTTTTATTTCTTATTGTGATGATGGGAGGATTTAGCTTGCAAGCTCAATCCAATGATGTATTAATAAAACATTACGAAGCTTTTTACAAGCAAATGAGGATGCAGGGAGACTTGCAAGGATCCATCAATGCATTAACTCATCTTACTATTTTACAGCCTAACCAGGCTCGTAAAGACACCCTTGCATATTTATATTTTTCAGGAAACCAATACATTCCTGCGTTAAATGTATTAGGCATTGAAAAGGATGCAAACGCGTCTAAATTAGCCTTGGAAGTGAAAGCGGCTTCTTTAAAATCAGTTAATCAAGCTGAACGCTCCCTTGAACAATATGAACTTTTATTCCAGAAGTATCCTGATATTTATGTTGCATACGAGATGGTAGACCTTCAAATTCAAGCTGGAAAGTATGAAGAGGCTACTAAATCTGTAGAGTATGGGTTAGCAAACTGCAAAGAAGAAGATATGATTGCATTTTACGAAACGCAAAATCCATATCAAGTTCCTGCAAAAGCGGCATTTACTTATATGAAAGGTTTGACAGTGTTTAATAAAGATCAAACCAAGGTAGATGAAGCCTTGGCATTGGTCAAAGAAGCCATCGTTCTTGCTCCTGATTTTAATCTTGCAAAAACTATTCGTCAAGCTTTATTAAACCGAAAAGCTGAAATGTAGTTATCCTTACAATAAATAATCCCGAATCTTACTTCGGGATTATTTATTTATTGCTTTTTGGATTTTAAGATGGAAGTTAGTTTTTCATCATTATCCTTTTTAAGTTGGATTACTTCTGAAATAGTATCATTAGGAATTGCAATTGAGAGGACATAATGTGCTATTTTCCAATTTCCATCAATCTTTTTTAAAACACCTGATCCCCTACATAACTTCATTTGAGTATCTAATAACTCATCAAACCATGCTAGTTCTCCTCCTTGATCTACGTATATATTTCGCTCTAAAGAAGTAAAACTCCAAGCTTTTCCTTTATCAAAATAAGGTTTAGAAAAGGTTCTAAATTCTTGATTTTGCCAATTTTCAGTTGCATCAGTCCCTAGAAAGACACCATCCTGAGTCATGTGTGAAAAATACGAGTCAAAATCAGCAACAGAAGCAGCTTTATGCCATGAATCTATCACATTATTAATCGCCTCAATAGCTTCATTTTGACCCCAAGAGTTAGTCGATAAAAAGAACCAAAAAAGTGCTAAAAATTTAATTTTCTTCATATAATGGATTTTTTATTGGTTTACTTCCATCAGCCGAATCAATAACAGGCTCCCCAATCTCTTTAAGATATTGATCTATATTATCATTAACCAAACTATTCATTTGAATAATCATTTGGTTATATGCCGTCTCAATTTTCTTTAATTCAGATAATATTTCTTTTTTACTTATATGTTGGTTGTTAGCAACTCCGTCACGTAATTCTTTAACATACGTAGAGAGTAAAACCATTCTACTATGTACTGCAGGTGCATTTAAATTATCTGTGGCAATTGATTTTTCTAAATTAATTATCGCACTCTCAACATCAATTAAAAGATAATATAATCCCTCGTATGAACTTTTAACCACCAACGATTTTTTCTTCTCTATATCAACCCCTTCATCCATTAAACGTAATTGACCAATAGTAGAACCTGGAGCCTCTAATTGAAAATTATAGAAATAAATATAATCGGTATTAAAACTATTAGTTTTGGGTGCTAATTGTAATAAAAACCGACCGTCCTCTTCAACAAAGAAGCGAATAGTGATTTTTTTCCAATCAGTGGCCAAAGGAGTAATTTTACCTATTATTACGTCATTAAGGATTTCACCTTTATTCAAATCGAAAGTTTGAGTCCCTGCTATCTCAGGTAAAACAGTATGAGCATATCTCAAAGAAGCTTCGGTAGCTGTAGCCGCCTTAACGTAACATGAAAGCTGATACTCTATTCCCCCTTTTAGATTCTCTGTCCAATAAATATGTGGATATTCAGTAGCCCCTAGACTTTTCAATTGATAAATAGTATTATATCCTTCAGTCGCTTCTCTTACATCTAAAGTTGCTTCTGCATCACTTTTAGAGAATTCAGCTGCATCTATTGAAAATTGTTTGTATGTAACCTCCCTGTCTTTTTCAGTAATATATACTGGTTTAGGTTTTCGATCCTTTTGTTCAAATCCAGGTCCAATAAATGCTAAGGTCGTTTGAAGTTCTTTAAACTCTGGCCAATTGGATACTAGTTTTGTGAGAGAATCAGTCATTCCGACCATCTGGAACTGAGGCAAATCAATAGTCTTAGGTTCCCGCTTTACATCTCTAGTTTCACCAGTGGATTTACTTTCACAAGCAATTAGTATTATAGGAATAAAAAAAACAAGTGCTTTCTTCAAAATCGCATTGACCATATAAAGGTTTTTAGATTTCAAAGATAGCACTTATTGTTTTTAAAATACGATATGTTAGAAGTGGTAACGGCGGAAGGCCTCTAGAGCAGCATACTCGGCAAGCCCAAGCATCCTGTACTTCTGAGCAGTTTCCCTATTACGATCTTCGGCACGTTGCCAAAATTCACGTAAATCATCTCCTTGAAACATTACGCCATCTTTTTGAGATTGATGGAAGAATATAGCCTGACGTTTTTTTAGTACCTGATCAGGACTCATTGGAACTGCCATCTCAATTTCATGTATATCCCATTCGTGCCAAGCTCCTCTATAAAGCCATACCCAACATTCCTTCATAAAAGGTTGGATTTTTAAGCGCTCAATTGCTGCAAATATACCATCCAAACAAACTTTATGAGTCCCATGTGGATCTGCTAAATCACCTGCGGCATATATCTGATGAGGTTGTACCTCTTCTATTATATCACAAAGAATCTGAATATCGGCTTCTCCAAGTGGATTCTTTTTAATAGTCCCAGTTTCATAAAACGGTAAGTTTAAAAAATGAACTTGGTTATCAGGTACTCCCTCAAAACGTGTTGCAGCCAAGGATTCACCTTTTCTAATAAGTCCTTTTAAACGACGTACTTCGGGCGAGTCAATTTCATTTTCACTCTTATTCGTTAGCTGGTTGATAATTTCATTTAGAAATGAACAGTTCTCTCCTTGTGCCATATCTTTTGAAACTTCAGCAAACTTTAATGCTTCATGATCTGAAACCGCAATGTTTCCGGAGGTTTGATACGCAACATGAACAATATGACCTTGCTCAACTAATCTATCAAATGTTCCTCCCATTGAAATTACATCATCATCAGGATGCGGACTGAAAATAAGTACTCTTTTTTGGTGCGGATACTCACGTTCAGGTCTTGAAGAATCATCTGCATTGGGTTTTCCTCCTGGCCAACCAGTAATGGTATGTTGCAACTTATTAAACATTTGAACATTTAATTGATAAGCAGATCCGCCCAATGCTAAAAGGCTAGACATTCCATTATCATTGTAATCCTTATCTGTTAAACTCAGAATAGATTTATTCAAACGTTCACAAAGCCATACTATAGCTCTACCTTTAAGCTCTTCGTCCCAGACACAGTCACTAACCAACCAAGGTGTTTTTACCCTAGTAAGTTGAGAAGCAGCGCCATTATCTAATACAAATGTTGTGTTATTGTGCTCTTGAAGGTAGGTTGCTGGCACCTCAGAAGACACCTCACCTTCCACAGTTTCCTTAATAATCTCTGCTTTATTTTGCCCCCAAGCAAGCAATACAATTCTTTTCGATTTACGTACTGTTTGTATCCCCATGGTTATAGCACGTTTTGGAACATTGCTCAACCCTAAAAAAGAAGGAGCAGCATCGGCCCTTGTAACATGGTCCAAAGTAATAATACGTGTTCCTGAATTCTGGTGAGAACCAGGCTCGTTAAAACCTATGTGACCTGTTCTTCCTATGCCTAATAATTGAAAATCCAGCCCACCAACTTCTTCTATTTTCCGATCATAATCCAAACAATATTGGATCACTTCATCCTGAGCTATCATCCCATCAGGAATATTAATATTTTTAGATGGAATATCGATATGGTTAAAAAGATGCTCATGCATAAAGTACCAATAACTATGAACACTTTCCTTGGACATAGGATAATACTCATCTAAATTAAAGGTAATTACATTGTAAAAACTAAGTCCTTCTTCTTTGTGCAAGCGGACTAATTCTTCATAGACTTTAGTTGGAGAAGAGCCTGTTGCTAGGCCCAAAATACAAGGTTTATTTTCAACTTGCTTTTGACGGATAAGTTGTGCGATTTCATGTGCAACTACGATAGAAGCCTCGTATGCATCATTAAAAATGATGTTATGAACTTTTTCGAATCGCGTTTCTTCAAACAATCCAGCCTTTTGAAAACTAATGCGCTTAATAGCATCGGTTATGGAATGATTCATGGTAATATGTGTTGTTTTCGTTTCCTAATCTATATATTTCGAAATAATTGTTTTTTAGTGCATATAGTTTTCAAATGCTAAGGTACTATAATATTTATATTTTCCGATATTATTCACTACTCTTATTTTTTAGATGCTTACCATACACCAAACCCTCAGTTGGCGTACGGAATTGAGGTGTAATTAAACTAATTATATATCCACCTATCACACAAACAGGAATGGCAATCAAAGGATATATATAGAAGTTTAAAGGGGTGTAATATTTAATAAATATCAGTACAATTACACTCATTAACGCTCCAGAAAGAGCCCCCACCCAATTTGACCTTTTAAGAAAAATTCCGAGGATAAAAATTCCGGCTAAAGCACTCCCAAAAAGTCCAACCACTTCTTGAAAAAAGAAGAAAAGAGATGTTACCGGATAAGTTGCCATTAAACAAGCAATACCTGTACCTAAAATACCTACTACTATAGTCACCCACTTAGCAATCTTAAGTCCTTTTATCTCTGAGTATTTAGAAGAAAATCGCTTAAAATAATCAACAGTAAAAACTGTAGAAATACTGTGCATACTGCTATCCAAACTTGACATGGAAGCCGAATAAATTCCCGCAATAACTAAACCAGCTATACCTGGTGGTAAATGATCAGCAATAAACAATGGAAAAACACCGTCATTTTGCATTCCTACTGAAAGAAAATCAGGATGTTCTTTAAAATAAACATATAAAAATGTTCCCATTGAAAATATCAATAATCCCGCTGGAATTGTAATTATTCCATTCATCCAAATACTTTTTCGTGCTTGTTTTTCATCAGAAGTTGTTAAATACCTCTGCACAACAGCTTGATCCGTTGTATATGGAGCAAAATTTAATGCAAATGATCCTAAAAAAAGTGACCAAGTAACTACCTCTGTTGAACTAAGTCGAAAATCAAAAAGTTGAAGCTTACTGTCTTTCCAAGCTGTTTCGAAAATATAACCAACATCACCTATTGAGGTCCCTATATATATTAATCCAATGATCAACCCAGCTATTAAGACAATAACTTGAATCACATCCGTCCAAATTACAGCTTCAATACCCCCCATTACTGTATAAAGAATTGCCAATAAACCCATAAGGATAATTGCCATATAAATATCGATTCCTGTAACAGTGGATATGGCTAATGCTGGCAAATAAACAACTATACCCATTCGAGCTAATTGAAACAACACGAATGATGCGCTACCAAAAACCCGGACAACTATGTGGAATCGTTTTTCTAAATACTCATAAGCTGTAGTTATTTTTAATCTTCTAAAAAAAGGCAGGTAAAATGTAATGACAATTGGTACAATAAGTAAAACAGTAAAATACCCTAAATATGCCTGCCAATCGAAGGCATATGCTAATGCAGGTTGTGATAAATATGTAATGGCACTCAACATGGTTGCATATATACTCAAACCTGCTGCCCACCATGGTATACGCCCTCCTCCTAAAAAATAATCATCTGTACTTTTGTTTCTTCTGGAAAAATACCAACCCATTAGAATCATCAGACTTAAATACACTCCCAAAGTTAAATAATTCGCCCATCCAAAAGAAGGTTTATAGGGATCTATATGACCCACATAAATGGCATTGGTACGAACACCTGGGCTAACTTCTCCTCCGGCGAGAACTACTTCATTTTTATACATTATGGCCGTAGTAACAACTGGGGTTTCAAAAGGTAGATCCCCTCTCTTTACCCAAGTATCGGTAATAGTGTGATATGCCCAAACAGTATTTGAAAAGGAAGTTTTCTTTAAAAGCTCATTTTGTTTATTACGTAGAGAAGTTATGTTTTCCTTTTGTTGATCATCTATTTGTGATATCTGGTCCTCAATAGCTAATCGTTCATATAAATATTGTTTTGGCCCTCCTGCACCACCTAATATGACTATATGAGCATCACCTGTCTTATATGCAGGAGCAGCAGCAACATAGCCACCGGTTATGCCTGGAGTTTCATTATTTGGAATTGGATTTTTTTTAAACCACTGTTTCTTTTTGCTACTATATGCATAGACATCAGTTAACATTTCATAAGAAGGCTTGGTATTTGGATCCACTTTAGCTCCACTAAAAACATATAATAAATCTTCTTTACCATCATTTTGTGAAACTACCACAGGTTGAATTCGTGGAGCACCTTCAAAGTTGACTAATTTTTCCCAACGATATGCATGTGTTTCAAGATCAGAAGATAATGTTAAAGAAAGAAATGAATCCGTTGAATTACCTCCTGGTTTCTTCTGACCACCAACAAGATATAATTTATCACCGACCACGTCACCTCCCATATGAGCAAGTGGATATGGCATTTCTGGCAATAATTGTATCTTAACCTGTTTAGTCTTAGAATCCCATTTCAACAAAAATGCAGCATTAGAAAATCCATCCACAGATTCACCTCCAACACATAGTACGCCATGTAGCGTACTCACTGCCACACCATAGGCAAGTGGTTTAGGCAACTTTTGAACGGAACTAATTACTTCCCAATTACCTTTTCCGTCTTTACTAAGTGCATAAATAGTATTATACCATTGTTTTTGCCCCCCCTCCCACACAGGTTTATTTGGAAAATTGGCACCTCCTGCAATTAATATTACGCCATTATGTTGCCCAATGAAGGCTCCATTAATCCCAAGATCTGTTGGCAATGAAGCCCTATTTTCCCACGAAATTAAAGTTCTTCCTTCTTGAGCTACTAAAAACCCGGAAGATAACAACAGAATAGCTACACTGAAAACCAATCTTCTAAACATCATGATAAGCAGAAATTTATGTTTGCTGTAAAAATATAAAAAAAAATTAATATGTATGACATATTGCCAATAGCTCTATTTTATACAGTAAAAATACCATAATATCACTCAAGTAAATACCTAAATAACTGTGAAATAATAATTTTTATTGGATTTAATATTTTTTTTAATACATTTGATTTATGTTATACATAATACAATTAATTAACTAATCCAAAAACAACACTAGTCATGAAAAAGAGTTACATCATGTACGCAATGACGGTACTACTCCTATGGATTCCCTTAATAGGAAATGCACAGGATAGGATAATTACCGGCACAGTCACTTCGGCTTCAGACCAAATTCCTTTGATGGGCGCCACCATCCTCATAAAAGGAACTTCTAAAGGGACCCAAACCGATTTCGACGGAAACTTTTCAATTGAAGCCCCAAAAGGAGCAACACTAATTATTAGCTTCGTTGGATTTGCAACACAAAACATCCTTGTAGAAAACCAAACCATTATTAATGTAATACTACAGGAAGAATTCAATGCTTTAGATGAGGTAGTAGTAACCGGTTACGCCACACAACAAAGAAATACTATGGCTACATCTGTTTCAAAACTAAACACCAAAGTACTCGAGAGTGCAAGCCGTTCTAATGTAGCAACATCACTTCAAGGTACAATTGCAGGTTTACAGGTTACACAATCAACAGGACAACCTGGAGCGACACCTGTTCTTGTTCTAAGAGGAGGTACACAATGGGGAGGAAATGGATCTCCCCTAATTCTTATAGATGGGGTACCTGGTAGTTTCTTTGCTTTAAACTCTGATGACATAGAATCAATAGAAGTCCTAAAAGATGCTGCTTCAACAGCTATATATGGAGCGAGAGCAGCTAATGGAGTAGTTCTCATTTCAACTAAAAAAGGAAAATCTGGTAGGTCAAACATAAGTTTCAAGAGCAAACTTAGCATTAACAAAAGGAGAGAAGATCCTATGCAATATTTAGGGGCGGCTGATTACGTGAAATTCAACCGTATGGCCGTAAAAAACTCTCAAATGGTAAGAGGTACAAACTGGCTAAATCAATTCCTAACAGGCAATAACGCAGCCGCTACAGGAAATAATACAACTAATTCGATTTATACCACAATGATACTGAATGATTCCAACCGACATTTACTAAACTACCCTGGTTGGCAAACTATTGATGACCCAGTTAACCCAGGCACAGCACTTATTTTCCAAGAAAATAAAATGTCTGATTTAATCTATCAAAACAGCTATACAAATGATTATACCCTATCTTTTGATGGCGGAAATGACAAAGGAAATTACTACTTAGGATTAGGCTACTTAGATGATAAAGGCTTGGTATTTGGCTCGCATTTTAAGCGCTATTCAGGAACTCTGTCTGCTTCATACAATATAACTGATAATTTCAAATCCACAGCGAACATTGTTTATGCACATTCAAATTTCAACAAACCATTTGACAATATTTATAATATTTTCCAACGTAATGCCGGTATAGCACCAACTTCTAGAATTTACAATAACAATCTTGATGGAAGCCTCTCTAATGAATTACAACCCGGCACTTATCTCGGCTTTGGAAACCCTCTCTATTATAGAGATAAATTTGTAAGAACAAATTTAGAACAGAGAATTACATCTTCCGTCCAGTTCGATTGGAAATTTTTACCAAATTTCAACTATATGGTTCGTGGAAGTTACTTTTCAGTTAATAATACAGACGAAGGTTTTAACAAAGCTTATCTAAATTCTGGATCCTTAAATACCGCCCGAGTGGCTTTTGCGAATTACGACAGAATATTAAGAAATCAGATAACATCAGTCATTAGTTATAAAAAGAATTTCCTAAACAAACATAATCTAAACGCTTTAGTTGGTCATGAATACTTTAGAGAGAATCGTTTCAACTTAAATGCTTCAACTCGTCTTTCGCCAACAGATCTTATATACACTATGAATGTTGGCCCGGAAATTGAAAACCTTCCATCATCAAGTAAGACTTCTTACGCCATTAACTCATATTTTGGGCAACTCAATTACGATTTTGATAATAAGTACTTATTTGGCTTGACTTTTAGAAAGGATGGAACCTCCCGATTAGGTAATGAAAAATATGATTTCTTCCCCGGCATATCTTCCGGATGGAATGTTCATAACGAATCATTTTACAAGGAGTCTTCTATTAATCAATTTATTAACAGCTTAAAACCACGTATCAGCTATGGTGTAAATGGTAATATTGAAACGCTTTCAAACTTCGGAACTTATGGAGTTTATGGACAGATGCAAGTTTACAATTCCCAAACAGGATATGCAAATACAGGATTACCTTTATTGGATTTAAAATGGGAGCGATCGACAACCCTTAATTTTGGGGTAGACCTTGGATTATTTAACAATAGAGCTACAATTATAGCGGACTATTTTATAAGAGATGTTATAGATAAACACTCCAATTTAACATTACCACTTTGGACTGGCTTTACTAGTATTACAACAAATAACGGCACATTACGTAATAAGGGATTAGAATTAGAATTTAACGTGAAAGCAATTGCCAATGACGACATAAAATGGAATATTGGCGGTACATTTTTTACTGTAAAAAATTACGCTAAAACACTTCCAAATAATGGAGTAACTAACAATAGGCAAGATGGGACGGAAATATATGACCCGGCAACAGGAGAAACTAAATATGTTGGAGGTCTTCAAGAAGGCAAGCGTAATGGTTATGACCTTATTACAGCCTATGTTTTTGATGGTGTCTATCAAACACAAGACCAGATTGACGCAGATGCTGGCAGAATTGTAGATTTTGCTTATCGAAAGGATACCAGATTTCTAGGAGATTCTCGCTGGAAAGACCTAAATGGAGATAACATAATTGATTACCGTGACCGCGTTGTAATTGGTAGGACAACTCCAGATTTCATAGGAGGATTAACTTCTGACCTTTCTATCAAAAACTTTAACCTTTATGTAAAAACAGACTATGCTGTAGGGCACTACCTAGCCAATGGACGTAGAATAAAAGGAATAGCTCAAACTCAAGGCAATCAAAACGGACCAATTGAAATTCGTGATTCTTGGACACCAGAAAACACTACCTCAAATATACCAAGATTTGATTTAGTTGATCAGCAACGCAATCATTTAGCTGGTGGTGGTGATCAAGGTTCCTTAACATCAGGAAGTTCAAGACTTTGGGAAAAAGGGGATTACTTGGCATTAAGAGAAGTAACATTGAGCTACACACTTAATGACGAGCTTCTTAATAACTATTTCAACACTATAAGACTTTACATAACTGGATCGAATTTGAAGTATTTTACAAAATTTACCGGAAGTTCTCCTGAACCCGCTTTATCCGACAACCCAAATGAAGGGCAATATATTGGAAGAGATATCGGTAGATTTCCTTTGCCTAAAACATTTACACTTGGGCTTAGTTTAACATTCTAATCGTTAAAAATCAAAGCAGATGAAAAAGTATATTTTAATAATAACATCTTTTATTCTATTCATAGGATGTGATATAGATTTAAAACCTGAAAGTTCGCTTACATATAATGGATTTTGGGATACAGAAGAGGCTGTACGCTCAGCTCATGTTGGTATTTATAGTACTATCAGAAACTATAACTACACTTTATGGAGAATGGGAGAATTACGTTCTGATATTTGGGGAGGGCCGACCTTAGAAAGCCCATCTGACTTAAATTTAATTGATAATAATATCAACGTTAGCAATGCTCCTTTTACAGATTGGGCACAATTTTACAAATTAATGCACTACATTAATGATTTCATAAAAAATGCCCCAAAAGTAACATTCAAAAATGAAAATGAAAAGAATCACCTTCTAGGCCAAGTTTATGGAATCAGAGCCTATATTTATTTTTCCATGCTAAAAGCTTGGGGCGATATACCTATTACAACAGAACCTATTAATGGAGTAGATATATTAGCCTTACAAAAACCACGTTCACCAAAAACAGAAGTGATGACACAAATCAAGTCAGATCTAGAACAATCGTTAGACTATTTTGGAAATGACAATAATCTATGGCTAAATACAAAAATCTATTGGTCAAAGGCGGCAACATTAACCTTAAAAGGGGAAGCATACTTATGGTCAGGAGTGGTTTTAGGTTCAGGAGAAACAGACTTTCTGCAAGCCAAAATAGCATTAGAATCAATATCTGGATTCTCATTAGTCCCATATACTAACTTATGGGGAGCCGATAATGAGTCTAACAATGAATTTATATTTACAATTGACTACCAAAGAGGACAAGCCAGTAATTTCTATTCTAACTTCACATCGAGAGCTGTCGACATTCATAACGAAACAACAGGTGGGTTATGGGATGCCAATGGCACAACATTAATTGATTTTGTCGTAAACGGCGGTAATAGATATGGACCTTCTGAAAAAATATTAAGTCTAATTGACGACACAAATGATGCTCGAAGAGGAAATTTTATCCGTATTTACACAAATAATGCAGGACACATTCCATTTGACAATAATGGTTATGTTGGTGCTATCCTTACAAAGTTTCTAGGAAATGTAGGCAGTGACGGGTTGCGTGAAAATTATAACAATATCCCCATTTACCGTTATGCAGATGTCCTATTATTATTGGCAGAAGCCAAAAATCACCTTAATGAGGATCCATCAGCGGAAATTAATGCAGTTAGACAAAGAGCATATGGCGCAAATTTCCCAGGGTACCAATTCACTAATGGCTCCAAAACTGAAAACACTAATCACATTTTAAATGAACGATTAAAGGAATTTATTGGAGAAGGTAAACGTTGGTGGGATTTAGTACGAGCCGGTGGTAATTATGTTTATGATGAAATTCCAACTTTAAACGCATCTGACTCACATAAAATATATTACCCTATATCCGAAAGTATGATTGCAAAAGATCCCATTCTTGAGCAAACTGAAGGCTATGAGAACTAACAATAAAATCAAGAATACCTATGTTTATCATGCTTTCTTTTCTTCACATTTAAATTAGTTATAGTATTCTTGAAAAACCCCCGACTCCTAAAAAAGAAGCGGGGGTTTCTCTTATGAAAAATGCCGTCATTGAAAACGGCATTTTTATATTTAAAATAGTTGTTACAATTAAGCCTTCTTAAAAGTACGCACAAAATGAGGCTCCAAATGATTACGCATAGCGTTTCTAAATGTTTCTGGCGTTCCAACTTTTATATTATCCATAAGCATACGATGGGTAACAAACTTACCTGATGAGTACTTAAATTGTCGCCATTCTTCAGAAGTTTCACGATGTACAAATTCAAAAACCGGCAACAATAATTTGTGAAATTTTTGCAAGGTTTCATTGTTTGACATTTGATAAAGCTTTCCATGAAAGGCAATTTCCTTATCTAGAGAAAAAAATGACTCATTATTTACATTATCTTCTTCAAAAGTGACTATTTCTTCTAACTCGTCCATGTCCTTTTGAGTTTTCCTTTCAAATAGAAAATCAGCCATTCCCATCTCAAGAATTAGACGCAGTTCAAATAGATTTTTCAAAGTTGATTCATCCAATATAGTAGGATCGAGCACTCGTTCAAAACTACCAACAACATCAGGCTGAGTAAGAATCATACCTCTATGCTTCTTAGATTCAACTAATCCTAAAGTTCGCAAGCGAAGTAAAGCTTCCCTTACAACAGTTCTGCTTACTCCAAGTGATTCTGCAAATTCTAATTCCTTTGGAATTGCATCACCAGGACGGAGTCCATTTTCTTTGAAAAAAGCGAGTATACGCGCTTCTACTTTATCAACCAATGATAGGTTATCTATAGGTTCTATTTTTTCTAATTTGGCTTTCATTTTTGGCGTATCTTCTTGGGTACAAAAGTATAAAAATAAAAAACTTAGGCTAGGTTGTTGAGTATAATTCCAAATTCTCATTTTAACACACTCAACTTCGAATATACAAATATTTTTTTATATTTGTATTATGTATAACATATTAATATGAAAAATAGCCAACTTTACAAAAACTCCTTACTTAATAACGTAGTACCCTTTTGGCTACAACACTCTCCTGATACCAAATATGGAGGCTATTTTACATGCCTTAAAAGAGATGGCAGTGTTTACGACACGGACAAATTCACATGGCTTCAAGGGCGTGAAGCTTGGCTTTTTTCAATGCTTTACAATCAGGTTGATCCCAATCAGAAGTGGCTTGAAATGGCTACCTTAGGAATTGATTTTCTCAAAACCAAAGCCATGGATTCTAAAGGTGATTTCTATTTTTCCCTAACTAGAGAAGGTCAACCTTTAGTACAACCTTACAACATTTTCTCTGATTGCTTTGCAGCTATGGCATTTAGTCAATATGCCAAAGCTACAGGGAAAGAGGAATATATACAACTAGCTAAAAGCACTTACTTTAATATTCTGAGAAAAAAAGACAATCCAAAAGGTATTTATGAAAAAAACACTAATACCAGGCCATTAAAAGGATTTTCTTTACCCATGATTTTATCCAATTTGGTTTTAGAACTAGAAGAAATTATTACACCGGAAGAGATAGAAGAAACTATTGATAAAAGCATTCATGAAGTAATGCATGTCTTTAGAGATGAAAAAAGTGGAATCATTTATGAGAATGTAAAATTAGACGGCTCTTTAGAAGACAGTTTTAATGGTCGTTTACTTAACCCAGGCCATGGAATAGAGGCCATGTGGTTTATGATAGACATTGGAGTTCGAATTAATGACACTTCATTAATTAAAACAGCTAGTGACACTATAATAGCAATTTTAGACTACAGTTGGGACAAAACATATGGCGGAATATTCTATTTTATGGACGCAAAAGGAAATCCTCCTCAACAATTAGAATGGGATCAAAAACTCTGGTGGGTACATCTTGAAACCCTTGTAGCGTTATCCAAGGCTTATTTACACACTCAAAATCCAATCATTTGGAATTGGTACAAGAAAGTGCATCAATATACATGGAAACATTTCCCTGACCCTGAACACGGTGAGTGGTATGGATACCTTAATAGACAGGGAGATCCTTTACTTACTTTAAAAGGTGGAAAATGGAAAGGGTGCTTTCATGTACCAAGAGCTCTATATCAATGCTGGAAAACATTTGAAGAAATTGAAAAATTAAACCCTACCCTATGAAAAATATCTTAATTACTTGCTTACTAATAGCAACGGGAATAACATCCCATTTTGGTTATTCCAATACAAAAATTAACCATGAACTAGCTAATGAATTAGCGACAATTACTGCTTCCCAACCTATGATCCCTATTTGGGACAATGAAAAGGAAAACATCTTACTTGAAATTGCAGTTACCATGTATCAAGAAACAAACTTGCGTTCGGTTTCACTTGATTTACTTGGCACCAAAAATGTTAATGACATTAAACAATTGGAATTATTCTACTCGACTGACAATTCGTTTAAGACAAAATCATCCTTTGGTAAAATACAAGTTAAAGGTTCAACAAGCAAAATATCTGGAAATTTAAAACTTTCTAAAGGAATACATTATTTTTATTTGAGTATCTCGTTAATTAATAACCCGGATCTTACGAACATCATCAAAATCAATAATGGAGCATTTTCTTTTTCAAAAGGGAAAACAACTCAAATTAAAATTTCAAACAAGTCCAATGGACAACGTATTGCTCACAAACTCAGAGTTAAAGATCAAGACAACGTTAACACCTACCGCATTCCAGGAATAGCAACTACAAACAAAGGGACACTAATTGCGGTGTATGACAATCGTTATGAAAAATCATCCGATCTTCAAGGTCATGTGGATGTAGGTATGAGTAGAAGTACCGATGGCGGTCAAACCTGGGAACCAATGAAGGCCATTATGGATATGGGTACATTTGGCGGAAAACCCCAAAATGAAAATGGGATTGGAGACCCTGCAATACTTATTGATAAAAAGACCAATACAATTTGGGTAGCCGCATTATGGATTCATGGATTTCCTGGCACACACGCATGGAATTCCTCCAAATCAGGAATGACTCCAGAAGAAACTGGACAATTTGTATTAGTTAAAAGTGAAGATGATGGTCTTACTTGGTCTGAACCAATTAATATCACTTCTCAAATAAAAAATCCCAAGTGGAGACTATTTTTTAATGGACCCGGTATGGGGATTAGTATGAAAAATGGAACACTTGTTTTTCCTGCACAATATAGAGATCAAAATGGTGTACCCCATTCTACTATTGTTTACAGTACGGATCACGGTGCCAACTGGAGTGTAGGAACAGGCGCAAAGACACATACAACAGAAGCACAAGTGGTGGAACTTTCTGACGGCAGCTTAATGTTAAATATGCGTGATGACAGAAATAATCAGGCAAGTCATCTTAGAGATGAGTTTCACGGACGCGCTATCTATATCACTAAAGATATGGGAGAGAGCTGGACAGCTCATCCAACATCACGAATCGCATTGACTGAACCTAATTGTATGGCCAGTATCGTTGCATTTGATCATCCCACAAAAGGAAGAATTCTGTTCTTTTCTAATCCAAACTCATTCAATAGTAGAACCAACATAACAATTAAAACAAGTTTTGATAATGGTAACTCATGGCCGGAACAAAACCAAGTTAATTTATATGGTCCAAATGGTTTTGGCTATTCTTGCCTAACGATCATTGATGATAATCATATAGGTATTATTTATGAAGGTGTTAGAGATCTTTACTTTCAGAAAATACCAATAACTGACCTAATTAACCCTTAAAAAAGTAAAAATGCGTCCCTATATTCTATCAGAAACCACATGGAAAACAGTCAAAGAATCCAATTTCGATTTAGCTATTCTACCTTGGGGCGCTACTGAAGTTCACAATTACCATCTTCCCTACGCAACAGATACCTTGCTAGCCGATGCTATAGCTGCTCAGGCTGCTAAACAGGCTTGGGAGCAAGGTTCTCGTTGCATTGTTTTACCGGCAATCCCCTATGGAGTAAACACAGGCCAAATAGATGTAAAGTTATGCATGAATATGAATCCGTCGACCCAGCTAGCTGTACTTTCAGACATTACACATGTTCTTGATTACCATAACATCAACAAGCTCTTAATTATAAATGCGCACGGTGGAAATGATTTTAAACCATTAATTAGAGAATTAAGCCTTAAATATCCGAAGGTCTTTATTGCAGCCACAAATTGGTGGAATGCTTCCAACGCAAACGAGGTCTTTGACGAACCTGGAGACCACGCTGGAGAATTAGAGACCTCCATGATTCAATTTATTACACCAAGACTTATGTTACCGATTGAAGAAGCAGGAAATGGATTTACAAAACAATTTAGTATCAAAGGATTACAAGAAGGCTGGGTAATTGCTCAACGTCACTGGCCATCTATTTCGCAAGATACAGGTGTTGGCAATCCCATAAAGGCTACTCCTGAAAAAGGAAAAATCTTTTTCGAAAAAACAACACAAGCCATTGCCGATTTTATTATCCAACTATCCAACACAGATCTATCTAACCTATACAAAGACTTATGAAAAACTTTCTCATTTTAATCACCATATTGTTTTGTGTTTTTCATGTTACTGGACAAACTACCTCCTTTCAGTCTAAATTTTCATCAGAAAAATTAGCAGAAGCCCCTGTAAAATTAATTCCATTTCCGCAACATGTAAATTGGAATAAAGGTTACTTAAAATTGAAATCAGTCCACTTAGTAAATGAAGAATTTCTTATAAAACCCATTAAAAATGAGCTTATATCAATACTTCATGAGGCCCATATTGAATACACCAACATTCCTACCTCCATACCATTACAAATTACCAAAAACCCTAATTTACCTTCAGAAGGTTATACACTAAAGGTGATTAGTAATTCTATTACCGTAGGATTCGGAGATGATGCTGGACTTTTCTATGCATTTCAAACATTAAAACAACTTATTAAAAACATTAACGGAATCCCTTATATTCAGTATTGCACAATCGAAGATTATCCCATCTTTCCACTTAGAGGATTTATGATAGATGTTGGTAGAAATTTCCAAAGTATATCAATACTTAAACAACAATTGGATATCATGGCTCGCTATAAAATGAATACATTTCATTGGCATCTCACTGACAATCCAGCGTGGAGAATAGAAAGTAAAAAATATCCTGAACTCACAGCAGCCAAGAATCATATTGAAACAAGAGATCCAGGAATGTACTATACATATGAAGAAATTAGAGATCTTATTCATTATGCCAAGCAGAAACAAATTCAGGTAATTCCTGAGATAGATATGCCAGGGCACAGCGAGTCATTTGTAACAAGTACAGGCTTTAAAATGGAATCCAAAGAAGGATTAAAAATTCTAAAAGAAATTTTAGTAGAATTTTTTACAGAAATACCTAAAGAACTCTGCCCAACAATACATATTGGATCTGATGAAGTTAAAATTCCAAATCCTGAAGGATTTATGAAGGAAATAATTTCCCTCTGCAGAGCGAATGAAAGGGAAATTATTATTTGGAACCCAGGACTCCCTGCCGACAATCAAGTAATTCGACAAACGTGGGAGGACAAACCACAAAAAAAACAAGGATATCGCGAAATAGATTCATGGAATAGTTATATAAATAATGGAGAACCATACATACACATTTCAAATCTTTTCTTTAAACCCATTGGATCTGAGTCAAAGAACACAGTTCTAGGAGGGATTTTATGTCTTTGGCCTGATGTTAATCTTGAGTCATCTACTGATGCATTTCAACAAAATCCAGTATATCCTTCACTACTAACTTATGCATGGAAAACTTGGACTGCTGATATAACTAGTGCTTCACGAAATTATATAACACAAGTTCCAACGATCGGTACTGATGAAAATAAGTATTTTAGTATTTTCGAAACGTATCTATTACATCATAAAGATCGCTATTTCAATAATTTACCATTTCAGTATTCCAAACAAGCAGAGACTTCTTGGAGTTTATATGGACCGTTTAAGACCACATTAACCGAT
This sequence comes from Imtechella halotolerans, assembly GCF_028743515.2. Lineage (GTDB taxonomy): Bacteria > Bacteroidota > Bacteroidia > Flavobacteriales > Flavobacteriaceae > Imtechella > Imtechella halotolerans. The sequence continues at coordinate 2,737,350 of NZ_CP117969.2, read as the reverse complement.
TCCTTAGATAACAACCTAAATAACTTTAAAAAAATGCCATTTAAAACAGTCAGTGGCAATAGTGTATATATCCGAGATCGTTTTCAACAAGGTGGTGTATTTACTAAAGCTATGCCAGGAGAAACGTACTACGCAATTGCCAAAATCGAATCTGATACGGATAAAATAGTCCCTTTCTGGATCGGGTTTGAAACACCCCATAGAGCTAACAGAGTCTATAACGGAATTCCAAAGGAAGGAAGTTGGGATAGCAGTGGAGGAGAAATATGGATAAATGGGAAGAAACTACCTGCACCTAATTGGGAAAACCCAGGGTGGAAACCTTCAAAAACTAAAGGATGGGGTTCAAAAGAAGATCAAGAAATTCCTTGGAGAATTGAAGAATTGTATTGGACACGTCCACCAGTAGCCATTTCTCTTTCAAAGGGAACTAACACTGTGTTAATCAAAATACCGGGAACCACTGACTATCAAAATTGGATGTTTACTTTTGCTCCGCTTTTAACTGAAGGTCTTAACTTTATACATCCGTAATATTCAAATAAATGCTTCCATCTTTTACATATTTATTATTCTTTTGGTTTCTAGGAGAGTTACTTAAGTATATTTTTAACATTCCTCTGTCAGGAAGTATTGTGGGTATGTTGCTTCTATTTTGTGCATTACAATTCAAAATTGTAAAAATAGAATCGGTAAATAGATCAAGTGAATTTCTCTTAAAACATCTTATCCTCTTTTTTATACCATTTGGAGTTGGAATTATGGTTTTTATTCCCAAAATCAAACCATATATACTTCCACTAATGATTGGGATTATTGTTAGTACTTATCTAACTATGTTTATAGTCGCTCTAGTTTTTAAACGAATGAAAAAAAGTTGAATACATTGTAAACCTTCCCCTAGGAGGGGTAAAATGGTGTCATATGAATTTTAGCATACAAAACCCGTTACTTTGGATAACCTTAACCCTTGCCATCTATTGGATAGCTTTAAGACTAAAAACAAAATGGAATAGACCAATCCTAAACCCCGTTCTAACAGCATGTACCTTAATTATGGTAATCTTAAGTCTATCTAGCTATCCGTACGAAGATTATCTAAAAGACAACGAAATTTTCACCTTTATGTTAGGTCCTTCAGTAGTTGCCTTGGGAGCCTACTTCCACCAATATTTACCAGCGATTAAAAAACAACTTATTCCTTTTTTAGTCGCTGTCTTAGTTGGGTCATTTATTTCAATAATAAGTGTTTCAACTATCATTCTATTATTTGAAATTCCACATGATATCTTAAAATCAGTTGTTGCAAAATCAGTCACAACACCTATTGCTTTGGAAGTGACAAAGGATATTGGAGGATTGCCTGAAATCATTGTCCCTGTTGTTATTATTACGGGAATTTTAGGAAATGTAACTGGACTACACTTTATGAACAAAATGGGTATAAAAGATTTAGCAGCTCAAGGCGTAGCAATGGGAGTTTCCGCGCATGGAATAGGGACTGCAAAAGCAATAGAAAGTAGTCCAGAATCAGGTATTTTTAGTGGATTAGCAATGTGTTTAAACGGACTAATTACAGCAATAATAACACCCTATCTATTGATTTTTTTAATTTAAAAATAATGAAAACATACATCTTTACCATTTTACTTTTTTTTCTTGGAGTAATTGCAACTGCCCAAATATCTCTGCCACCTTTTTTTACAAATAACATGGTTATTCAGCGTGATCAGAAGTTCCCTGTTTGGGGAAAGGCTCAGCCCAATACAATTATAACAGTCCGATTTGCAACAACTACATTAAAAACTTCCTCGGATAAAAATGGTAATTGGAAAGTACTCTTCCCAAAACAAAAAACAACACTCTCTCCCAAAAAACTTGAAATTCAAAACCTCAAAACTTCCATTACCCTAAGTAATATCCTCGTGGGTGATGTTTGGCTTTGTATAGGCCAATCTAATATGGAATGGCCTATGCAAGCTGAAATGCATTATAAGGAAGAATTAACTGAAGTAAACAACCCTAAACTCCGATTTTTTAATACCACCTATGCGGGAAAAAATATTTACGGACAACCTTTCACTGATAGTATATATGCACGATTAAATATGTCTTCCTTTTACCAAGGTTCTTGGGAAACTTCCGACAGCAAGAGTGTTCGTTCAATGAGCGCAGTTGGATATTACTTTGGGAAGAATATTATTGCCAACCAACATATTCCAATTGGCCTAATTCATATGGCCATAGGAGGTGCTCCACTGGAAACATTTATTAAAAGAGAGACTCTAGAATCCCATCCAATTTTCAAAGAAAAAGTTAAGGGCAATTGGCTATATAATGAGTCTTTACCTAAATGGGTAAGAGAACGAGGTGTCCAAAATACAGGAAGAAGATTAGTTATTCCACAAGATCCTACTGGTCCTAATCACGCTTATAAGCCTGGATTTGCCTTTGCTTCTGGAATTGAGCAATTAACAGTAATACCTATCAAAGGTGTACTTCTTTACCAAGGTGAAAGTAATGCATTAGATTTAGAAAGGGTTCAAGAGTATGCAGCTTTACAAAAACTAATGATAGAAGATTATAGAAAACAATGGAAAAACCCCAAATTACCCTTTTATTGGGTTCAGCTATCCTCCATTGACACACTGCACTATAAGAGTACCTTATGGCCAATGTTTAGAGATGAACAACGACTACTTTTAAATGAAACGAGGAATACTGGTATGGCCGTAAGTAGTGACCTAGGATCAAAAAATGATGTACATCCTACCAATAAAAAAGAAGTTGGATATCGACTGGCACAATGGGCTTTAGCTCAAGACTACAATGAAAAAATATCTCCAAGTGGTCCCCTACCAAAAAAGGCAATTTATAAAAAAGGAGGTATATGGATTACCTTCCGACATGCCGAGGAAGGGCTCACTTTTTCTGAAAACAATAATCTTAAGGGTTTTTCTATAGATAAAGGAAAAACTCCAGTAGAAGCCCAAATCAAGAAAAAGAATAAAGTCTTTATTCCTATGCATTATAAGCCCCAATTTATTTATTACGCATGGGAACCTTTTACCTCTGCGAATTTAATGAATTCGTCACAACTACCTGCGTCCACCTTTAAGATTGAGGTAAACTGATATAAGGCAATTACAACTATTAAAAACGGCCAACATTATTATTTTGCTGGCCGTTCTTTTAATCATCAATTACGATTTTTCTTAGTATCTATTGGAATAATCCAATAAGAATATGTATAGGGTTTATTTAAATGGAGCCTATATTTGGACATAGGCAATTCCCCCCAACTATTATTTCCTCCTACTCCCAAATGCTCCATATCAATATCAAGATAAACATTAGTATCAGGAACTAATCTTGCCGAGTGTGTTTGATGTTTTTTAAATCCAGGAAAAAGCTGATCAGGACTATAAGGTAGTGCCTTAATATTCAATACATTTTCTGAATAAACAACCTTAAACCCACTTCCATTCTTTTTAGTAATAGAAGCCCACCGAACCTCAGTTTTATTTCCACTCTCCTGCGGTCTAACATAGGGATGGTACTGTTTATCTATCGACCCTTTATAAAGACCAATTAAAGCGGAAGTTTTTCTATCTCTATAACTTTCCCATGGACCACGTCCATACCACTGTAAAGTCGAAAAGTCATTTGGCAACTTTAGAAGATTCCCTATTTTAAATACCATTGAATCATACTCCAACTCAGGAAGTAAATCATTAGTTACAAAAATACCTCCATTTTCATCTATGATTAGATCCTGGGTAAATAATAACCTACCATCGATCATTTTACTTTGGAATGTCACCTGAATCCTTCCATCATTCAATTGTTGATACCTTGTGCTAGTAACAGCGTTTTGATATACATCTTTTAAATACTTTAATTTATACGGAAGGTTGGCTCCAAAATCATTATCAGTTCCTGGTCTCCATAAATTAAGCATTGGTCCGCTTTCCCATAGTTTCTCTCCTTTTACAATAAAGCTACCTACAACACCCCTGGCCGAATCAATGTTCAATTCAAATCGCTTGTTATAAATTTTAATTTGGTTCACTGATTCCGTGATTTCTATACTATTAGTTTCTGGAACAGCATACGGTATTGATTCAGATTTTGTAAGTTGAAATTCCCCAAATGCTAAAGGTGTTTTTGCTTCAAGTATTCCCTCTTCATTAATTAATTGAGCTTCTATTTGAAGAAAGTACTCGCCACCTTTTGACGTATCCAAACTTGCTTGCGGTAAGTCTATACTTACTGTCTGCCCTGGTTGAACCGTAATTTGAGGTAGTCTACCGCGATTCACTATTTCCCCATTTTTTAATAATGTCCAATTAAAAGCGAAATTATCCAGAGTTTTGAAAAAATACTTGTTTCGAATTTCTAGCTTAGAATCCTTCCTTTCAAATGCGATGTTCTGATGGACTTTACGTACTTCATAAGCATGAGGATGTAGCGTTCTATCAGATGCAATAATACCATTAGCCAAAAAATTATTATCACTAGGTGTACCCGCCGGTCCCCAATCTCCTCCATAACCTACAATGGTTATATCTCCTTCCTTTTTAAATTTTCCTTGATCTACCCAGTCCCAGATGAATCCTCCTTGCAATACTGGATATTTCTCAAATACATCCCAATACTCTTGAAGATTTCCAATACTATTCCCCATAGCATGGGCGTACTCACATAATAGAAATGGTTTTTTTGGATTATTCTGAGCATAATTCTCCAAGAAAGTTATGTCCTTATACATACTTGATTCTATATCAATATTCCATTCACCTTCAGAACGTTCATAATGTATAGGTCTAGAAGAATCCAAGCTTTTTGCCATTTTGTAGGATTGATAAAAATTCCAACCGCTTCCCGATTCATTACCCATACTCCAACTAAAAATACTAGGATGATTACGGTCACGTATTATCATCCTTCCAATCCTCATAAGATGAGCCTTTTCCCAGTCAGGATCATTCCCTAGTGTTCTCGCTAAATCATAATGCATTCCATGATTCTCAACATTGGCTTCATCCATTACATACAACCCATACTGATCACACAGCTCGTACCAATATGGGTCATTTGGATAATGACTAGTACGAACAGCATTCACATTAAGAGCTTTCATGAGTTTAATATCTTGAAGCATACTCTCTTTACTCACAACTTGTCCCGTTTCTGGGTGTGTTTCATGCCTGTTAACCCCCTTAAACAATACTGGCTTTCCATTGATGAGGATTTGGGCATTGGCAATTTCAACAGTACGAAATCCTATTTTTTTACTAATTACTTCCTGGATCATCCCCTTAGAATCGGTAAGAATCAATTCCAATCGATACAAATTTGGAGTTTCTGCTGACCAAGAATTAATATTGGAAATAGTAGCATCAAACTGAATTTCTGTTTTACCAAAAGGCCTTTTCAATCCATATGTAGTTTGTGAAGCATTCCAAACCTTTCTCCCATTATCATCGTAGAGTGCTGAATGCAATTGATATTCATTTTTTGGAGTATCAGTCAAATTCCAAACTTGGGTTCTCAGTTGTAATTTTCCATCTCTATATCCATTACTTAGAGTAGCCCCAGATTCCCAATCATAGATATGGACTTTAGGACGTGCGTAGAGATAGACCTCTCTTGTAATTCCAGAGACACGCCACATGTCTTGAGCTTCAAGGTAGCTTCCATCGGACCAGCGTCTAACTTCCAAGGTCAATACATTTTCACCAGGCTTAATATAAGTAGTTAAATCAAATTCTGATTCAAGTTTGCTATCCTTACCCATTCCTACATAAACCCCATTAACATATAGTCTAAATGCCGATTTTACTGCTCCCAAATAAAGATATACTTGTTGATTTTTCCATGTCTCAGGTATATTAATGCTTTTACGATATACAGCTGCAGGTTGATCAATACTATCAGGAATATCTGGTGGAGATGGATTTTTTAGAGCATATTCAAATTTTTCATTTACATAAATAGGAACTCCATATCCATTAAATTCCCAATTTGCAGGCACTGGAAAATTCTTCCAATGACTTACATCAACATTAGGATCAGCAAAATCTTGAGGTAATTTTTTATAATCAGGAACCCATAAAAATTGCCAATACCCATTTAGGGACATGAATCGTATGGATGATTCTTTATTACCGCTTCTGGCCTTTTCCAAGCTTTCATATGGAAAATAATTTACCTTCATAGGCATTCTATTATCCTCTTGTACCGAGGGATTTTCAAAAACGGGATCCAAAAATGGCTGTTGAGCTTGTACTTCTACAATCCCTAACAAACCAATACATGCCAAGATGTAATATACTCTTTTTAACATAGTTAATGATTTAAGTAATGAATGTGTAATATTATAATTTACGGTTCAATATTTCCAAGGCTTGTTCATCCTCATAGGTTTGAAGTAACTTTTTAAGTTTTCTTTTCATGAGTTTAATGGTTCCTTTATATTCCCGATTTTCATACAAATTATTCAACTCATTAGGATCATTCTCAAGGTCAAAAAGTTCCCAAGATTCTACCCTTTTGTAAAACCTTATCAGTTTAAATCGGGCAGTTTTAATACCAAAATGAGGTGAAACTGAATGCTCACCATTTTCATAATAATGGTAATACAGTGCCGCCCTGCCTTTAACATTAGGCTTTTCCACTATGGGTAAAAAAGAACTTCCCTGCATTGATGATGGGACCTTCAAACCCGCAGCTTCTAATAAAGTTGGCCCTATATCAATATTCATAACCATTTGATTCAATTGGGTTGTCCCCTTTTTTTGATTCCCGGGATAATACATTAACATGGGTGTGCTAAAAGATTCCTCATACATAAAACGCTTGTCAAACCATCCATGTTCACCTAGATAAAAACCTTGATCAGAAAGATAAATAACAATAGTATTGTCTTTTAACCCTTCACTTTCAATATAATCCAGCAAGCGACCAATATTTCTATCTAGAGACGTTGCTGTTGCCAAGTAATCTCTCATATATCTTTGAAACTTCCATTCAGTTAATTGGTCTCCTTCAAACTTGTGTAATTCCAGGCTATCCTTCAATCCATTATAATATCCTAAGAAATCTTTCCGTTGATTGTCATTCATACGGGTTATGTTTCCATCTTTCGTATCTTCTGAATACATTTTTAAATCGTAACTCATCTGCATAGTATTACGAATTGTCATATCCTGTACTTGCGCGGCCTTTCTCCCTTGATAAGAATCATAAAAGGTTTCTGGTATAGGAAAAACAACGTCGTCATATTTTCTTAAATCTTGAATGTCCGGCATCCAAGTTCGATGTGTTGCTTTGTGACCTACTATAAGGCAAAATGGCTGGTCTTTATCTCTTTCTGAAATCCATTTTTCGGCAGTGTCCTCAATCAAATCTGAGACATATCCTTCCTTCCTTATAGTCTTACCATCCATTTGTATAAAATCCGGATTGTAATAATGTCCTTGACCTGGTAATATTTCCCAAAAATCGAATCCTTTTGGATTGTGACCCAAATGGTACTTACCAATCCAAGCAGTCTGGTAACCAGCTTTTTGTAAGTGATTCACAAACTGATCTTGATTCGAATCATAACTTGAATTTTCATTGTCTTTATATCCATTCTTATGACTGTATTTCCCAGTAAGTAAACCAGCCCTTGAAGGTCCACAAATGGAATTGTTTATATAGGCATTATTAAAAACAAAACCATTTTCAGCTATCCTATCAATATTAGGAGTCAGTGCAATTGTACTCCCATAAGCTGAAATTGCTTGGCGGGTATGATCATCAGAAATAATAATTATGATATTAGGTGAACCTAGCCTTTCACCTTGCCCAAATAGTACAAAACCTTTGGTTAAAATAACTACTAGTAAAATATTCCGCACAAATTTTCTCATCATTCTACAATTAAGGTGTATAAAATAAACTATCTTTTGCTTAGAATTTTATTGATTTTTTGAAAATATCCTTCAGCATAAAGCATCATTCCCAAGTCATTTGGATGAATTCCATCCACCATTGTTTCGATACCTTGTCCAAGTTCATTTTTGCTAAGCATATATATTTGATTGATTTTATTTTTCTTAAGTCTTTTAAATGCGGCATCAAGTGCTTTGTTTGCATTTTCATACTCAAGTTTTCTTATATCACTAAGATTTTCTTCGGTATATCCACCATGAGCTGTCAATAAAACAGCAGTTTCTGGATGTTGTTTTTTAAGACTAACCACGGCGTTATAAATTAATTCTTCTAGCTCATCTTTTGGGATTTTTGTCAAGTTGGGTAAACAGTCAAGTACATAAAGAGAGGCATCAATCTCAGACATCAAATTAAGCAACGGTTTTTCCAATTTCCCATTTCCAGAAAAGCCCAAGTTTAATACAGGCATTCCTAACTTTCTTTCTAAAATGTTTGTCCATGCCAATCCTGGTCTACTTGCACATGCACCTTGGGCGATTGAAGTCCCATAAATAACTATTGGAAAGTGTTGACGTGGTGTCAGTGGCTGAAAAAATGCTGATTCTTGAACACCAATCTCCATCCAAGATACTGTGTTGTATAAGGGTAGATATAATTGGTATTCTAATTCCTTTGAATCATACTCTTTCGTTAAAATATGTTGAAATTTGTAAGTAATTGTATCATTAAAATGAAATTTACCGGCAGCCCACAACCATTCTCCTTTGGCCGTCTTTGCGTATAAATCTAACCCACTCACCCCAGTAGCAGGCATATGAGGCATATCAAATTCTTGATTTACAACATATCGTACAATTATCTCCTGGGCATTTGTTTTAAAACGGATTTTAAGACCAGCACTGTTTTGAGAAAGCTGCCAAAGTCGTTCTCCTACCACTCCTTTCATTTTTAAGGGAAGTCTATTATAGTTGCCAACCATTTCTCCTAACCAACCTTGTCCTTCAATATAGGATACATCACTCTGCTGCGGGTTCCAAAATTTTACTTTAGAACTAGGATTTTGAGCAAATGCTACATTCCCTATTGAGACAAGTAAAAAAGTAGTTATAATAAACTTAAATGATGATAATTCTGTAAGCATAAAACAAAAATAATTGATAACATACAAAAAATGAAAGCGGATTTCTCCGCTTTCTTGTCAACCAAATAATAATTAAAATACTAAACTGATAAATAAGGGCTTAAACCTAATCCATCAATTTGTGTCGTTAATTCTTTCAATTGTTTGTCCGTAAGTGTTGTATGAGGATACCTGCTAGCCCCACAATCAATTCCTAATATTTTCATTACACTTTTTCCACCACCATTGAAGCCTCCATAGGAAGCAACCAAATCAACAAATGCGATTGCTTTTTGCTGCAACATTGCTGCTTCTTCATGATTTCCTTCTTCAAAACATTCTTTGATTTTATAGTACAATGGAGCTAAATGATTATATGTACTTCCTACCCAGCCTTTAGCTCCTAATGGTAAACTAGACAAAAAACATTCATCCACTCCAAAAAGAGCTACATCAGAAGTAGCCCGATAGTGTTCTTGAACTTTAGCATAATGTATAAAATTATTTTGAGTAAACTTTAAACCAGCAAAAGATGGAATTTGTTCCTTAGCCAATGTTGTAAAACTAAGCATATCAAAATGTGCACCAGTCAGATCTGGAATGTGATAATAATAAAATGGCAAGTTAGGCGCAGACTTGGCAATTTCAGCACAATAAAACACTAATTTCTCCAGACTAGAGGGTTTAAAATAATACGGTGAAAGAGTTGCAATTGCATCAACGAATTCACTGCTAAACTCAGCCATTGTAATAGCCTCTTTAAGATTGGTATGCCCTATATGATTTACTACCTTAAAATTAGAATCACGTTGACTTCCCCATGCGGCAGCCAATTGATTTCTTTCTTCTATAGAAAGAGAACTAAAGTCTCCCGTGGAACCATTGATAAAAACTCCTGCCACTTTATTCCTTTTCAGAAATGAGGCATAGGCATCAACACGCGACACCTCAAGCTCCGCCTTGCCATTCATTGGCGCATAGGTCGCTGCAATTAAATTTTTCATATTGTATTATGTATTACATATACAAATATACATTTTTTTTTATTCCACAATACCATCGATAAAAAAAATCAAACTTCTCTTACTTTGTCTCGTTATCCTTTTACCCTATTGGCTCAATAATTGCTATATTTATACTTTAAATTTATGCCTGTGTTTAAAAAGCTATCACTACGACTGCGCATTTTTATTACCATGATTTTTTTGGTATTAATTGCATTCATTCTTATAGCAGTAGTAACCATATATCAGTATAAGGAGCAATCAATTGATTATCACGAAGAACGATTAGAACGTAAAGAAGAACAAATTAAGGCCCAAATAAGCTATGTCTTACAGCGAACTACATTTCCAGTTGAAACTCAATACATTCCATTAATCTTCAGAGATGAAATATATCAAATAGCAGATGTGCAAAACATCAATTTCAATCTATTTGATTTACAGGGAAACCTATTAAAAAGTTCAAGACCTAAATTTGATACTGACACTTCTCGTATAAGCATCCCAAGTGATATATTAAACCAGTTGGATGAAAGTCTAAGCAATCGTTATGTTGAAAAGAAAATAGCAGCTGGTGACCGATATCAATCCTCCTATTCATATATCACAGATAGTCAATTTAAACCTATAGCCATACTTAATTTACCATATTTTGAAGACGATTCTTTTAACAATATGGAATTAAGAGAGTTTTTATACAGACTATCAGCTGTTTATTTCTTTCTACTAATTATAGCTGTCATTCTTGCTTACTTTATGTCTAGGTATATTACTCGATCTTTGAGAACAATAGGTGAACGACTAGATAGAATCCGTATAAATAAACGAAACGAAAAAATTATCCTTAAAAATCCTAGTGAAGAAATAGGCAATCTAGTTGCGGCGTACAATAGTATGGTAGAAGAACTTGAAGACAGTACCGCTAAACTTGCAAAAAGTGAGCGCGAACAGGCATGGCGTGAAATGGCAAAACAAATTGCCCATGAAATCAAAAATCCTCTAACTCCCATGCGATTAACAGTTCAAAGTTTCCAGCGAAAATTTGATCCAAATAGCCCAGATATACAAAAAAAACTTCAAGAATTTTCAGAAACTCTCATCCAACAAATAGATACCATGAGCAATATTGCTTCTGCCTTTTCCAATTTTGCAAATATGCCTGCACAGCGCATGGAAAAACTAAATATCGTATCTGTAATCAAACTCACGGTTGACCTATTTAAAGAAAACTGTATCGAATTCGAATCTTCGAATCCAGATATAAAAGCTACAATTGACAGAGATCAAGTAACACGTATTATCACTAATCTTATTAAAAATGCCATACAATCAGTACCAAATGGACGACAACCTATAATAAAAGTTAACATACATGAAACCCTACGAGAAATACTAATAACCATTAGTGACAATGGAATTGGCATCCCAGAAACGCTAAAAGAGAAAGTATTTGAACCTAAATTTACTACTAAAACAAGCGGAACCGGCTTGGGGTTAGGAATTGTAAAAAACATTATAGAATCCTATCAAGGAAGTATTAATTTTACATCTGAAATTGATAAAGGGACTACCTTTACTATTTCATTACCTAAAGATCTTTAAACCAAAACACTTTGTTATGTCTTTTGAAAATTTACTAGTTAACACTGAAAACAACATAGCAGTTGTAACAATAAACCGCCCTTCTAAACTTAATGCATTAAACAAGCTCACTATTGAAGAATTACATAGTGCAATCAGTTCTTTAAATGCAGATAAAAATGTAAAAGTTATTATTCTTACTGGAAGTGGAGAAAAAGCATTTGTTGCAGGAGCTGATATTTCTGAGTTTGCCCATTTTACTAAAGAAGAAGGGGAAGCCCTAGCCGCCAAGGGACAAGCTTCTCTTTTTGATTTAATTGAAAACTTATCAACTCCTGTAATTGCTGCCATTAATGGATTCGCATTAGGTGGCGGACTGGAATTGGCAATGTCCTGTCATTTCCGTATCGCAAGTGACAACGCTCGAATGGGACTACCGGAAACTTCATTAGGAGTAATTCCTGGTTATGGCGGAACTCAACGTCTCCCTCAACTAATCGGAAAGGGACGTGCCATGGAAATGATTATGACCGCAGGAATGATAGGAACAGAACGAGCTCTGTCCTGGGGACTGATTAACCATATGGTAGCTATTGAAGAACTGTTACCATTTAGTAAAAAAATCGCGGACAAAATAATTGGGAACTCCCCATCTGCCATTGCTAAAGCCATAGAGACTGTTAATGCTGGATTTAAAGAAGGAGTTAATGGATATGAAGTGGAAATTTCTGCTTTTGGTGCCTGCTTTGCAACTGAAGACTTTAAAGAAGGAACTACCGCCTTTCTCGAAAAACGCAAGCCAAGCTTTAAAGGAAATTAAACAATGAGTTTCCGAAAAAAAGAGAAGCCAAGTTATTAAACAAAGCTTCTCTTTTTACTTTCCACTTTTAAATTAAAATGTCTTACTAAATCATCTAAATGGTATTATACAATCTTGTATTTTAACCAAAATTGAATTCTATTAAAGTTCTCCATGCCATTCCTTATAAAACTGGGTTAAGAAATCCTCCATAAACTTATGACGTTCATGAGCAATTTTTTTACCTGCCTTTGTATGCATTTTGTCTTTAAGTAATAAAAGTTTTTCATAGAAATGATTAATCGTCGGAGCATTGTTATACTTATAAACCTCCTTCGACTGATAAATATTTGGTGGAACATCTGGATTAAATAAAGGCCTATTCCTAAATCCTCCATAATTAAAGGCCCTTGCGATTCCGATTGCACCAATAGCATCAAGCCTATCTGCATCCTTTAGAATACGCAGTTCTATTGAATCAAATTGATTCTCTCCAAACTCATTCTTAAAGGAAATATTTTCTATAATAAGCACCACATGATTTATAACTTCTTCGTCCACCGACAATGAATAAAGAAAATCAGAAGCAATTTTAGGACCTACACTCTCATCTCCTTGATAAAATTTACTATCTGCTATATCATGTAATAAGGCCCCCAATCCCACCACCAAAGGATCAGCCTTAGGCTCATCTTTAGCAATAAGCAATGCATTATTGAATACTCGTTCAATATGAAACCAGTCATGTCCACCTTCAGCACCAGACAAAGTCTCTTTAACAAAAGCAATTGTTTGATCAATTAATGTACTATTATTCATGAAGTATATCAAGATATTTATAAATCCTTTCAAAAATATCCTTTGTAAACTTGGCTTCCAACTTAATTTAAAAAAAATCACCATAGTAAAATTTCTACGGTGATTTTCTAAAAATAAGAAACAGGTATAATATTATTGATTTTCGTTAAGAGGAATAGGAAATTGAACCCAAACATCATCACCTACTCTGTCAATAGGAAGTTCAGAAAGCCTATTAAATCGTCTCATATCTATCCATCTATGACCCTCCCCATAAAGTGAATATCTCCTTTGTTGCAGAATTTCATCCAGCAGGTCTGCTGGAGTTAACCCTCCACTATAATCCGATAATCCAGCTGCATCCCTTACTACGTCAATAGCTTGTACAGCTAACAATGGATTACTTATATGCTGTGCCTCAGCATACAAAAGAATTAATTCTTCATTTCTAATAATTGGAATTGGAGATGTATTAGAGGTATACACATAAAAATCATATGTCCCAGTAAGCCCATCCAATGTTAATGGGGTATTTCGCAATACTGCTTTTGAAAGTCTACTATCTCCCGATTCAGCATCCGTTACAAAGCTAGGTTGTACAATCCTAGCATTTGCTGTGGTAGAGTTCAACGCAAAAAACATTGGATTAAAAATGTCATTTCCTTCTGCAGAAAATACATAATATGCTCCATTATCTAAACTACCATCTAAATCAAAAAAAGAATCATTTAAGAACGTATTTATCCCAACCAAATCTCCTTGGTATGCTGCTATTCTAGCTAATAAGGCTTGATTAACCTCTCTAAAACTCAAAGGAGTTGCAAACCCCAAAAATCCCTCAGATAGATCAAACGGAAATGTATTTCCCGCAGCTGAAAGATTACTGGCAGCCTCTTCAAGAATATCCCTTATAGCATCTAAGGCATCCGTATAAGAAAGAAAAGGACCCAAATTAGATGAATCATCCACATCTACCCTAATACCATTCTGATAAGTAAGATTAAGGTTTAACAATAGCTCATATGCTTTTATTGTTTTAGCAAAACCACGAATTGCATTTTTTTCCTGATCTGAAATGTCTGCGGAAGTTTTGTCAACAGCCTCCAAAACAACATTTGCGCTTTTAACAACAATATAACGAGCAGCCCAAGGATTAGTCAAATAAAACGTATTATTATCCAAAACTGCAGATTCTCTACCAAGTAAATCTGCCGTAAATCGTGGATCAGAACTTGAAAACCGATAATATTCTCTCCCTATTACACCAGTATTGTCAAAATAGGTAGCTATACTAGTACGCATACTAGCCTGCATACCCCCTAATAAATCTTGAATATCTCCTAGCGAGGGGTCCTTTAACAAATCGTTTAAATCCGGGCTATTAAGATCTGAAAACTCTTTAACTTCACAAGAAGCTATCAAACTAGTCACAAAAAAAACAAGCACTATTTTTTTGAATATATTTTTCATTTTAAACAGTTTTAGAAATTAACAGAGAAGTGAAACATAAATCGCTTAGACGATGGAAATGGAGTTACTTCCACCCCAGTTGAAATTCCATTGGACCCGAAATTTGATACCTCAGGGTCATAACTATTATAGTCAAAGAAGTTTAAAAGATTCGTTCCAGTAAACCCAATCTTTGCTCCAGAAACAAAATTCCCGAACCAATTGTTTAATAAATTAGAAGGAATTCTGTAATAAAGCCCCAGTTCACGCAATCTTAAATAGGATGCGTCTTCAACAAAAACTTTTGCAGAAGTTCCAAGCTGACTAACTCTATAAGGTCCATTTGCCAAACTACCTGAAGGATCCAAACCTGTATCATCATAATCATGGCTTGTACCATTAAGATCCGTTAACTAGGTAGTAAGATTAACATTGTCGCCCCCTTGCTTCCAATGAAAAAGAAATGAAAGTTCAACGTTTTTATATTGAACCGTATTATTAAAAGTCATTTGAAAATCAGGTTCAGCATCTCCAAATACTTGCAATCCGTTTGGGCTTATCCCAACAATTTGTGTTGCACTCTTCCCTTCTTCAATACGAAAAGTCCCTAAGGTAGCCCCAAATGCTCCTAAATTAAAAGCGGGTATATTAAGTTTAGTAATTTCAGATTTATTTTTCCAGAAGTTTAAACTCGAGTCCCAATTAAAATCATCAGATTGAGCAACCTTAACATTTAAAGCAACCTCTATTCCTTTATTTTCGAGGCTTCCCGCATTAACTACCTCTGTACCAAATCCTGAGGAAGGTTCATTGGCAGCGTTCAGAATTAATTTATCAACCTTTTTAGTATAATAGGTAAACTCTAAGCCTACCTTATTTTTTAAAAATCTAAAGTCAAAACCTAATTCAAGTTCTTTCTGTCTTTCTGGCTCTATAGTAGAATTACCTAATACACCCGTTAAACTAATTCCGTTTACACCAGTTCCTCCTATACCTCCAATAAGGGTACTATTAAAGGAAGTAAATAAAGATCCAAATGCGGCAAAATTACCTGCTTCACCATATGCAATTCTCAACTTTAGTTGATCTACACCTGACATCTTCAAAAATTCAAAATTATTTAGATTCGCTGCTAATGAGGCCTTAGGGTAATAATAAAGCTTATTAGCATCACCATTGTTGGATGATTTATCCCCACGTAATCCAGCGGTTAGAATAAATTTGTCTTGATAGTTAACCTCTTCCTGAATAAAAAAGCCAGAGTCCTCCTGCTTTAAACGAAACTGTGTAGCTTGTTGCGATCCAGCCTGATCAATATTGGTTTCTGAGGCTATCAGATCTTGGGCAGTTATTAAATATGAATTACGATTAAAAAACTCTCTAGTAATACCTGCCTGTGTTCTAAAATGTAGATTATTATTTGTGAAGTAGTTATGTACTAAAAATCCACTAAAGTTAATGTTTCTATTAACTGTTGTACCCTGAACTGAGACTCCATTAACTCCACCATTAGAGGGTTTTTGAAATTGGAGTACTTTAGGAAATATAGCCTTCGTTAATAAATCATAGCTATCTAGTCCAGCTCTAGCAGTGAGTTTTAAACTTGAACGAGATGTATTATAAATATCCCATTCAACGCTCCCTCCCATTATTACCCTATTAACCTCTTCATTATTTGTTATTAAATCCCTTGTCTGAAGAGGATTTGAGGCACCGTTGGGATTATCAGGATAGTTTCCATTTGCATCAGGAAAAAGATCTACCCATGGAGGTGTACCAGTCAATGCGATACCAATAGTAGTCCCAGTATTATCATTATTAAAGAATCCTCTATCTGTTGAAGAATTTATATAATTCGAATTCAGTCCGATTTTTAATTGATCCGAAATTTTATGATTAAGATTAAGTCTTACAGAAGTCTTCTCATAACCTGTTCTTTTCACAATACCCTCTTCATTTTTATGGCTAAATCCTGCAAAAAAACCTGTCCGATCATTTCCTCCCGTTATATTAAATGCTGTATTACTAATAAATCCTGTATCACCATAAAGTTCATCTTCATAATCTACAAGCCTGCCCGAATCTCTAGCTGCAATAAAATTCGGAACGGCAGCATCTCCAAAAGAAGCTCTCACTTTATCTTCATCATAATTACGCATTCCCAACAAATTAATAGCAGAATTAAACCCTAAAGATTGTGTCAATTGAATTTGTGTTTTCCCACTTCTTCCACTTTTTGTAGTAATAATGACAACCCCAGCTGCTGCACGTGATCCGTAAATTGCTGCTGCTGAAGCACCTTTTAAAATTTCAATATTCTCGATATCATTTGGATCCAAATCTGCTATACGGTTAGATGGATTATCTTGATTTGAAGAACTCCCGCCTCCAGCTGCAGCTGATACAGCATTTAGACCCGCCGAAATAGAAGAATTATCAACGTAAACCCCATCCACTATGTATAAAGGTTGAGAATTTCCAAAAACCGAAGTTATTCCCCTTAATTTAACTGACATACCTCCACCAGGAGCACCAGAATTAGAACTAACTATTGCTCCAGAAAACTTACCGGCTAATGCCCCATCCAATGTCTGAGGTTGAGCCACACCAACTAATTTTTGAGCTGATATGGAAGCAACAGCATTAGCGGAATTGCTTCTTTTTACTGAAGTAGCCAAACCTGTTATAACAACCTCATCCAGCGCTGTCGCAGATACGGACAACGTAACATTTAATACACTGGCCGTATTCACAGATACCTCCTTTGAAGAAAATCCTAAACTCGAAAAAACAAGTACTACTGGAAACGTCTTAACATCTATTGAATACTTACCGTCAAAATCAGTCACGGTTCCTTGATTGGTCCCTTTGACTACTACGTTAGCTCCTGGAATGGGCATCCCAGAATCCGCTTCAGTTACTACACCACTTACAATGCCCTGACCAGACAAAACTGCATAGCAACTCAACATCAAAACAACACATGTGTTTCTGAAAGAGTTTTGTTTCATAATTTTGGTGTTTTAGTTAATGATTTAATTAGACATTTTTTAGATTTAAAATACTTTTAACATATAAATTTAACTTTTATATTATGAAATAATTAATTTTTATATTAATTTTTTACGATTGTATGATTGTAAAAACATTTAGATTGCTCAACATTCAGTTAAAGCTGGATAATGAAAAACCTTTGATAAACAAAAAAATCTATATCACCTTGTGTTGATATAGATTTTTAATAGAAGAAGTTTTTGTAGACCTTTACAAATCAACTAAACTTTTATGTCCTTTTTTACAGTGGCCTCTACAAGAGTAATAAGCTCTTCAACATGGTACTCTCTAATAGGTAAAGCTTGATGCACCTTAAATTCAATTCTATTACCAATTCCCATAGGAAAAGAACCATAACAATGAGTCTTCCACGAATTGTTAATACTTATAGGAACTACGTAACCATCTTTAAGTTCTTTAAATAGAATCTTTAACCCAGTTGTTTGAAATGGCTTTGGAACCCCATTTCTGCTCCGAGTACCTTCCGGAAAAATAACAGCAGAATAAGAATTATGAGCAATAAATTTTGCGAAATTACTAATAGCAGGAACGGCCTGTTTTGGATCCTTTCTATCGATTAAAACCGAACCCCCATGTCGTAAGTTAAACGAAACACTAGGGATCCCCTTGCCTAACTCCTGCTTACTAATGAACTTTGCATGAAAATTTCGCATATACCATATGATTGGAGGAATATCATACATGCTTTGATGATTAGCCACAATAACTAAAGGAACTCCCTTAGGTAGCTTTACCTTACAATCAAAATGAATTGAAGTTCCTAACAGAAGCAAACATTTCGTAAGACAAAGGTTTAACATGTCTACACTTTGCTTATGAGCATTATATCCCCCAAATTTCAAGCAAATCCATTGAATTGGATGAAATAACACCAACAAAAGCCCAAAGCATATAAAATAGAAAACAGAGAGTGGATACGCAATAATTTTTCTCACATTGTAGTATTTAAAGAATATAAGACATAAAAAAACCTGACCGTTTCATTGATCAGGTTTTTATAAGCAATTACTTACTAGCAAAATTCGTTGTAAGCATCTTTTAAATTTTCAGCAATCATCTCGGCTGGTCTTCCCTCGATATGGTGACGTTCTAACATATGAACCAATTCACCATCTTTAAACAAAGCCATTGAAGGTGATGAAGGAGGAAAAGGAAGCATAAAGCCTCGAGCCGTATCTGTAGCCTCGCGATCTACGCCTGCAAAAACAGTTACCAAATGATCTGGTTTCTTGTCATTCATCAAACTTATTTTGGCCCCTGGACGAGCATTGGCAGCAGCACATCCACATACCGAATTAACCACAACCAAAGTAGTGCCCTTTTGAGCCAAAGCCGCCTCAACAGCCTCGGATGTATGCAATTCTTCAAAACCTGCTAAAACTAAGTCTTCACGCATAGGTCTTACTAACTCTGCTGGATACATATCTAAAAAGTTTTTATTAAAATTCCTTACAAAGATACATAAAAATGACCTAACCAGTACGGCATTAACACAATCGTAACTACTGTATCATAAGCTTTTCTTATTACTAAAATTGGTTTAGATTGAAATAGTATATTTGCACAAAATTGAACATATGAAATGGGCTTTTGCCTTAATAGGCTATTTTATTTTCCGATTCCCGGGAGCCATTATAGGTTTTTTAATTGGAAGTGTATTTGAAAATACTTCGGTAAAAACGTACACACAAACTTCTTTTGGACGCCAAACAGTTTCTCCTTCTGATTTTGAATTAAATTTACTTTCACTTTGTGCCATCATCATAAAGGCTGATGGTGAGGTAAGTCAGCGTGAACTTGATTATGTGCGCCAATATTTTGTCCAAGCCTATGGTAAAGATCGCGCTAATGCCACTTTCCGTACTTTTAATGAAGTAGTAAAAAACAGAGAGGTTTCTGCTGAAAACATATGTCGTTTTTTAGCAATGCGTACTCGTTATGAGGTTCGCTTGCAATTAATCCACTTTTTATTTGGGATTGCCCAGGCAGACGGAGCTGTTAGTACTGCTGAAGAGCAACAACTCAAGCTCATAGCAAGCTTTCTTAGCCTTTCTCATAATGATTATGAAAGCATAAAAGCTATGTTTTTCAAAAATGCTGATCATGCATATACTATCCTCGAAATTGACAAGAATGCTAGTAATGAGGAAGTTAAAAAAGCCTATCGTAATATGGCAAAAAAATACCATCCTGACAAAGTAAATACTGCAGATGAAGCTATAAAAAAAGGCGCAGAAGAAAAGTTTAAACAGGTTCAAATGGCCTACGAACAAATTCAAAAAGAAAGATCAATGAATTAATTTTTAAAACTTACAGGTAGCTAGTGCACAACAAGCTGATTTTCAATAATTTTTGTAATTTTACGACAAGCTTTCAACTACTGCCCCTCATCCCGAAAGCACATGTAGCCTATAAATTAACGTTTAAACTGTTCTTTATATGAAAACATGCGCTCACATTAAAACATTTTATTTTATTGTATTTCTTGTTAATGTATCACTACTTATTGGCTGCAAGACTGATTCAAAAAACCAGTCAAAACCCTTAACCACAATTAATGAGGCAACCTCAAATTCCACAATAATAGAAGTAATCACCCAAAATATGGAATTCAACGTTCCAACAAAGATTCCTTCAGGTTGGACTACTTTCGAATACAAAAACAATTCAAGCGAGGTGCATTTTTTCGTACTAGAAAAACTACCGGAAGGAATAACCATTGAGGAGTATAAAAATGAGCTAATACCTCCTTTTAGAGATGCCTACACACTTATGAACGAAGGAAAAATTACTGATGGCCTAAAAGAATTCGATAAAATTCCGGCCTGGTATTCAGATGTTATATTTTCTGGAGGAGTGGGCCTACTATCTCCACATCATTCTGGCACAACAACCATATACTTGTCACCAGGAAAATATGCCATGGAATGCTACGTTCGAATGAGTAACGGTATTCCACACGTAGTTTACGGAATGCTTGAAGAAATAACAGTGACTGACACCAAAAATAAAAATGAAGAACCTACTGCAGATTTTAATATTTCAATCTCAACTCAACAAGGTATCACTATGGACAATTCTATAGCACCAGGGACCTATACATTCGGCGTACATTATATTGATCAAAAAACCTACGAAAACTTTGTTGGTCATGATGTCAATCTTGTGAAGGTTGAAGCTGAAGCTGATATAAATCAAGTTATTTCATGGATTAATTCGGGAGACTTTAAGGCATTTAGATCTCCGGCACCCGAGGGATTCACTTTTATGGGTGGAGTACAAGAAATGGGGGCTGGTGTTACTGGATATTTTACAGCAACACTTGATATGGGAAGTTATTTACTTATTTCAGAAACCCCCGATATAGTGACCAGAAAACTTATTAAACTACTTACTGTCCAATAAATTAACGCTTCTTTTTTCGCTTATTCCACCATATCAATGTCCCTGTAACAGGCAAGCTTGTAGCTATTAAACACGCTATAAAATAAATCCATTTAGAAAAAATTCCAAAAATCTCACCAGTATGAATGGGCTTAATCAATGAGGCAAATTGGACATTTAATGGTTTTTCAGAAAAAAACTCTTTCAGTAAAACGGAGCCATATAAATCTAAAACCAATACATCTGTAGCAACCGGCGACCATCCTGCGGTGTTATATTTACGAATTTGATATACTCCTTCATCCCCTAATGGAAGCGAAATTGTAATTTTTCCAGAATACGGAAATTCTTTGTCGGTTAGAGATTTCACATCATTAAGTGAGATTTTTTCAACCTCATCTTCTAAAACCGTAATAAACTTTTCAGTATTTCCTCCAAAAATGGGGGCACCAACTATTTTGCCCAAACCATCACGATATCCTTCAAACGACCAGCATAACCCAGTTATCCCCATAATCACAATAAAAACGCAGGCATAAAAGCCTAAAGTATTGTGAAGATCATGATTTATCCGTTTCCAATTCCCTGATGTCTTAATGGTAAAACCCTGACGAAAGTTTCTCCATTTCCATTTTTTTGGAAACCACAATATAATGCCTGTGATTGAAATTATCAGGAAAATTATAGTCGAAACTCCTACTATTGGTCGCCCAACGGAGGTGTCAAGTAACAACCACCTATGCATCCTAAACATAAACATCATAAATTCATCTACAGGAGTTTTTCCTGGCTTGACAATTTCACCTGTTTCGGGATGAACCTCAAATGCGGTACCTCTTCGTGAAGTTGGATCTGTCTTCACCCGTAACTCATAAGGAGCTGCAGTTGCTTCCGGTAAGGTTATACTTATCACCTTCCCTCCAGTGCGTTGCTCCACATTGCTCACTATATTCGAAAGTGGTTGAAAATTAACATCAGAAGAAACTATCATTGGGCTAGAAAACCAACCTTTAATCTCCTTTTCAAAAGTAAGGATTGTTCCGCTTAAACAAACTAAAAATAGAACCAACCCACTAATGAGACCCAACCACAAATGAACATCATTAATAAATTTTTTTACGCTGTATGGTTTTTGTTTTTTCATGAATTTTTAATTATTGCTTTATATACTATGAGCTTATAATTGACAAGTCCCATCCCATTAAAAAAAACGGCGGCAAATGTAGCGTAAAATCCAATACATTTACCGCATTTTCCTTAAAAGGTGTAACTAATTGAACCTGCAACAGTTCTAGGATCAATCTGGTTTATGTAACTAACTCGGTATGCATTATACCCTATTTGATTAAATATATTGTTTAACAATAATCGAGAATTCCAGTTGGAACTAATTCGATACCCCAATTGCAGATTTATTAGTGTATATCCTTCCAAATTGAAAGGTTTTATTTTTGGTTCAATTCCTTGATGAGTAATAGGTCCTGCACTCCAATCGTTGATAGGGCGTTCCCCAATATAGTAACCTCCCGCACCTATGCTCAATCCTTTTAGAGCATTAGTGAAATTATAATTCACATAGGCATTGAATGTATGCTTGGGCGTATTAAGTGGCGATGATCCATACACAAAGGAGGTATGTTCTTTATACTGTGCATCGATATATGAATACCCTGTTATTATTTCAAGGTTATCTATTATACGACCAGAAAGTTCAATTTCAATTCCTTTTCGCTCGTCATTACCTCCCTTTTGATAATATCCAGTAGCTACCCAATTCTCATCGTAAACTGGCAGATTAATATTCCTATTATTTATTTTAAACAGGGTAACATTTAGGCGTAATCGACCATCCAACCAATTGGTCTTTACACCCGCTTCCAACTGATCAAAACGCTCATTTCCTAACTCACTCCCATTTTTATCCAAACGAGAAGCAGTTCGAGGATACGCACTATTAGTATATGAAGCAAAAACATTCACGTTTGCATAAGGATTGAATATTATCCCCATCAATGGATTAAAAGCATCATTTTGAGTAATTTCCGTGGCAGTTGAAGTCTGTGTTGTACTGTATCTTACACCCAAGAAGGTTTTCAACCAATTATTCCAACTTATTACATCCTGGGCTACCACACCTATAGCTCTTGAAGTGGTTTCAACAACTACTTCAGGCCCATAATTTATAATAGAAGGCAATTGATGAGAATTTGAGGCAAATACATCTATTGAATCGACCACTGAAGCACTCTTGGTAGAGGTCTCAAGCTCATTAGTTCGATAATCAAATCCTACTTGAAAACTATGCTTTATTTTACCAGTTTTAATATCATCCCCAATGAGATCTACCTGAAAAACTTTATTGTTATCCATTCGTGAAGAATTTGTGTATCCTCGTTTACGTTTATTATACACAGGTTCTCCATTTTCTACTATATAACTTCCTAAACTAGCCCTTTTATCCTGTAAATCTAATGTCGAACTAAAATAGGCAGCCATTAATTTCAATTTATTACTTACTTCATGATTAAATCGAATTGAATAGGTGCTATTGTGGGTTATTGCCTTGTCTTTACTATACCCTAAATATTGACTAAAAGGTAACCTATAAATTGCATTTTCATCAATATCATCAAGATTTACAGTACCAAGATCGGGTGTACGACTATCATCAAAATAATCCATTTCAGCGGTAATTGTGGTACCTTCCCCTAATCTCCATTGAAAAGACGGATTGATATAGAATCTTTCAGATGAAATTCCTTGTCTATAACTATCGGCACGTTCAAGTGCACCATTAACTCTGTAAGCTAAAGTTTTACTTTCATTCATTGCTCCAAATACATCATATGTAGTGCGAAGTTGACCATAACTTCCCCCACGCAAGCTCACAGTACCTCCTGAAGTATATTTTGGAATTTTAGTCACTATATTAATTACTCCGCCAGGACTTCCTAAATCAGTAGCCACTCCTTGTGTTATAGCAGCGCTTCCTTTAAGAACCTGGATGTTATCAACTCCTTGCATATCAGTTAAAATCCCTGTACCCCTAAAATCAGAATGTACCCTCACACCGTTTTTAAGAATTGGTATGCCCCTAAACCCTCTTGATGACATACTTTCACTGCGGTTACCATAAGTTGCGAAAGTGTATACGCCAGGCACATTTCTCGTAGCATCGGCGATGGTAAGATTTCCTTGTTGTTCTATAAGCTTATCAGAAATAATAGATATACTCTGAATCTGCTCATATGGAGCTAATGGGAGTCTTGTGAGTGTTTCTATTTTATCTGGATGTTTAAAACGGTTTCCAAATACCTCCACTTCGTCAAGTTCATTATCTGCATGCAATACAATAGTAAGGTTAATGCTTGGGCTCACATTTACTTGCTGGAGAATTGTTTTAAAACCGACAGCACTTACACGTAATTTTAATTGGCCTTGAGGGAGATTATGTAATACAAACACACCGTCCTCACCTGCAGAAACACCAATAGACGTACCTTGTATAAGAACATTCGCAAAAGCTATAGGTTGCTCTTGTTCATCAACTATTGTACCCCTCAGGCTTTTTTGCTGGGCTGAAGTTATCTGAAAAGCTAATAATAGACAAAAAACAAAACAATATTTCATTTTATTTAGATTTAATTAAAATAACGATGCAAAGGTAATAGTCAACTCATAAAAAACAAATTTATTTAGACTTATTTCAAATAAGAAAATATAACTACTTGTGTTAAAGCACAATAATTTTATACTTTAACAATCTCAAAAATCAGTGTACGAGAAGAAAATGAGAGAAAGAAAGTATACACCGCTAAATTTGTCAAAATTTTATTAGGAAAATAAACTGATTCTGAATATATTAGTAGTACTAATTTTACTAATAGAGGTATTTATGGGATTAATTTCGTGGATAATTTTCGGTCTTATTGCTGGTGCAATTGCAAAGCTTATTATGCCAGGCAAGGATCCTGGAGGATTCGTTGTAACTGTTCTCATAGGAATAGCCGGAGCCCTTATCGGAGGGTTTGTAGGTAGAGCTTTTGGAGTGCTCGAAGATACTACACGTTTTTGGAGTCCAATGGATTGGTTATTTTCCGTTCTAGGAGGACTTATCGTACTTTTTATATGGAAAAAAATAGCAGCCACAAAATCAGCTAAATGACAGTGCCTTATACTACTCAATCTTTGACTTAAAAATCACACATTATAGTGTGATTTTTTTTAACCTAATGCTATCCAAAATATTATTGTACATTTGGACAACCCACTTAAAACTTAATTATATTATGGATCAATTTTGGTTCTATTTTAATCTTGGTTTACACCATGTATTGGATATCAATGCATATGACCATGTATTATTTCTTATTGCACTTACAGTACCTTATACCTTTAAAGACTGGAAACATGTGCTCTTGTTAGTTACAATATTCACTGTAGGGCATACACTGTCACTTTTCCTTTCTGTATTTGGCATTGTAAATGTTTCAGTATCATTCATAGAATTTCTTATCCCCGTAACTATTTTAATTACAGCTTTACTTAACATATTTACTGCTGGAAAAGGCCCACGCAAAGAAAAATTAGGAATACTCTTTTTTATAACACTCTTTTTCGGGCTTATCCACGGCCTAGGGTTTTCAAACTATTTCCGTCAGATTATAGCTGACCAGGAAAGCAAGGCTCTTCCTTTAATAGAATTTGCCCTAGGGATTGAAACTGCGCAAATCATAGTTGTTATGGTAGTGTTACTGTTCAGTTTTATTGTTCAATCAATATTTCGTTTCAATAAAAAAGATTGGATGTTAATCACCTCTTCTATGGTTATTGGTATCATTATCCCAATGCTCCTAGAAACCTATCCTTTTTAGAAGAAATTAACTTCCTAGGTATGGTTATTCATATCAAAGACAGTATCTTCGTCCTGTACAATGCTACCTAACAATTGCCGTACTACATGTCTGAAGAAAAACAAGATCGATATGACAAAGCCTACCTTCGTATGGCTGCAGAATG
The DNA here is from genome assembly GCF_028743515.2 of Imtechella halotolerans. Taxonomy (GTDB): domain Bacteria; phylum Bacteroidota; class Bacteroidia; order Flavobacteriales; family Flavobacteriaceae; genus Imtechella; species Imtechella halotolerans. The sequence continues at coordinate 2,711,180 of NZ_CP117969.2, read as the reverse complement.
GGGAAAATTATCCTATTGCAAACGTAAACAAGTTGGAGCTATTATAGTAAAAGACAGAATGATAATTTCTGATGGCTATAATGGGACTCCCACCGGTTTTGAGAATTACTGTGAAGATGAAGAAGGTTACACCAAATGGTATGTTCTGCACGCGGAAGCCAATGCCATCCTTAAGGTCGCCGCATCAACCCAATCATGTCAAGGGGCTACCCTTTATATTACCCTTTCCCCTTGTAAAGAGTGCAGCAAGCTTATTCATCAATCAGGGATAATTCGCGTAGTTTATATGGAGGCCTATAAAGACAATTCAGGATTGCAATTTCTTGAACGTGCTGGCGTTACAATTAAACATATTTCAGAAATCTAAATTAGCAGAGCACAGGAATAGAAAATATCAAGAACTTAAGTGATGAAAAATCATAAAACGTATTTATGGCCACTTATACTTGCAACAGCGTTAGCTGTAGGGGTTGTCATTGGTGGAAAATTACGTTTTAGCAATACTCCAGAAGACTTTTTTACTACAGATTCAAATAAAGCTAAATTGAATCGACTTATAGACTATATTGAATATGAATATGTCGATCAAGTAAATACAGATAGTATTGTAGACCTTACTGTAAACAATATTCTTGAGAGACTAGATCCGCATTCAGTATACATACCTAAGGAACAAGCACAGCAGGTTGCTGAGAATATGCAAGGAGATTTTGTAGGCATAGGAATAAGTTTTTATATGTATAAAGACAGCCTTTCTGTAATTCGTCCACTAGAAGGAGGACCTAGCATGCCAGCAGGAATATTACCAGGTGATCGCATTCTTATGGCCGATGGAGATACCTTATACGGCAAAGGAATGGAAAGTGAAGCCGTGGTGAAAAAACTAAAAGGATTGCCAAATACTTCAATTAATCTTAAGGTACACAGGAAAGGATCTCCAAACTTATTAGATTTCACAATAAATAGATCTAAAGTCCCTATCAAAAGTGTAGATGGTTACTATATGCTGACTCAAGACTTAGGATATATCAAAATCAATCGATTTGCAGAGTCTACTTATAAAGAATTTATGAATGCCCTTAACGCATTGAAAAATAAAGGAATGTCGCAACTTGTGCTAGATTTAAGAGACAATCCTGGAGGGTACCTAAATATAGCTGAACAAATAGCCGACGAGTTTTTGGCCGACAAAAAACTAATTCTGTATACCAAAAATAAAAAAGGCTCTATTGAAAAAACCTTTGCAACTAAAAAAGGAGCATTTGAAAACAACCATGTTTATGTTCTAATAAATGAAAAATCAGCATCAGCTAGTGAGATTATAGCTGGAGCACTACAAGATAATGATCAAGGGACAATAGTAGGGCGCAGATCTTTCGGAAAAGGACTTGTTCAGCGCGAAATGCCTCTACCTGATGGGTCCGCAGTACGCCTAACCATTTCTAGATACTACACTCCTACCGGTAGATCAATTCAACGCTCTTATGAAAACGGCACAAAAAACTACTATGAGGATTATTTAAAAAGATTTGAAAGTGGTGAACTACAATCAATCGACAGTATTAAGGTTGCAGATTCGTTGAAATTTAAAACCCCTAAAGGAAAAATTGTTTACGGTGGTGGTGGAATTATTCCTGATGTATTTATTCCCCTTACGGCGAGTATTGAGGATGAAACCGTAACTTACATTCTTCGATCTGGATTGGCTTCGTTCTTTATTTTTGAACACTTAGATAGTGATCGTAACCAATATCAAGATTATGACGAAGATCATTTTATTACTACCTATGAAGTGCCTGAATCACTTATTCAGAATTTCAATCAATATTTAGCCCAACGTCGATTAAAGATAGACCTTAACATATATCATTCAGAAATTGCAAAATATCTAAAGGCAAATATTGCAGAACAGCTTTTTGGTGAAAACGCTTATGAGCGTATTGTAAATAAAGATGATAATGCTCTGTCCAAAGTAATAATGTTAAGTACCTCTCATTAACTTATATTAAATAATTTTGATAGTACTCTATACTTATCTCTGTTAGCCATCATTCAATAGATTAATTAAATCAGAACATTTAAATCTGTATTAGCTGACAGTAGGCAAAGCCTTAGCTCCATTTATAATGGTCTATTCAGTAGATTTTCTCAAATTCTACTTTAATAACTCGTATAAAAGGGATAATGCTTAAGATATAAATAAAATGGTAACAATTGGAAACAACAATCACCCTTTTTTCCATATGCCCTTTATATCGACCTAGTTAAAAAATCCTAATCTGAACCAATCAACTAATTCACCTTCTAGCCCTAGGACAACAAAATAACAGTTGGACATAAATTAGCAAACTAGTTTTAGGAATCTCTAATATGGTTTTCTAAGTAATTTCTTAAGAAAACCAATAAGGTTATTAACCGCCGTATATGGCAAGGTTGAATCTTTCTAATTCAATACAATCCACACTCTATCATGGACTATAAAAGATTTCAGACATGCAGATCTTAATCCCAATGCATACTGCATTTCAGGGTGATCCTCAATTGGAGATTAATACATCCTACAATTGGAATTAGTCTTTTAACTTTTGTTGTATTTTTTGAGAAAGATGCATTATTAAAAGTAGTAGTATAGCACACAACGGCGCTACAATACCAATAATAGCAACCAAACTATCTCCCTTAAAAGGAGCATTTGTATCAATTTGGGTACTATTAAAAATCATTAGCACTACTGCCAGAATTCCAAGTACCAAGTAAACATATTTCATTACGTATTAAATTTTTTAAGCCTTTAGGCAATTGCAAATTTACAATAATCCTTTGATATTGGTGGTAAACAATTTCACGGCAATAGCTAATAATATTACCCCAAAAACCTTTCTGATAACACTAATACCTTGTTTGCCCAAAGCTCTTTCAATTCGTTTGGAAGATTTAAGCACAATATAAACAAATATGATATTAACTAGGATGGCAACTATAATATTCTGAACCTCAAACTCCGCTCGTAATGATAATAAAGAAGTCATGGTTCCAGCACCAGCTATAAGTGGAAAGGCCAATGGAACAATAGAGGCCGTTTCGGGCGCATCGTCCTTATATAGGGTGATTCCTAAAATCATTTCCAATGCCAAGAAAAATAATATGAAGGAACCAGCAATGGCAAAAGACTCCACCGAAATTCCAATGAGATTAAGTATTTCCTCTCCTAAAAAAAGAAAAACTATCATAATAACAGCGGCTACAATAGACGCCTTTTCAGACTGAATATGACCCACCTTTTTTCTCAAATCAATAATAATAGGGACACTACCAACAATATCAATAACAGCAAAGAGAATCATACTTGCGGTAGCTATTTCTTTAAAATTCAATGTCATATCCTCAAATTTTTGAAGCAAAAGTAATCATAACTAAGTACATATCTTTAAGATTTGTAAAACTTAGCACGTATAATGAATAGGATGTGTACCTTTGCGGCATGTTTCAAATTGACAAGACCATCGTTTCTGAAGAAATCATTAGCAATGATTTTGTGTGCAACCTTAGTGCTTGCAAAGGCGCATGTTGTATTGATGGAGAGGCAGGAGCCCCTCTAGAGGAAAGTGAGCTTTCTATATTAGAAAGTATCTATCCCAGTGTAAAACCGTACCTCCGACCTGAAGGATTAACAGCTATTGAAGCTCAAGGAGTCTATATTAAGGGAGTAGATGGAGATTGGGAGACTCCTTTAATTGATGGAGCAGACTGTGCCTATGTGATTTTCGACAACAAAGGAGTGGCACTTTGCGCAATTGAGAAAGCCTACAATGAAGGAAAAATAGATTGGAAAAAACCTATTTCTTGCCACCTCTATCCAGTCAGGGTAAAACAATACTCCGATTTCTCCGCAGTAAATTATCACCGCTGGTATATTTGTGACAACGCCTGTAGCCTTGGAAAAGAGCTAACTGTCCCAGTTTATAAATTCGTTAAAGAAGCTCTCATCCGTAAATTTGGAAATCAGTGGTATGAAGAACTGGAGGAGGTTGCCAAAGCAATGAAAGAGCAGAACTAAATGACACTACAATAATCTTAAAATTTCAATATCATTTAATTCTATACTTTCATTCATACCAAACCAGATTAAAAATGATTACTATAGAATGCATGTAACACCAATCTCAATTACTAAAAAAATCTTCAAAAAATACTCTAGACAACTTTGTAATCAGAAGACATCTTCACATCAAAATGAGGCATCTATTATGATAAAATTGTATTTACCGCAGTACACTGCATACCAGTTTGTTCAATTTTCAACAGTTTTCAATAGCCTCAAAAACAATTATTTAATACCTTTTTATCCTTTTAACATTAGTAAGAAAAAACATCATTCTTGTTAAAAACTAAAGGCTTTTGTGAATAAGTATGGCTTTCTTTTTTGCCTTCAATTTTCAATCTTTGTTACTCCCAAGCCGTCCAAAAAAAAGTCAATAATCTCAGTAAAAAAATCTAAAAAAATGTCTGCAGTAGAGCCCATACTACAAGAAAACAAAGATCGATTTGTAATTTTTCCCATTCAACATAAGGACATTTGGGAATGGTATAAAAAACAAGAAGCTTGTTTTTGGACCGCGGAAGAAATCGATTTACACCAAGACCTTACAGACTGGAATAATAAACTTTCAGATGATGAACGTTATTTCATTAAGCATATATTGGCCTTCTTTGCCGCATCTGATGGAATTGTTAATGAAAATTTAGCTGAAAATTTCGTAAATGAAGTACAGTATTCCGAAGCTAAATTTTTCTATGGTTTCCAAATAATGATGGAAAACATCCACTCTGAAACGTATTCTCTGCTTATAGACACCTACGTTAAGGATGAAAAAGAAAAAAACATTCTTTTTAAAGCCATTGAGAATTTCCCTGCTATCAAAAAGAAAGCAGATTGGGCTTTAAAATGGATTGAGTCTCCAAGTTTTGCTGAACGTCTAATAGCATTTGCCGCTGTAGAAGGTATTTTCTTCTCTGGTGCATTTTGCTCCATTTTTTGGTTGAAAAAACGTGGCCTTATGCCAGGGCTTACCTTCTCTAACGAACTAATTTCCAGAGATGAAGGAATGCATTGTGATTTTGCAGTTCACCTACACAACAACCACCTTATTTCACCTGTAAGTAAAGAGCGCATTAAGGAAATTATTGTCGATGCCCTAAATATTGAAAGGGAATTTATTACAGAATCTCTTCCTGTAAGCCTTATAGGTATGAACTCAAAATTAATGACACAGTACCTAGAATTTGTAACTGACCGTCTTCTAGTAGAATTAGGTTGTGAAAAAGTTTATAATGTGACCAACCCATTTGATTTTATGGATATGATTTCCTTACAAGGAAAAACAAACTTCTTTGAAAAGCGAGTTTCCGAATATCAAAAAGCAGGCGTAATGAACAATGATACGGAAGGTAATAAAATCAGTTTCGACGCAGATTTCTAGAATCGTACCTCAGCTTTAAGCTGAATTCAATATACAAGATTCCATACTGTTTTTTATAAAAAACAGTATGGGTTTTTGGACACTATACCGAAATATTACTAACTAAAAACCAATTTGTAGCGTATGTATGTATTAAAGAGAGACGGGCGTCAAGAACCCGTAATGTTTGACAAGATTACTGCCCGAGTACGCAAATTGTGCTACGGTCTTAACGATTTAGTAGACCCAGTAAAAGTAGCAATGCGTGTTATTGAAGGTCTATACGATGGGGTAACTACTTCAGAATTGGATAATTTAGCTGCAGAAATTGCTGCTACCATGACCACCACACACCCCGACTACGCTAGGCTAGCAGCGCGAATTTCGGTATCCAACCTCCATAAAAACACCAAAAAATCGTTCTCGGAAACCATGAACGATCTTTACAACTATGTGAATCCGCGTACTGAACAAGCAGCACCTTTAATCTCTGATGAAGTGCATGACATTATTCAAGCTAATGCAGATTTTTTGGATTCTACAATAATTTACAATAGGGATTTTGGCTATGATTACTTTGGCTTCAAAACATTGGAACGCTCCTATCTCCTTAAAATAAATGGAAACATTGTAGAGCGTCCGCAGCACATGCTAATGCGTGTTGCGGTAGGCATTCACCTTGATGACATGGAGAGTGTAGTAGAAACCTATGAACTCATGTCAAAAAAATACTTTACGCATGCCACACCTACTCTATTTAATTCCGGAACACCTAAACCACAAATGTCATCATGCTTCCTACTAACTATGAAGGATGACAGTATAGATGGTATTTATGACACACTAAAACAAACTGCCAAGATATCACAATCCGCAGGCGGAATTGGTCTTTCTATTCATAATGTGCGCGCTACAGGAAGTTATATAGCAGGAACAAACGGTACCTCAAATGGTATTGTTCCTATGCTAAGAGTATACAACGACACAGCTCGTTATGTAGATCAAGGAGGAGGAAAAAGAAAAGGCTCATTTGCTATATACATTGAACCATGGCATGCAGACATCATGGACTTTCTTGATTTAAAGAAAAATCATGGTAAAGAAGAGATGCGTGCTCGCGATCTGTTTTATGCAATGTGGATTCCTGATCTTTTTATGAAGCGCGTTCAAGAGGATAGTAGATGGACCCTTATGTGCCCTAACGAATGTCCTGGTCTTTATGATGTTCATAGCGATTCTTTTGAAGAATTATACCTGCGTTACGAGGCTGAGGGTAAAGGTCGAAAAACAATCAAAGCCCGAGAGCTTTGGGAGAAAATTCTAGAATCTCAAATAGAAACTGGAACTCCGTATATGCTTTATAAGGATGCAGCTAATCGTAAATCTAACCAAAAGAATCTTGGAACTATTAGATCATCGAACCTTTGTACTGAAATCATGGAATACACTGCTCCTGATGAAGTTGCAGTATGTAACTTGGCTTCAGTAGCATTGCCTATGTTTGTAAAAAATGGAGAATTTGACCATAAGGAACTTTTTAAAGTAACTAAACGAGTAACACGCAACCTCAACAGAGTCATTGACCGTAATTACTACCCAGTAATTGAAGCTCAAAATTCAAACTTCCGTCATCGTCCTGTAGGATTAGGAGTACAAGGTTTGGCTGACACATTTATTATGCTCCGCATGCCGTTCACCAGCGACGAAGCTAAAAAATTAAACCAGGAAATTTTTGAGACGATGTACTTCGCCGCAGTAACTGCATCCATGGAATTAGCGAAAGAAGAAGGTCCATACGACACATTCAAAGGATCGCCAATTTCACAAGGAGAGTTTCAACATAATATGTGGGGTATAAAAGACGAAGAGCTAAGCGGCAGATGGGATTGGGCTAAACTACGCAAAGATGTTATAAAAAATGGTGTACGCAATTCCTTATTGATGGCTCCAATGCCAACTGCTTCTACTTCACAAATATTAGGAAACAACGAATGTTTCGAACCGTATACCTCCAATATTTATACTCGTCGTGTACTTTCTGGAGAATTCATAGTTGTGAATAAACATTTATTGGAAGATTTAGTTGCACTTGGATTATGGAATGAAGATCTTAAGCAAGAAATCATGCGTGCTAATGGATCAATTCAAGAGATTGATATCATTCCTCATGAAATAAAAGAACTTTATAAAACGGTGTGGGAATTAAGCATGAAAGACATCATTGATATGTCTCGTCAACGCGGATATTTCATTGATCAAAGTCAATCACTTAACCTTTTTATGGAAGGGGCTACAATGGCTAAACTTACCTCTATGCATTTCTACGCATGGAAAAGTGGTCTAAAAACAGGAATGTATTACTTGAGAACTAAAAGCGCTGTAGATGCCATTAAATTTACGGTACAGAAAAAACAAGAAACGAAGCCTACTGCTGAATCGCAACCCTTAACTTCTGATGAACTGAAAGCAATGATTGCCCAAGCAAAAGCAAGTGAAGGAGATGATTGCCTTATGTGTGGCTCTTAACCTAAACTGATCTTATGTATAAAAAGGAGCGAATTATTCGCTCCTTTTTTATTACTATATTCTGCATATAACAAAAAAGGTTGCCTTTTTAGCAACCTTTTTAAAAACTAAATATGAATAAGAGATATAGCTTACAAGCCAACAGTCCATCCTTGAGCCCATGCAGGTACGCTAGTACCGTTTCCAGCACCTGTAGCACTAGAATTTTCAGCATAGATCTCCGTTAATGAAGCAGGATTATATTTTGCCTTCAAAGTAATGATGTTGTCAAACTTTACGTTAGTGGCTTTCAAAGTTCCATCAGCAATATAAGAAATTGACTCATCATGTTGTACATCAAAACCAATTAGGAAATTATTCAATACAACATTATCAAATACTGCCTTCGTACCTACACGTAATTTGATAGCTTGAGATTCTGTTCCTTGATCACCTAGACCTATTAAAGTAAGGTTTTTAATCGATGGATTAGAGATTGGAGTAGCCACATGGTTTGAAGAATTATTATCAGCTTCAATACCTCTATTTCCTCTACCTAAACCTAATTTACCAAACCAGTTTTCGTTAGTTCCAGACCATCCTTCAGTCCAATCGAATTGATCATCTTCATTACTTGTAGAAACAAGATACTTGGTGTTTACAGTACCTCCAAAAAATTCGAAGCCATCATCAGACCCTTCATGAACCTGTACATACTCAACAGTAGTTCCACTACCAACACCAAAGAAAGAAACCCCATTAAACTCCTTTTCGCTGTTAAAGGCAGCACCCGAGTACTCCACTCTTAAATAACGAATTACACCTGAATTATCGTTAGCAACATTACCTCCATAAGTTAGGTCAGAAACCTCTGCAGTAGCTGTTTCTCCTTTATTGATAGGTGCTTTTCCACACACTACAAGACCTCCCCAAGCACCTGGCTCCTTTTGGGAAGCAGTCATCACAACTGGATTTGTTGAAGTACCGTTTATAGAAATTTTACCTCCTTGAGCAACAGCTATATAAGAAGATGTTCCACCAGTAGCCTCGATTACAGTTCCGGCAGGGATTACAAGCTCTGCCCCTTCGTTAACCACCAATCTCCCAGTAAGTGTATAAACAGTTGAAGCATTTAGTATCACTTGTCCGTCGTTAATGTCTCCCTTAAAATTACTTGGAACAAGTTGAAAAGAAGATGTTGGCTCATCATCATCACTAGATGAACAGCTAGTTAAAACGACTCCAGAAATAGCTAAGATTCCAAAAAGTTTTGCAATTGATTTTTTCATTACGTAGTTTGATTAATTTTTATACTACAAAAGTCTATAGTAGGTTTATTGTAGAAGTTAATTCAATATCAATGTTTTATTAAACAATTCCTGTTCATTGTTAAGAGAAAGTTAGCTGTGTTTATACATTGTAAATCAACAAAAAGGCGGACTCATAGGAATGAATCCGCCCTTATTATAAGTTTCTAAAAGTATCTAAAATTGATAATTAAATCCTATTCCAAAATTTATCCCCTTTTTGAAAGATCCAACTAAAATCTCATTACCTGGATTTTGTTGAGTTCTCTCTACGGCAGGATTCAGAATATTTTTAGCAGATATTCCTATGCTAGTACGTGAGGATAATTTAGATTTCAAAATAAAATCAAGGGCCCCAACTCCCTTATCAACAATATTTCCTTTGGTTTCAGTTCCTAAAGCTCTGATTCTATCAGAAAAATGATTGTAGGCCAATACCATCATAACATCTCTATTTTCAGACCAACGCTTATAAAAGGTAACATCTGCATTTAATAACAGATCAGATGCCCCTGTGAATCCATCCTCAGTATTAGAAAAATTCACATTATAACTTCCTTTAGTTTCTATTCTAACCTTGTTGGCATCTAAATCTTGTTGAGTATGCATATAGGCAGCATTTAACCCAGCAGTAATTCTACTTTCTTTACCATCTTCTTCTAAGTTCCAAAGGTTTTTTCTAACTTCAACTTCAGCTCCTACTGCATAGCCCATATCACCAGTATTTACATAAGCAATATCATTAGTAGATGACGCCAATGTAATCTCATTAATCGGATTTTGAATATACTTACCAAAACCTGTAAAGGAAACAATCTCGCCTCTATTGGGGAAAAGCTCCCATTTCAGATCTAAATTATAATCATCAGAAGGATATAAATAAGGGTTACCTACAATTACTTCCGTTACATCCTCATAAACGAAGCGTGCTCTTTCCTTAAACTGAGGCAATGTATAAGTTTTACTAGCTGCCAAACGGAGATTTTGCTTCTCATTTAACTCATACTTCAAAGTTAAATTAGGTAAAATTGCAGTTTTATCAAAATCATTTTTACTCCCCACATCATCCAACTGAGTTCTCCAAGAGACTTTTTGATAAATCTGCTCACCTCTCATTCCAAGTACCCCACTTAACTTGTTAGTTAGTTGGTATTCTAAATTAAGATAACCTCCAAAGATTTCCTGATCACCACTATAAACTTGAGGATCTAAAGCACCTGCTACATTGGCTCCTCCTCTAAAAGTCTCAATTGCAAATGCACCTGCATTATAATTATTTTGATTAAAAAAAGCGTCTAAGTTATCTGGAGAAACCAAGGTGTTACGTTGATCTAAAGCCACTCTAAAGTTAAACTGAGTCGCTTCAAATTCTCGATTTTTTATACGGGCATTATACCCCAATACAAGCCGACCTTTATATTCTTCATCCGACGTTTTCCCAATACGATATCCTAATGTAACATTGGCAGCAATCTCACTCTCATCTAAATCCTGATAATATCTATGATTATCAGTAGTCGCATTAGTAGCAAGAACATACCCTGATTGATTGAAATCATAACGCATGGTATTCTGAATTCTATCTGGCATATTACTTACAATGGTATTGTATGAAGCTCCCCAATCTAATTTAATGCGCTCATTATAAGTGTGCTCACCTAATAGTTGATTAACAAAAAGTGTATTTTGCACATATGTCGAACGTTGAATAATTCCATTATCATCCTCAGCAATATCTCTAATATACCCTTTATACTCGTCCTTCTGTTGATTAGAAGAATTTACATATAAAAGGTTATAACTTAATTTATTCTTTTCATTTATACGATAACCAACATTAAACATACCTGTGGTATTTGTTGAATAATCGTAAGATTCTTTACGAAAATTTTTAATAAACTCTCCTTGAGCTTGTGCACTTCTATTTACACCGGACTGATATCCATATTCATTTCCAAATGAAGCTGTAGCAAAAAAACTAAGTCTACTGTTTTCACCAACTGAAAACGATTTACCACCTGTCAAAGCTAAACTTCCCGCAAGAGGAATAGTAGTATCAGCATTTAACTTATTCTTAAAGTTAAATCCACTTAACGCATTGCTTGGAATCTCTACTTTATTAAACCCTGATGCATTATATCCTGATTGCAAGTAAAAATTATCTTCTCCAATAGCATTACTATTTACAGAAGATTTAACTCCTAAGGCTAAAAAACCGTTGCCGTTATAATCTTTTGAAACAATATCTACATTTCCTCCTGCGAAATCTCCATACATTTTACTGTTATAAACCTTATCAATCGAAATATATTCAACGATATCTGTAGTGAAAATATCCAAGTCAATATTCTTACGCTGAGGATCATTTGAAGGCAATGGTAACCCATTCATTGAAGACGAATTATAACGATCACCCAATCCTCTCACATAAATAGTACCAGTACCCTCCTGTTTTGATATACCAGTAGTCTTAGTTACTGCAGTTGCAACATCACTAACTCCCTTTTGAGATAACTCTTGCGCTCCTATACTTTGTTTTATCTCCAACGCTTTACGTTGTTCAACCAGCAAGGCTTCTTGAGATTCCTTCTTAACAGTAGTCGTAATTACTACCTCATCTAATGCAACATTATCTGCACCTAAAGCTATGTTAACTTGAGCATCTTTTCCTGCCACAACAACCACATTGGAAACCTCCACCGTTTTGTATCCAATAAAACTAAAAATAACTGTGTACGTTCCTGGAGCAACACCTTCAATTGAGTAGTTCCCTTCCATATCAGTAGTAGCTCCTTTAGACATTCCTTTAATTTGCACATTAGCAAAAGGTAGGGGCTCATTACCCATCTCCTTATCGGTGATAGTCCCTCGGATTGAGGTTGTGTTTTGGGCTACAACCAGGGAAGTAGTTAATAGCCAGATAAAAAATAATACGTTTTTCATGTGTGTTTTAAAATATTGGTGCAAAGAACATATAGCGGTGTAAAGCAGTAGTTACCTCTTTGTTAAATATCTATGATGAAAAAGTTAGTGCAATGTTGCATCAACATTATCTAAATGTTAATTGATTTTGTTATCAATTTTACCTTAGCTTTTAAAAAACGTTCTATATTGCAATCAAAATAACCTACATGTACTGGGAACAACTTTTATCATTAAAACGATATGGCGACACTCATAAACGCCTACGAATTGAACAAGACGAGACACGCCTAGGCTTTGAAGTCGATTACGATAGAGTTATCTTCTCTTCAGCTTTTAGAAGTTTACAAGATAAAACTCAAGTAATTCCCCTCTCAAAAACGGATTTTGTCCATACACGACTTACCCATAGTCTTGAGGTTTCGGTAGTAGGAAGAAGTTTAGGACGTACCGTTGGAAAAGAGATTCTAGCAAAGCACCCCTATTTAAGAGAGATACACGGATACCAGTTTAACGACTTTGGCGCCATTGTCGCTGCTGCTGCTTTGGCTCACGATATTGGTAATCCTCCTTTTGGTCATAGTGGTGAAAAAGCAATTGGAGAGTATTTCAGTATTGGTAATGGGAAACGATTTCAAAACATGTTCACTCAAAAGGAGTATCAAGATTTATGTGATTTTGAAGGAAATGCAAATGGATTTAAAATTGTTACTGAAAGTCGAAAAGGAATTGATGGTGGACTTCGTTTAAGCTATGCCACTTTAGGTGCCTTTATGAAATACCCTAAAGAATCACTCCCTAAAAAACCTACAAATCACATAGCAGATAAAAAATATGGTGTATTCCAATCAGAAAAAACAATATTTGAGGAAGTTGCCAGAGAATTAGGATTATTAGAAACACGTCAAGGCAATAACATTAGCTATACCAGACACCCACTTACTTTTTTAGTTGAAGCTGCGGATGATATTTGTTATACAATTATAGATTTTGAGGATGGCATCAATCTTGGATTGATTCCAGAAGACTATGCCTTGGAATATCTTATTAAATTAGTTGAAAAATCTATTAACCGAAAAAAATATAGCACATTAATTACCCGTGAAGATCGCTTAGGATACCTTCGTGCATTAGCCATTAACACTCTTATATCAGACGCTTGTGCTATTTTCATGAAATACGAGGACGATATTTTAAAAGGCAACTTTCAAGTTTCATTATTAGCCAAAAGCCAATATAAAGCTCAAATAGATGATATCATCAAACTCAGTGTTGATCGCATATATCGCTCTAGAGAAGTTGTCGAAAAAGAAATTGCAGGTTATGCTATACTACAAAATCTATTAGATTGCTACTGTACAGCAATACTAGGTAAAAACCAGGGACATAGCAGCAATTTCGATTCTTTAGTTTTGAAAACAATTCCAGAAAAATATCTTAATGTAGAAGACACAATATACCATAAAATATTAAATATTGCTTGTTATGTTGCAAGCCTTACTGATAGTAAAGCTGTTGAATTAAACAATAAAATAAGAGGAGCGGCACTTTAGAACGCGTAAGTGACACCGACACCAAGGACTTGTTTTAATTGAATTCTTGAACCATAACGATAGGTATTCCCTAAAGGGTCTAAACCTTCTTTAAACTTAACATCATCATCATACTTAATGTGTGCTCCAATATTCGCACGCACATAACTATTGACCACCAAGTTTAGGTTCATCTCCCAGTCGACATCTACGTTTCCAAAGCTATTTAAATAATCAGTATATAGACTTACCCGGTTACTAAAATGCATATTCTTATATATCTCTTTTTGCCATGTACTTGATATCAGTATACCAAGCTCTCCTACATGATTTTTCCCTTCCTTTATAATATTACCCTCCGAATCATATATAGCTTTGTCAACACCAAATGCTCCATTATTTGCTAGCCGTTGATCAAGAACAAAGGTTGATTTTAAAGTTATTGGGGAAATATAAAGAGAAAAATCCTCCTTTCGAGGTGCATATTCAGTACCAGCTCCCAAGAATAAATACCCTGGAGCCATAAAGCGAGATTTTGGGACATCTCGATTTGGATAATTATAACCATTACTAAATTGAGATAGGAAATTCAATTTTGAAGAAAAATACCAGTTGGAAAACTGACTTTTGCGATGCCCAAATGTAGAGTTGAAAATAAGTGCATCATCCGTTTTCCTAATTTCTTGTCCTTCTTGGGCATTAATTCCATAACGAATCAATAACTCATTGTTCCAGAAAAAAGTTCGTGCAACATATCGCCTCCTAAAAGAAGCATTGGCTAAGGCAGAAACGGAATTATTTCCACCAGCATTCCAATTCACAAAGGCAACTTCATTAAGGTTGATTCCCAGTCTGTTATATTTCCGCCATTTAGACTGCTCTCTTTCAATACGTTTAAAAGTCTGAACTACTAGTGTAGTATCCACTTTCACATCTAGAGAAGAAGTCACTACATACTGACGATTAGTTCTTAATTTCTTATTTTGCGCCGTTAGCCAAACGGCATTCAGTAGCATTACACATAAAAGAAGTTTCTTCATTACGGTTACAAGTTCTATTGGTCAGATATACATTTTTTTAACTCGGCAACTATAGCAGCAACGCTGATTCCAGATATTTCTTGTAATTGAGACACCGAACCCTGATCAATAAATCGATCAGGCACACCCATCATGACAAGCTTCCCTTTAAATCCTTGCCCAGCAGCAAACTCCACTACTGCGCTTCCAAAGCCCCCAGTTACCACACCATCTTCAACAGTAATTACAGTTTGGTACGTTCTAAAAATTTGAGAAAGCAATGCATGATCAATTGGCTTAACGAATCTCATGTCATAATGTGAGAAATGATTTGTGAAACCCGATTTCTCAATTGCTTCTGAAACGTTATTCGCTATTGTACCGACGCTCAAGACTGCAAATTCCTTGCCAAATCGAAGTTGTTCACCTTTTCCAATAGGAATTTCTTCAAAAGGCCGCTTCCAATCAAGGGTAATTCCTCTACCTCTTGGATACCTAATTGCTATGGGTAAGGCAAGGCCCTTTTGCGCAGTGTACATAATATTCCTCAATTCCATTTCATTTCGTGGGGCAAAAATTATGATATCAGGTATACATCGCAAATAGGCTAAATCAAATACACCGTGGTGAGTTGCACCATCTTCACCTACCAACCCAGCTCTATCCAAACAAAAAATTACAGGTAGCCTTTGAAGAACTACATCATGGATTACCTGATCATATCCTCGCTGCAAAAATGTAGAATAGATATTACAAAAAGGAACCATCCCTTGTGTAGCCATACCTGCAGCAAAGGTAACTGCATGTTGTTCAGCAATACCTACATCAAAAGCTCTGTTTGGAAAGGCCTCCATCATATATTTAAGGGAACTACCAGTTGGCATTGCTGGAGTAATCCCAATAATTTTTTCATTTTGAGAGGCTAGTTCAACCAAGGTATAACCAAATACATCTTGATATTTAGGAGGTTTAGGATCTCCTTCAGAAGGAACCAATTCCCCAGTATATTTATCAAACTTACCTGGTGCGTGGTATTTTACTTGATTCTCTTCCGCTTGACGAAGTCCTTTACCCTTGGTTGTCACAACATGCAGAAATTGTGGCCCATTAGATTTCTTTAAACGTTTTAACTCCTTAATTAATGCACCAAAATCATGTCCATCAATTGGACCAGTATATTCAAAATTTAAAGCTTTAATAATATTATGTCTTGCAAGTCTCTTGTTGGTTTTTACTTCGGTAAGATACTCTTTTAAAGCACCAACACTAGGATCGATTCCTATTGCATTATCATTTAGAATTATTAGTAAGTTTGCATTAGTAACACCTGCATGATTAAGCCCCTCAAATGCCATTCCACTAGCAATAGAAGCATCTCCTATCACTGCTATATGTTTTTTATTGTAGGCTCCATTTAACTGAGAAGCGATAGCCATTCCTAGTGCTGCGGAAATAGAAGTTGACGAATGACCCACCCCGAAAGTATCATATTGACTCTCACTTCGCTTAGGAAATCCACTAATACCACCTAATTGCCTATTCGTATGAAATTGATCTCTTCTTCCGGTAAGAATTTTATGCCCATAGGCTTGGTGTCCTACATCCCACACCAATTCATCAATCGGAGTGTTAAATATATAATGTAATGCAATCGTTAGTTCGACCACACCTAAACTAGCCCCCAAATGACCCTCCTTTACTGACACAATATCAATTATAAACTGCCTTAATTCTTTAGCCAACTGAGGCAACTCCGCCTCTGTTAGTTTTCGCAAATCTTTAGGTGTTTCAATATTTGACAACAAGGAATAGTACATTGATTATGACTTCATTAGAATTTATAAAAATTAAAAATGAGGAACTTACAGCTACGTCTCAATTAACTTTAACTACAGCTACTTATTTTACAATACAAAAGTACGAGAGTAAATCGTATTTTTACGACAAACTTTATCCTTGTATGATTACTCCCTATGATGACACCTACTTTATGAAAAAAGCTCTTGAAGAGGCCAAGGCTGCTTTTGACAAAGGAGAAATCCCTGTAGGTGCCGTTATCGTAATTGATAACCGTATTATTGCCCGTACACACAACTTAACCGAAACCTTGACTGATGTAACTGCTCATGCAGAGATGCAGGCCATTACTGCTGCTGCTAATTTCTTGGGAGGTAAATACCTAAAAGGATGTACTTTATATGTAACTCTTGAACCATGTCAGATGTGTGCGGGAGCTTTGTATTGGAGTCAAATTGACAAAATTGTATATGGTGCTAAAGATGCCCAACGAGGATGTGGTGCTATGGGCACTACGCTTCATCCAAAAACATCAATAGTGGGCGGAGTTCTGGAAGAAGAAGCATCTATGTTGATGAAACGTTTTTTTATTGAGAAACGAAATTTAAATTAATAAAAAAACGTCAACTTTTCAGTTGACGTTTAGCACTACAAAAATAAAATATATCTTTTATCCGATTACTTGCACATTGGTTGCAACCAATCCTTTTCTTCCTTCTTCTTCTGAATATTCTACTTTGTCTCCATCTTTAAGCTCAACACCCTTAAGTGCTGTTACGTGCACAAAAATGTCTTTGCCGGTTTCTTCGTTTGTAATGAATCCGAAACCTTTAGATTCATTAAAAAATTTAACTGTACCTGTCATGTAAATAATTATTAATACAGCAAATGTATGTTTTAATTACATACAAAACATACTCTTAAGGTGATTTATTTGATAAAAATTATTGATTTTCAACATCTTTTTCAGAATCTTGGCTTTTAAAAAGCTGAAAATCTTTCAAATTCTTATTCTTATACCTATGATAAATAAACACAGGCATTAAGACAAAAGCTGTTGCTAAAACAGACAATCCGATAATTCTATCACCCGTAACAACATCACCAGAATTCTTGTAATAAAAACCAATTAACAAACTCACCGCAATACATAACGTTATCAATTGAATAATTCGCTTCATAATCATTTCTACTTTTTAATTTGTAAAGGTAATAAGCTTTCTTCGGTAAACAGTGAGCATTTTAGATTTGGAAATAAAACCATAATACATCCCATCTTTAATAACAGGTAAATTCCAAGCACCACTATCCTGAAACTTTTTCATTACATCAGCCATCTTATCCTTTCCTAGAAAAATTAGTTGAGGAGGGTCCTGCATAATGTCTTGGGCTAGTACTTCATTATAAAGTGATTGATCAAACATTATAGGTCTTAAATCATCTAGTAAAATTATCCCAACAAGAGCTTGGGTTTTCTCATTTACAACTGGATAAATATTTCTGTTAGATTTAATTATGGCTTGTTGTACAATAGTCCCTAAATCCATACTTGGAAAAACAGGTATAAAATTTTTCTCAATCACCGATTCCATATCCATCAGAGTCAATACGGACTGGTCCTTATTGTGAGTTATTAACTCTCCTCTTCTTCCTAACTCCATAGTATACACTGAATGTGGATGAACCTTCTTGGTAATTGCAAATGAAATAGCCGCAGTAATCATTAGCGGTATAAAAAGTTCATAACCGCCCGTTACTTCTGCAATCAAAAAAATAGCTGTAAGAGGGGCATGAAGTACTCCTGCCATAAGCCCAGCCATACCTACTAAAGCAAAATTACTTTCAGAAACCGACTGTTGAAATAAAGAAAACTGATTCAGAAATTTTGCAACCACATAGCCCATTATACTCCCCATAAAAAGGGTTGGTGCAAAAATACCTCCGACACCTCCAGCACCAAAAGTTAAACTACTGGCTACAATTTTAAACAGAACCAACCCAGCCAATAAAACTAGTACAACCCAGGTTTTAGATGGATCCAAGCTAAAGATATTGTTTTCTAATGCCTTTTCAGGATTTCCCTGAATTATACTATTAATTACATCAAACCCTTCACCATATAATGGTGGTATAAAATAAACCAATACTCCGAGTCCTACTCCTCCTATCAACAATCGTTTTATAGGCGATTCAATTTTATCAAAAAAACTTTGAATCCGATCGTATACCTCTGTAAAATAAATAGAGACAATACCAGCAACTAGGCCCAAAATCATAAACAATGGCACATCTTTAATGGTAAAATTATCTTCAATCCTAAAAGGTAGTAGTATATCATTTCCAAAAAAGAAATAGGATGTAATAATAGCAGATAATGATGCCAAAAGCAAAGGAAGTAAGGACGCTAATGTTAAATCCAGACTAAATACCTCGATAGCAAAAACAATAGCCGCAACCGGTGCTTTAAAAATAGAAGAAAGTGCTCCGGCAGCAGCACATCCAATAAGTAAAGTTCGGGTGGTTTGATTCATATGAAACAAGCGAGCAATATTAGAGCTCACCGCTGCACCAGTAGATACAGTAGGCCCTTCAAGTCCAACTGATCCTCCAAATCCTACTGTTATAGGCGCTGTAAGTATAGAACCTATCATTTGATATTGCTTCATAATTCCCTTCCGTTTGGCAATAGCGTATAATGTGGAAGGAATTCCATGACTCACTTTATTACGCAAGACATACTTCATAATAAAGTATACAAACCATAACCCTATGATAGGAAATACAAAATAAAAAGCATGATGGTAATATCGCACTAAATTTCCTTCAAGTAAATGCTGAAAGAAATGCGTTAAGTTTTTTAGAAAAACAGCGCCTAGCCCGGACGTAAAACCAACCAAAACACTAAGCATATACAAAAACTGCTTTTGCGGTATATGTTTGGCTCTCCAAATCAGAAAGCGGCTAAGTAATGATTTTTTATGTGGCATATTGCAAGTTAAAAAAATCCCGAATGTCTTCGGGATTTTTTTATTAAGCTTTCATATTCAATTGTATGTGTAATTCCTCTAACTGTTCTTTATCAATTGCAGCAGGAGCATCAATCATAACATCCCTTCCACTATTATTTTTAGGGAAAGCGATAAAATCTCTGATGGTTTCTTGTCCTCCAAGTATTGCAACTAGTCTATCAAACCCAAAGGCTAATCCACCATGTGGTGGTGCACCATATTGAAAAGCATTCATTAAGAACCCAAATTGAGCCTCAGCTTGTTCCTCTGTAAAGCCAAGTAAAGAGAACATATTACTTTGCAACTCTTTATCATGAATACGTATCGATCCTCCACCAATTTCATTCCCATTAAGAACCATATCATATGCATTTGCTCTTACTGCACCTGGATCAGTTTTTAACAACTCAATATCTTCAGGCTTAGGGGAGGTAAACGGGTGATGCATTGCATGGTATCGAGCATTTTCTTCATCCCACTCTAATAATGGAAAATCGACAACCCATAAGGGAGCGAATTCATCAGGCTTTCTTAATCCAAGACGTTCCGCCATTTCCATTCGCAATGCACTTAATTGGTTACGCACCTTATTTTTAGTACCTGAAAGCACACAAATTAAGTCTCCAGGTTTAGCACCAGTAGCCGTCGCCCATTTGGCTAAATCCTCTTGATCATAAAATTTATCAACGGAGGACTTAAGTGTCCCATCAGAATTATATTTTACATACACCATTCCTAAAGCACCTATCTGAGGTCTCTTAACCCAATCAATTAAGGCATCTATTTCCTTACGTGTATACTCTGCAGCACCTGGAACAGC
Source organism: Imtechella halotolerans (assembly GCF_028743515.2). Lineage (GTDB taxonomy): Bacteria > Bacteroidota > Bacteroidia > Flavobacteriales > Flavobacteriaceae > Imtechella > Imtechella halotolerans. The sequence goes on along the minus strand of NZ_CP117969.2, from coordinate 2,690,811 downwards.
AATTCCAACTACCAATTCAGCACTGTTAAATACTGGAAAATCTTTATGTTGACTCACTTCATTTAATTCTCCAAACTCCATTCCAAAACGAATATCTGGCTTGTCATTCCCATAGCGCCTCATTGCATCTTCATATGTCATCCGAGGAAATTCAGCTACCTCCACTCCTTTTAATGTTTTTAAAAGATGCCTAGTAAGTCCCTCAAAAGTGTTTAAAATATCTTCTTGCTCTACAAAGGCCATTTCACAATCAATCTGAGTAAATTCAGGTTGACGATCAGCCCGTAAATCCTCATCCCTAAAACACTTCACAATTTGGAAGTATTTATCCATACCACCTACCATCAATAACTGCTTAAAGGTTTGAGGGGACTGCGGTAAGGCATAAAACTGCCCTTCATTCATACGAGACGGCACCACAAAATCACGTGCCCCTTCTGGAGTTGATTTAATTAAATAAGGTGTTTCAACTTCAATAAACCCATCCCTCGATAAATAATTACGAACCTCCATCCCTACTTGATGTCTAAACATCAAACTATTTCGTACTGGGTTACGACGAATATCAAGGTAACGATACTTCATCCGAATATCCTCTCCTCCATCGGTGTCATCCTCAATTGTAAATGGAGGCACCATGGAGGTATTAAGAACCGTAAGCTCTGAAACCAAAATTTCTATGTCACCCGTGGCTATATTATTGTTTTTAGATTCTCGTTCTATAACCGTACCAATAACTTGAACTACATACTCACGACCAAGGTCCTTCGCCTGAGAAAAAACAGCTTGAGAACTACGTTGTTCATCAAAAATCAATTGAGTAATTCCATAGCGATCTCGTAGGTCAACCCATACCATAAATCCTTTATCTCTCGTTTTTTGTACCCATCCAGCCAGTGTTACAACCTGGCCTGCATTTGCTGCGCGTAACTCACCACAAGTATGTGTTCTATACATGATTCTAAATCGTTTATTGAAGTGCAAATTTAGAAAGATATCTACAACTAGTGACACCGATATAGCGATAATCGAAGTAGAATACCAAAAAAATATCAAATCTTTACTATATACCCTATGATACTATGGCCAATGTTAAATTTTTAATCAAAACAAGATTATAAATAACTGAATACATGTTTATTACATTTTCAATGTTAATTTAATGTTACCTAAAAGTTTACTAAGTGTAAATAAATCGTATATTTGTTATACAGATGAATTAAATGTTGTACCTTAAACCTATACTGCTATGAAAAATTCAATAATTTCACTAACCTTTATTTTCGCCTTTGTTATTGCCGTTACTGCTCAACAAAAACCTGTTCTTGAAAAAGAAGGAACTCTTATAAAAGCTACTTATTATTTTGAAAATGGTACCGTTCAGCAACAAGGTTTTTATAAAGATGGCAAACCGCATGGAGAATGGATTGCTTATAACAATCAAGGTAAAAAAATAGCACTTGGACAATACAATGCAGGTGTAAAAGTTGGTAAGTGGTTTTTTTGGAACCAAGATATTTTAAGTGAAGTTGATTACAATGATAGCCGTATTGCTGCTGTTAATCAGTGGAAAAACTCTCAACCTTTAGTAAGCAATAATCAATAAAAAATACTTTAAAAAAAACCCGAAGTCATGACTTCGGGTTTTTTTATGGTTAATTCTTAGGTAACATTTCTGGCATTGGAATTTCTTCCTCATATGCAGGTGATTCTGTTTCATCACCGAAAACATCACCAAACCTATTCACAAACTTATTAGATAGGTAAAAAAGCACTGGCACTACAATTAAGGTTAAGAACGTAGCAAAAATTAGCCCAAATATTACTGTCCACGCTAGGGGTCCCCAGAAAATAACATTATCTCCCCCAAAGTAAATTTTTGGATCAAATGATCCGAACAATGAGAAGAAGTCTATGTTAAAACCTATAGCCAGAGGAATAAGGCCTAAAACAGTTGTTATGGCGGTAAGCAATACTGGTCTTAGACGGGCCTTTCCTCCTTGTACAATTGCCTCATTTACATATTTGTTAGCAATCTTTGCAGAAAGTGGTATTCCCATAGCCTCTTTTTTACGATCAATTAGTAACTGAGTATAATCAAGTAACACAACACCATTATTTACTACAATACCCGCTAAGGAAATTATCCCCATCATTGTCATCATAATTACAAATGGCCAACCAGTTAGAATAAGTCCAAGAAAAACCCCAATAAAACTTAAGAATACCGCAACCATTATTATACTAGGTTTAATAATGGAATTAAACTGAAACACTAACACAAAGAAGATTAATCCTAGTCCAGTCATCAAAGCCCCCATTAAAAATGACATTTGTTTATTTTGCTCTTCGATCTGTCCCGTGAAATCAAATTTAATGTCATTTGGGGCATCAAATGTCCGCATTTCAGCTTCAATTTGCTTCACAATGGCAGCGGCATCCGTATACCCTGGAGATAAAGCAGAATATACCACAACCACCCTATTAAGATCCCTATGCTTAATTGCACTGTATGAAGAGGTATTTTTATGTGAGGCCACTGCAGAAACTGGAATTTCCTTTAATTTTCCTGTGGCTTGATCTCTAAAAGTTATGTTCTGATTAAATAATGCACTAGGATTGTATCTGTTATCTTCATTAAATCGAACGTACACATCATAATCATCACCCCCTTCTTTGAATGTACCTGCCTTTTCGCCAAAAATAGAACGACGCAACTGATTACCAACTTGTCCTGCAGAAACTCCTAACTCTCCTGCCTTAGCTCTGTCGATAGTTACTTCCATTCCTGGTTTATCCTTATTTACGTCAATCTTAAGTTCATCTATACCTGGAATGTTTTTACCATTAATAAAATCACGCATTCGCTCGGCAGTAACGATTAACTCCGTATAATCTTTACCAGTAATTTCAATATTAATTGGGTATCCTACTGGAGGGCCTACTGCATCTTTCTCTACAGAAATAGCTACACCTGGGTAGATATCCTTAAGAGCCTGCTGCACTTTTGCACGCATTTCTTCGGAATCCTCTCCTCTTCGAAATTTATACTCCCTCATAGTAGCAGTAATTTTTCCACGATGAGGCATCTCAGCAGAGGAACCCCCATCAGTAAATGGATTCCCTGCACCTTCTCCTACCTGAGAAACAGCTGATTCTACCATGAAATTATAGGAGCCATCAAGATACTGATCATCATTTAATACCGCGTACACCCTTTTTTCTATATCCTTTGTAATAAGATTTGTTTTTTCTATATCGGTCCCTTGAGGATATTCAATATAAACAATAATCTGGTTAGGCTTATTATCTGGAAAAAAGTTTACTTCGGTACGTCCTTTTTCTATAGAAGCGCCAAAGGCCATCATAGCAACCACTAACAATAAAACAGTTCCTCCTACTAATAAATAAGGTACTTTCCCCTTAAGGGCAAAACGTAGTGATCGCTCATAAGCCTCTTCCATCCTTACTAATAACCCGTTTTGAAAACGAACTGCCATTTTCTTCAATACGTACTTATATACCCAAAACATCACAGCCGTCACTAACATAAGACTTCCCAGTCCACTCATTTCACCACCAAATATCAAAACAAAAACACCCACTACACCTAAAATGACAGATAAGCGTATTAATTGTTTTTTAGTAAGTTCCTTATCACCAACTTCCATAAATTGAGAAACCATCATGGAATTAATAAAAATAGCTACAAAAAGTGAAGACCCTAATACCACAGAAAGTGTAATTGGAAAAAATATCATGAATTCTCCCATCACCCCTGGCCACATTCCCAGTGGCACAAATGCTGCGACTGTTGTTAACGTAGATATAATAATAGGATAGGCAATTTCACCAATTCCTTTTTTGGCCGCCTCAATACGACTCATCCCTTCCTTATCCATGAGTCTATATACATTTTCTACAACCACAATACCATTATCAACGAGCATACCTAGTCCCATGATAAGACCAAAGAGAATCATTGTATTAAGTGTATATCCAAGTGCATTAAGAATCATAAATGACATAAACATAGACATGGGAATAGCAAACCCTACGAACAATGCATTTCTAAAGCCAAGGAAAAACATTAATACTGTAACCACCAAAATAATTCCAAATATGATATTATTCACCAAATCATCTACTTGGTTGATCGTCTTGGCTGATTGGTCATTAGCTATTGTCACTGATAAATTACCTGGAAAAACATCTGTTTTTGCTTTTTCAACAATAGCATTTATCTTTTCCGCGGCTTCAACCATATTTTTCCCGGCTCTCTTTTTCACATCCAACATCACTACTCCCTGTCCTAACTCACGAGCGTAGGTGGTTTTATCCTTATCCTTAAATGTAACTTGAGCCAAATCCTTAAGGTAAACAGCTCCATCTTGGGATTTAACCACAAAATTTTCTAAATCAGTGGGTTTTGTTATTTCTCCTAAAATACGGATGGTACGTCTTTGACCACTAGCAATCATATTACCAGCGGACATAGTTACATTTCCACCTCTTATCGCATTAATAATATCATCAAAACTCACTTTGGCAGCCATCATTTTATAAATGTCAACTGCAACCTCGACTTCTTTTTCCTGAGCACCTCGAATATCGGCTTGCTTAATTTCAGGTAGCGCTTCTATCTCGTCTTCCAAATATTCCGCAAATTCTTTAAGCTTATATACGGGATAATCACCCGAAATATTGATATTAAGAATCGGAAACTCTTCCGAAAAATTTAAGTCAAATACATTTGGCTCAACTTTAGCGTCATTGAAAGTAGGCCAATCTTCACTTGCTTTTTCACCGTCCACTTCATCTTTTACCTTTTGTTTTGCTGCATCCACAGAAATGTTCTCATCGAATTCAACGATAATAATCCCGTAATCTTCTTGAGAGGTAGAGGTAACCTCCACCACATTGCTTACGTTTTTTAATCGATCTTCTAACGGGTCTACTATGAGACGCTCTATATCCTCTGCGGTATTGCCAGGAAAAGGTGTACTTATATATATTTTAGTTTCTTTTACTTCTGGAAAGCTTTCTCTTGGCATATTAAAATATGCAGAAAGTCCAACCACGAAGAATAACCCCATCATCACATAGATGGTATTTTTATTATCAATAGCCCATGAGGCGAGCTTGAATTCTTTATTGGTCTTACTACTCATTATTTCTTAGTTTAAAACCGATACTTTTTGTCCTTCTTTAACAGTACGAGCACCTTCATATATAATGGCATCACCTACCTTTATTCCATTAACTACCTCAATGAAATCACCTTGAGCCTTACCTGTCTCAATAATCACTCTTGTAGCTAATGCATACACATTTTCACCGTTATCCTTAGCCAAATACACATATTGTTCACCATCCGCATTCTCAGATATAACACTTAATGGAATAAGCATTGCATTTGGATTACTGTAATCTTTAATTTTCACTTTAGCTGTAAGATTTGGCTTAATAAGCCCTTCTTTATTTGACAACAGAACCTCAATTTTAAAGGAACGGTTATTTGGATTAATGTAATTTCCTACTTGATTAATAGTCGTAACTAGAGTCTCAGGCAATGTAGGGATATCAACCAAAGCTTCAGTTCCTTTGCGGACATTAGCTATATAACTCTCTGGAACATCGGCCTCTAAATACATATTACGTAAATTAACAAGTCGCATAATAGCCATGCCAGGTGCTACCACATTACCACGTTCTATTATAATGTCATCTATTGTACCTGAAAATGGAGCCGTAAGTGTCGTTTTAGCCAATTGTTGTTGAAGCTGCACTACAGCCTTTTGTTGCCCTTCAAAATTTGATTTTGCTTGTAAATATTGCATTTCAGAGCCTATCTTTTGTGACCAAAGTTTTGCTTGGCGCTCATAAGTAGTTTTTGATAAATCTGCTTGAATTTGTAATTGAGCTAACTGTTGGCTTAATCCTCCATCATCTATCTTAGCTAGTAATTGCCCCTGACGGACTTGTTGCCCTTTAGTAACATAAATTTGCTGTAACACCCCTCCATATTCTGCATTTAACAAAATGTTTTCCTTAGTTTGAACAGTTGCCTGTAACTCTAAGTAATGATTAAAAAGCGTATCCTTCACTTTAAAGGTGGTAATAAGTGCTAATTTATGGACGGTATCAAGTTCAGCAATTGCTTTATCGATAGAAGCAATATCATTTAATAATACATCTGAGTCTGATACTAATTCAGCTCTTTTAAATCGTAATTCTTCCAAATTGCCATTTTCGATAATATCGGAAACTGATTTCTTCTTATCACTTCCACATGCCATTAAAAGCAATGAAAGGACTAATAAGCTATATTGTTTTTTCATGATGAATGGTTGTTTAGTTATTAATGATTGCATTAAGTTCTTCCTTTTTAAGAAGCACCTCAACAATGGATTGAAGGTATTCCTGCTGAGCTGCATAAAGTTGGGTTTGTGCCTGTCTTAAATCAAAACTACTGGCCAATCCTTCGGAATATTTAATCTGATTTTTATATTCAATTCTTTCTGCCAATTCTAGGTTTTTCTTTAACGTTTGGTACTGTTCTATTGAAAACTGGTAATCACTTTTGGCAGCTTGAAATTGTAATTGAATTTTTTGCTCCGCTTCAGTCAAATCGGTTTTAGCTTTTTCAAATTCAATTTTAGCTCGTTGAGTACGGGCAGTCCTTCCAAGCGAACTAAAAATCGGAACATTCATACTTAAACCAAATAAAGAAGTACCAAACCATTTTTGATCCCTATCAAAAAATGTAAATTCATTACTATACCCTTGATAGCCCCCATTAAGAAACGCATTTAATGTAGGTAAAGCTTTGGTTTTTTCGTATTTAAGGAGCAACTCTTGAGAGCGTTTATTGTTCTCAGCAATTTTATAGTCAATATTTTCTTCTATAATCAACTCACTTTCTAATAAATCCGAATTGGCATTTATAAGTACTAAGTTGTTTAGATTATCTTTAAGTGCAACCTTTTCATCCAATGGCAGCCCTAAAGTAATATTGAACATTTTTATAGAAAGCGTGTGAAGTCGCCGAGTATTATTAAGTGAATTGGAAATATTAGCCAATGTTATTTGCAATTGTTCTACATTCTCTTCTTCTGCAAAACCATTTTCAACTATTTTCTGAGTTTCAGAAACATTGCGTTCTAAAATTGCCTTATTACCTTCCAATACAGCAATTGTTTCTTCTGCTAGCAACACGTTTGCATATGCATTAACTACCAATTTTCTAACCTCTAAATCTGTTTTAATCTTAGCATTCTTTGAAATTTCAAGAAAAACCTTAGCCGATTGTAATCCGACTAAATAGGACCCATCGAAAAGTAATTGGTTAAGAGTGGCCGTTGCGGATGCACTTTGCTTAGTACCGAATACAACTTCCGCAAACTCACCAGGATTTCCACCGAAAAATTCTGCAGGAATTAGTGAAACTTGCTGTTTTAAAAAATGATTATAATCTGCATTTAAGCTAATTTGTGGTAGCCCCATAGATGTAGTCTCCCATTTCTGTTTTTTAGCCGCCTCAACATCGAGTTCTGCATTTTTAGCTGACCGATTGTTTTCCAAGGCATAAGTCACAGCCTCTTCTAGCGAAAAACTATACTGCTGCTGCGCCATAGAACTTATAGAGACACCAATAAATAGTGTCATAATCAAGCGTTTTTTCATACTGGTTTATTGATTGATGTATTTATTATGATTCTCGTTCTTTTAATATATCCTCCAAAATTTTAACTCCCTTGCTTGTAGCAATAGCCCGTACATGATACTCTAAAAAGGAGGTCATAAGTACAGGCATGTGATATTGTTGAGGTGAAAAAATATCACTGTTTTTTAATTCCATCATTCCGTTGAAATAAAATCGTGTTGCCAATGAAATATCAACATCTTCTCTATATATCCCCTGCTGAATACCCCTTCTGATATTATCCCCTATACATTGTTCAATGATAAAAAACTGTTCTTGTCTAACCGCATTATAAATCTTAGGATAATATTTCATAAGTTGAAATTGAGGTGAACTCTTCTCATCCTTCAAGGTATGTTGGACTAAGGAAATCACTTTAAATAACTCACTAATAGGATTGATCCCTTCCTGTCTGAGCAAATCTATGTTGCAGTTAATATTGCTCATCACAAAAGTAACCGTCTCCTTAACTAATGCTGTTTTATTACTAAAATGCTGATATAAAGTTTTTTTTGACACACCCATTTCCGATGCAATATCATCCATGGTTACACTTTTGAAACCATGACTTAGAAATTTATCAGCCGCATATTGTAAAATTTTTTCTTTCACTTGTTAAAATTCAATATTTACCTAAAAATTAAATCATTAAAGCACTAGACATTTTTTGTTTCGTTGCAATGAGAGCATTGATTTGTTCTATTGCCTTACAATTCTTTTAAATTTATGCAAGTGCAAATGTACAACAGGAAACTTTAAACACAAAAATAGTTTCCAAAGTTTTTACAATAATTTAACGCACATGGTCACTTTCCATTTCCTTAGAATTATGGTATTTTAGCCAAAAAAAATAATGGCTCATTTAGAAGACTACCAAAATGCATTTTTGATGCATCTTTCTAGCAAAATTTCTCAAAAAGAACCTCGGAATTTATACGAGCCTATTGAATACATTCTGCAATTGGGTGGAAAACGACTCCGTCCAATACTAAGTCTCATGAGCGCGGATATTTTTGGAGGACAATCAGAAAAAGCCCTTGATGCAGCCTTGGCTATTGAAGTTTTTCATAATTTCTCTCTGGTACATGACGATATAATGGATGGAGCTCCATTACGTAGAGGGAAACCTACCGTACATGAAAAATGGGATATAAATACAGGAATCCTATCTGGAGATGCCATGCTTATTATGGCTTACCAATTGCTTGAATCCTATGAAGCTGATACTTTCGCGCAATTGTCTAAACTATTTAGTAAAACTGCTATTGAGGTCTGTGAAGGACAGCAATACGATGTAGATTTCGAGTCTCGTACAGATGTAACCATTGCTGAATACCTTCAAATGATAAAATACAAAACCGCAGTCCTGGTAGCAGCTGCTCTGAAAATGGGAGCTATTATAGCCGGTACCTCCAAAAAAAATCAAGAAGCAATTTATAACTTCGGTCTTAATCTAGGTATTGCGTTCCAAATTCAAGATGATTATTTAGATGCCTTTGGCAACCCTGAAACTTTTGGAAAACAAATAGGTGGGGACATAATTGAAAATAAAAAAACCCTCCTCTACCTTAAAGCCTGTGAGCTTCTTGAAGAAGCAGATAGACAACAGCTAATACATTTATTTGATATTCACCCTAATGATGCTTCAGAGAAAATCACCCGAGTTAAAGAGCTTTTCCAAACAAGTGGCGCGGCAGATTTCGCAAGGACTGAAATTTCACGCTATACAACAATCGCGTTTGAAGTATTAGATACTTTATCCATTGCAGATAGCCAAAAAAACATTCTTCGTGACTTTGGAACTAGCCTCATGAATCGTTCCGTTTAATTAACCGTGTAACGAAGCCCAAAAAACCCCCTAATCCCTTGATTTGGAGCAAATACATATCCAGGGTCAAAGGTAAGCGCATATGGGTTATCTGATGTTGGTATCGCCTTTCCTTCGTTATCAAAAAGCACTTGCTTATCAAATGGATCATGAGCCCTTGCAATCAAAAAAGGATTCCCTTTATTTGGGGTCCAGTTGAGTAAATTCTTAACTCCAGCATATACTTCAATTTTTGGAATCCCTTTCCAGGTGAATTGTACATTTTGTATGCTCCAAACCGGAGAATTAGCACGTCTTGGATCTAAGTCTCCCAAAAGAGGTAAACGCATCGGGCCATATAAATTTCCTGTATAATCAACACTAAGTTTCCAGGGTTGAATTGTATACGTCAAAGCCCAAGTCCCAGAAAATTGCTCTGTAAGAATTTGCTTAGATTTTACACCATTCCTTGTACTACTCACATCCTGAATTGTCCCACCTAAAGTACCCTTTAACCCAAAAGGTAACATCACATCTAGATTGGAGCTGATTCCTTTTGAAATAGCATGTCCATCCAAGTTAGCATATATAATTTTATTAGGATGTACATCATAATCTGGCAGAATTACATTGGTAAAATACGTAATCCATGCGGAAGAATCCCAAGTGGCAACAAAACCATTTTTTGAATATATTTTCTTTAAGAAATTGACATTTAAATTATAGGACTTTTCTGGATGCAACTCCTCAGCCAACACTACTTCTCTAGATCCTGTTAATGCCGCATGCTCCTCAGTAAATAGATTTACAACTCTAAATCCTGTACCAGCATTTATCCTTAAAACGGTTTCTTGATCAGGTTTCCAACGATAGGCCAATCGAGGTGTATAAATAAAACCATGTCTTGAATCATAATCCAACCTATTACCAATTAAAATAGTTTGAGAATTAGAAAGTGTAATTTCATCTTGCAAGAAAAGCCCCGGAAGCCATACCTTATCTGCCGAAAGAAAAGTTGCTGGAGTATTGTCATTGTAATATTGATAACGCAAAGCCAGTCCCATTAAAAGATCGTGTTTTTCCCAATTGGCATCCAAAGTAAGTTGTCCAAATCCAATTTGTTGCTTTGCAAGATACTTAACATCTCCATAGACAGAGTTTTGGTCATGATTGGTATAGGAAAAACTGAATAGCCACTTGCCCTTAACAGGTAATTGATAATTGCCCAGTAATTCATATCTTGCTGTATATATACTTTCCCCATAAATTTCACTACCTCCTCTATACTTCTTTTTCCATTGCATTTCTCCTCCCCATCGGTCTTCATAAAAAACACGTGCTGCTAGGTTCATCAACCTATTTTTGTGTCGAACAAAACTCCATTTATTAAATAAGGACACTCGTTTTTGGAGCGTCACATCAGTAAAATTATCTTGATTGTTATCAATTGGAATGTTGTAATAATACGTATTTATACCTAGTAAACCTCTTGCTTTATCACCAAGAGAATAGCTAGTCCCCACATCTACATTTAATTCTCCCCAGGAAGTTTGATTAAGGTCTGCAAAAAAAGTGGGTGCATGATCTGGATGACGTGTAATAATATTAATAAGTCCGCCCACAGCTTCACTACCATACAAAGAAGAAGCTGGTCCTTTCACAATTTCTACCTGTTCAATCAAAGAATTTGGAATGCCAGAAAGCCCATATACTGTTGACAAACCACTTACTATAGGCATACCATCAATAAGTACCATTGTATAAGGTCCTTCTAATCCATTGATATGAATATCACCAGTATTACACACATTACAATTCAATTGAGGCCTAACACCGTTAACCAATTGCAAGGACTCAAAAATATTAGGCACTGGGTTTTTCTTTAAAAAAACAGGACTATATACTTCCACGGGAACGGCACTCTCCATTCGACTTACTGCTTTCATTGTACCTGAGACTACCACTTCATCTAACATTGTATCTTCCTCCAATATAATGGAATATGACTCTGCATTTTTACCAACAGTAATTTTCAACCTTTCAGTTTTGTATCCAGTAAAAGAAACTTGAAGAATATAGTTTCCATAGGGCACATCCAAAATCTCAAAAAACCCATCCTCATCTGTAATGGCCCCCATAGTAGTACCTAAAATATATACATTGGCAAAAGGCAATCGATCCTCATTGGAAACCACATATCCTATCACTTTACCTTTTTGGGCAAAAGCCATTCCTCCTATAAGTCCAATTAATAGACAGATATATTTCATTTTTTTGAATGTATTAAATTTATTTTTAGACAAAGCTAAAAATTTGTTTTTACAAATAAAAATGTATTTTTGCACTTATGAAAACAATGACACTATCTGAAGAAAATTATTTAAAGGCGATATTTCATCTTGCTAAAGACAAAAATGATGGAGTTCCAACGAATTCTATTGCAGAAGAAATGGACACCAAGGCTTCCTCTGTAACGGATATGTTAAAGAAACTTTCAGAAAAAGAATTGGTTAATTATAAAAAATACCAAGGAGTTCAACTGACTGAGAAAGGAAGGCTTCATGCTCTTAAAGTGATCCGAAAACATCGTCTTTGGGAAGTATTCTTAGTTGAAAAACTTAACTTTTCATGGGATGAAGTACATGAGGTAGCAGAACAACTAGAACATATCCAATCTGAAAAATTAGTAGCCGAACTTGATGCTTTGCTTGGCTTTCCAAAAGTTGATCCTCATGGTGATCCAATACCTGACAAAAACGGACATCTACAAACCACAGCAAAAGTATTACTAAGTAATCTTCAAGTTGGAGATAAAGGTATCTGCGTAGGTGTCAAAAATTCATCTAAAGAATTCTTGCAATACCTTGACAAATTATCAATTGCCTTAGGAAACGAAATTGAGGTACTTTCAAAAGAACCTTTTGACCATTCCATTCAAATACTACTACACGGACAATCGATTAACCTTTCTGCCATGGCAGCCGGTAACCTCTATATTAAAAAAAACTAATCCATGTTTGACTCAATCATATCATTCTTCGAAAAAGTAGATCCCGTAATTGGTGCTTTAATTGCCACTACTTTCACCTGGCTGGTAACAGCATTAGGAGCTTCTTTAGTATTCTTCTTTAAAACCATGAAGCGAAGTGTACTTGACGGTATGCTTGGATTCACTGGAGGAGTAATGGTGGCGGCAAGTTTCTGGAGTCTATTAGCTCCCGCCATTGCAATGAGTGATGGAGAAGGGTTCACTAAAGTTATCCCTGCTGCTGTAGGGTTTGGTCTTGGTGCGCTTTTCTTATTTGCCTTAGACAAATACCTCCCCCATCTACATATCAACTTCAAACAAAGCGAAACGGAAGGAGTTGAAACCAATTGGCACCGTACTACTCTTTTAGTTTTGGCCATCACCCTACACAACATACCTGAGGGACTTGCGGTTGGAGTACTTTTCGGAGGTGTAGCTGCCGGAATCCCCGAAGCTTCTATTGCTGGGGCCGTAATTTTAGCAATCGGAATTGGAATTCAAAATTTTCCAGAAGGAGTAGCAGTTTCCATGCCATTAAGACGTCAGGGTGTTAGCAGAAAAAAAAGCTTTTTCTATGGACAGTTATCCGCAATTGTGGAACCCATTGCTGGGGTAATTGGAGCTTTGGCTGTAACTTTTTTTACTCCGATACTCCCATATGCTCTTGCATTTGCAGCAGGAGCTATGATATTTGTTGTAGTCGAAGAAGTTATCCCTGAAACTCAATTAGACAAGTATACAGATATCGCCACATTAGGATTTATAGGTGGATTTCTTGTCATGATGACCCTGGATGTTGCATTAGGTTAAGAAGCTTGCTCCGTTTTGCTTTTATTCCTAAGTTTAGGAATTCTTAAAAAAACACTATCATGCGTTATAAAAGTCTTATTGCCCTATTGTTTATCAGCATGTTGAAGCTTTCCGCACAACATACTGCACCTGCATTTTCTTATTTAGATGTTTATGAATTAGAATATGCTTCTGATCCACAAATAGCTCCTTACGGAGACTATATTGTTTACAGAAGAATGGGATTTGACATTCTTAAGGATCAATCTATTGGCAATTTATGGCTACTGAAGACAGATGGAAGTATACATCAGAAACTTACAAATCGCGAAGTATCTGAATCCTCACCAATTTGGTCCCCAAAAGGAGATCGTATCGCATTTATTAGCCCTACAGATCAAGGTTCTGAAATTTATCTCTATTGGGTAGATAGTGGCAAATTAGCTAGAATATCACGACTGGAAGGCAGCCCTTCTTCTATAACTTGGTCTCCGGACGGAACAAAGCTTGCATTTACTATGAAAATAGCACAGGCTCCTCCAGTTATTGCAAAAATGCCAGCAAAACCAAAAGGAGCGCAATGGGCAGATGTTCCCCGAATTACGGATAGGCTTAAACATGAGGCTGATGGTTCTGGCTATATTACACCAGGATATACACATATTTTTACACTACCTGCGGATGGCGGGTCACCTAGGCAGCTCACTTCTGGAGATTTCAATCATGGTGGTAACCTATCTTGGAGCTCTGATGGGAATTATATATATTTTTCTGCTAATAGAAGCAAAGATTGGGAATACGATTATATAAACAGTGAAGTATATCGAGTACACACCAACTCAGGACAAATTGAAACCTTAACTTCTCAGAAGGGACCTGACTACAACCCTCAGATTGCACCCAATGGTAAAATAGTAGCTTATTTAAGCTATGAAGATAAAGTACAGGCTCATCAGATTGCTCATTTACATTTCATGAATCCCGATGGAACTAACTCCCGAGCCATAAGTGTAAATTTCGACCGTGAAATGAGCAACCTAATTTGGGATCCAAAAAGTACAGGCCTTTACTTCTCCTATGATGAATTTGGCAACACAAAAATAGGTCATATCACTATAGATGGAAAAATTACCAAATTAGCAGATAATATTGGAGGTACATCTATTGGAAGACCCTACCCTTCCGGCTCTTTTAGTGTATCTCAAAATGGAATGATTGTTTTTACTCATACTACTCCTAGCAGGCCAGCCGATATTGCTGTAATTTCTGGAAAAAATTCAGAACCAAAGTTACTGACTCAACTTAATGAGGACCTTCTTGCCTACCGCACACTTGGAAAGGTTGAAGAAATGTGGTACACTTCTTCTGTCGACGGGCGAAAACTACAGGGATGGATAGTATATCCTCCAAATTATGATGCCACAAAAAAATACCCAATGATGGTTGAAAATCACGGAGGACCTATTCTAAATTATGGAGATCGTTTTTCAGCCGAAATGCAACTTTATGCAACTGGAGGGTATATTGTTTTCTACCCTAATCCTAGAGGTAGCACAAGCTATGGAGAAGCTTTTGCCAATTTGTTATATAACAATTATCCCGGAGAGGATTACAATGATGTAATGGATGGTGTTGATCAGCTCATTAAAAAAGGTATTGCTCATGAAGATGCCTTGTATGTAACAGGTGGAAGTGCAGGTGGAATAATGACAGCTTGGATTATAGGAAAAAACAACCGATTTGAAGCAGCCGTAGTTGCAAAACCAGTTATTAATTGGATTAGTAAAACCTTAGTGGCAGACAACTATTATGGTTACGCCAATTACCGTATGCCAGGTCAGCCTTGGGAAAATGTTGAAGGATACTGGAACTTTTCTCCCATCTCTTTAGTAGCAAACATGGAAACCCCCGCAATGATTATTGTCGGAATGGATGACCTTAGAACACCTCCAAGCGAAGCTAAGCAATTATATCACGCGCTTAAACTTCGTAAAAAAGAAACGGTATTGGTAGAAATTCCTGGAGCTTCACATGATATCGCTCGTAGACCTAGCAACATGATTACACAAGTGTCACATACGTTGGCCTGGTTTGATAAATATCGTATAACAGAAAAATAACAATTCAACTATGATACAACTCACACAAACAGCCGGTGCTTTATTTGGGGTACTGGCTGTTGTATTGGGTGCTTTTGGCGCTCATGCTTTAAAGAAGGTTTTCACCCCAGAACTTCAACAAAGTTTTGAAACAGGGGTTCGATATCAAATGTATCATGCCCTTTTACTTATTTTAATAAGCATTACTCTTTCCTTCGAAACTTCAATAGAAAAAACAGTAGCTTATTTAATTATAATAGGTACTCTACTATTTTCATTCAGTATTTACGGGTTATGTCTAAGTAGCGCGTTTGGAAAGAAATGGAAATGGCTAGGACCAATAACTCCGTTAGGAGGCTTATTACTGACGTTAGGATGGACATTATTGGCCTTTACTTTTATTAGCAACTAGGATTAACTACAACCACAATTAGTTCCTGAATTACTATTGCACCCTTTTTTAGTTCTTTTAGGAAAAATATATTTGCGTAGCAGGAACCCTAGTGCCCCCGCTACGGTTAAATACATTGCTATTTCTTGAAATAATTCCATTTCTATTTTAATAATTGATATGCGATAAGAGCTACTACATATGCAAATCCACTCATAGCTACCAATTGTATCATTGGCCATTTCCAGCTATTTGTTTCACGTCTCACCACTGCTAATGTACTCATACATTGCATGGCAAATGCATAAAATAATAGTAATGAAATACCCGCTGGAAAATCAAATACTTTAGATCCATCAGCCTCATGTATCTCTGTCGCCATTCTACTCTTTATAGTTTGTTCGTCTTCACTTCCCACATTATAAATGGTTGCCAAGCTTCCCACAAATACTTCCCTAGCTGCAAAGGAGCACACTATTGCAATTCCAATTTTCCAATCGTAACCCAATGGTTGAATAACTGGCTCGATACCTTGTCCAACAATACCAATGTATGAATTTTGCAATTTAAATGAAGCAATTCGTGTTTCTAATTCTTCCTCTGAAAGATGAGAAGTCTCTTGACTCTCCATTACAATTTCCTCTGCATTATGAAATTTATCACTTGGTCCATTGGATGCCAAAAACCAAAGCACAATAGAAATTGCAAGAATGATCTTCCCGGCGCCAAATACAAAGCTTTTGGTTTTTTCAACCACTGTTATTGTAACATTTTTAAACAACGGAACCTTATAGTTTGGCATTTCAACTACGAAAAAACTTCGCTTATTAATTCGTAATATTTTATTAAGAATGGCTGCAGAAATTATAGCCATACCAAATCCAAGAAGATATAATGCCATTAAGGTCATAGCCTGATAACTCAACCCCATAAATCGACCTTCAGGAATTACCAAGGCAATAATAATCAAATAAACTGGAAGTCTTGCAGAGCAGGTAGTAAACGGTGTTACTAATATAGTTATAAGTCGTTCTTTCCAATTCTCTATATTACGAGTTGCCATTACAGCTGGGATAGCACAGGCAGTACCAGAAATAAGCGGCACAACACTCTTACCACTAAGCCCGAATCGGCGCATCGTTCTATCCATAAGAAAAACGACACGACTCATATAGCCACTCTCCTCAAGAATTGAAATGAATAGAAAAAGAAAAGCGATTTGAGGAATAAAAATAACGATACCTCCTATGCCTGGAATAACCCCTTCGGCTATAAGGTTTGTAAATGAACCTGCAGGCAACACCTCTCTTGCCCATTCACTCAAGGATGCAAATGTGGCATCAATAAAATCCATTGGAACACTACTCCAGTCATAGATGGCCTGGAAAATAAGTAGTAAAATCAAAAAGAAAACAACATAGCCCCAAACCTTATGGGTTAAGATTCTATCAAAGGTGCTACGAAGACCTTTGGCTGCATTAAGATCTACTTTGTGAGCCTCCTTGAGCACACCATTAATGAACTGGTAGCGAATTATGGTTTCTTTTTGTTGTAACCGTTTAAGCTCAGATTTCGATTTAGTAGAAAAATCTGATGCGTCTTTTACTAGCTTCCTATCTAAATTTACAAAATTTACATCCTGGGTAATTACCAGCCACAACTTGTAAAGAACCTGTTGAGGAAAAGCCTTTCGCAATCCATCGAAGTACTCCTTATCAATAACGGAAGCATTAACACATGGCTCTGTAGAAATATTTTTGTAGTCCAGAATAAGTTCTTTTAGGCTATCTATTCCTGTTTTTTTTCGAGTACTTACAAGGGCAATTTTTGTTTTTAACTTTTCTTCCAATAAAGGAATATCAATCGAAATCCCTTTGCGTTCCATTCGGTCTGCCATGTTAATGCAAAGAATTGTTGGTATTCCCAAATCTTTAATTTGAGTAAAAAGAAGTAGGTTTCTTTTTAAATTCTCAACATCAGCAACCAATATGGCTACATCCGGATAATCTTTATCGTTCTTATTGAGTAAGAGCTCAATAACTACATTTTCATCTAATGAATTAGCATTCAAACTATAGGTGCCTGGAAGGTCTAGAATATGAGCCTTAACACCACGAGGTAATTTACACAGTCCTTCTTTCTTCTCAACTGTAATACCTGGATAATTTCCTACTTTTTGATTTAGACCTGTTAATTGATTAAACACAGAGGTTTTCCCTGTATTTGGATTCCCAATGAGTGCTACATTTATTTGTTTACTCATAGCGAATGGTTTACCTCAAGTTTATCTATTTCAATAAGAATAGCAGTTTCTTTACGTATGGCTAGAAAAGATCCATTTATGTTTAAATACATTGGATCGTGAAAAGGTGCTAGTTGTATCACTTCTACCTCATTTCCTGGGAGGCACCCCATCTCAAATAATTTCATCGGAATGACATCTGCTGAAATGTCTTTGATAATTCCTTTTTCACCACGTTTTAAATCGGCTACAGTCACTACGTCTTATTTAGATTGATTTTAAAGAAGCAAAAGTAACATATTTTCTCAGGATAGAAAAGATTTTACAAAATATTAAGAGAAGATAGTCCTCTTTAATAGCTTTCAGTTTCACAATCTTACTTCGACTATTGTTGGTCTTTTTCGGCTTTTAGAATTCTTAAATCGTCTATGAGTTTTTCCATCTCCTCTGCATCAGTACCGTCATAAAAACCTCTAATTCGTTTTTGCTTGTCAACCAATATAAAATTTTCTGTGTGTATCATATCAAATGGACCGCCATCACCATCTTCTTTAACTGCTAAGTAGGATTTACGAGCAAGCTGATAAATTTCCTTTTTATCTCCGGTTACCAAATTCCACTTACTATCAATAACCCCCTTCTCCATGGCATATTTCTTAAGCTGGGCAACAGAATCAATATCTGGAGTCACTGTATGAGACAAAAGCATTACATCAGGATCATTCTTTATCACCTCTTGAATGGCTACCATGTTTTTAGTCATAACTGGACAAATAGTTGGACAGGTTGTAAAGAAAAAATCTGCTATATATATTTTGTTTTCATACTCCTTTTGTGTAATGATTTTTCCATTTTGGTTTACTAATTGAAAATCAGCAATAGTATGGTACTTTTTAATATGCTGCATTGAACTATCTACCAATTCAAAATTAACCATAGCAGGTTGAAAAACAGGTAACCGTTCTTCAGGCTTCAATGCACTATAAAACATCGGAAGAATAATAGCCGATAATACCCCTATAGTAATTGCTGCCGGCCAGAATTTTTTAAAAAAAGAAAGCATGTCAATTTTTTTTACAAAAATAACTGTTTTGAGTGAGTTATCACCTCCTCAATATCGGATCGTCCTTCACATTAACAACTCTTAACACAATAATCCAATTCGAAGGCTATTATTAAAAAAAAGATTTCATATCCCTATCCTGGGTTAATCTTTCCTTAAAAAATGCTAGCCTAGTAATTGATACTTTTTTTAAAAGGTTGAAAAACGTACTTTTGTGCGATTTTCATTTATACTAAACTATGGATCCATTTATTGTTAAGGCTTTACAATTATTATTAAGTTTATCTATCCTAATTGTTTTACATGAATTAGGACACTTTATACCCGCAAAAATTTTCAAGACACGTGTCGAGAAATTTTTCCTGTTTTTCGATGTTAAATATGCTCTATTTAAAAAGAAAATTGGCGAGACCGTTTATGGAATTGGCTGGTTACCGTTAGGTGGCTATGTTAAGATTTCAGGAATGATTGACGAGAGCATGGACAAAGAGCAAATGGCCCAACCACCTCAACCGTGGGAATTTCGTTCTAAACCTACCTGGCAACGTCTTATAATTATGTTAGGCGGTGTAACGGTAAACCTAATCCTCGGCTTTCTAATTTACATGATGATACTTTTTGTTTGGGGACAGGAAAAATTAAAACCTTCAGATATGCCGCATGGGTATGCAGTAGCTCAAGAAATGAAAATTTTTGGCTTTGCATCAGGTGACATAATCACACATGTTAATGGTCAACCACTTGATAACGCCCTAGATATTAATCGCTATCTTATGGTACGCGATGTACAAGAAGTGACAATAGATCGCAATGGCCAAACCATTGCAATCAGTTTACCAGACACCATAGGAAACTATATGTTCCAAAAAGGAGTAATGCTACCATTCACTCCACGTCGGTCAACAGTAATTGACACCATCCATGCAGGTTTTCCAGCTTCTAACAGTGAGCTTAGAAAAGGAGATAAATTAATTAGTGTTAATGGTACACCTATTCAATTTTTCGATGAGCTAGCGGCTAATCTTCCAATTAAAAGCACTGAATCAGTAACCTTAGAAGTGGAGCGTGAGGGAAGTGCAAAAACAATTCAGTTAAGCCCTGATAGCGAAGGAAAACTAGGAATAAATAGTCTAAACTATAAAGATATTAAAATAACACACACATCATTCTCACTCGGTGAGGCGATCACTAAGGGATTTGGATTCGGATACTGGACACTTCATGATTATGTAGCACAATTCAAATATATTTTCACTAAAAAAGGTGCCTCTCAAGTAGGTGGATTTGGAGCCATAGGAAACATGTTCCCTCCTGCATGGGACTGGCAAGCGTTTTGGTCAACAACCGCTTTCATTTCTATAATTCTTGCATTTATGAACGTACTACCAATCCCTGCATTAGATGGTGGACATGTAATGTTCTTGTTGTACGAAATGATTACAGGTCGTAAACCAAGTGATAAGGTTTTAGAATACGCTCAAATGATAGGCTTCTTCCTGCTTATAGGTTTGGTCTTATTTGCTAACGGAAATGATATTTATCGCTGGTTATTTAAATAACCACTAGTAAACTCATAAAAATAAAAATGCCGTGCTTAGCATGGCATTTTTATTTAATCAAGGAAGTATCTTTTAAAAAAATGTATTTTTCACCAACAAGATCTAAATTAGTAATAACTTTGCAATCAAGCAATTGCCCTCACACCTTTAAACAAAAGGCCTCCCAATGAAAAAATAGTTGCGAAAAAATTCAATTTTAATTTGGTGCATTTGAAAAAAGCCCTATATTTGCAACCGCAAAAATGGTTAAACACCTTCCTCCTTAGCTCAGTTGGTTAGAGCATCTGACTGTTAATCAGAGGGTCCTTGGTTCGAGCCCAAGAGGGGGAGCAATAAAAATCCAGTCTATAATATAGACTGGATTTTTTGATTTACAATAGATTTGAATCTACCTAAAAAGGGTTCAACAACTATAGATTAATTCATTTACATTGAGTCCAAGATTTTATCTATCACTAATTTGAACATTTTAAACTAGAATTAAAATCTGTATTTCTATTTAAATTATATTCTTTTCATATTTGAAGGAACTAACGATTTATCGGTATTATGCAATACACTGATTTCAAAAAAATACGTACATCAATCAAAATCGTATATATAAAAATTAAGAAGCAGTCCTTTTGAGACCGCTTCTTTTGACTAATTTAAATCTTTGCTACCTTCTGGAAGCAATACAAATCGAGAGAATTGCTTTTCAGTCAAGTACTTTCTAGCCCATTTTTGCAAATCTCTTGCCGAAAGATTTTCTATAAAACTCATATCATATAAAACTTTCTTTAAATCCCTTTTATATTTATAACTTTCTTTAATCCTTGAAGCCCACATACCATTGTTTTGCAATGCCTCCTCTGCTCTTTTAAGCATTGCTTCCTGAATCTTAACTACATCTGTTTGTGCCACTCCTTCATCCTTTATTTTCTCAATTACATCCATAGTGGCCTTTATTAGGGTCTCTACATTACTGGGATCACAAGTAAACTCAATACTTTGTCTGTACCACTCATATGGAATTTCTGTAGCAAAACCAGACACTCGAACGCCATACACACCTCCTCGCTTTTCCCGTAGTTCTTCATAGAGTTTTAGCTTCACCAAACTCGCCAAGGCATTCATCATATCCTCCGTATCTTCATCAATCCTAATTCCTCCATTAAAACGTAGTTGCACATCTGCTTTTGCCTCAGTTCCTTTAAAATATACCTTATTGTTCCCCTGGGTGTATCGCAATCCTATATCCTTAGATTTAGTTGCTATTTGATGGCCTGGTAAACTAGCAATATACTGAGCTATAAGAGGTTTAATTTTTTCAATATCAAAGTTTCCAACAAATATAAATGTGAATCCAAAAGCACTAGAAAATCGTTCATTATAAAAGCTGACAGATTTTTCCAGATCTAATTCCTCAACAATCTGATTACTTGATAATGGAACTGCTCTTAGATGATTTCCACTAGTTTCAATCGCAATTTGTTTGAAAAAATAATTGGAAGGATTAATACCATCATTTTGAACCATAGCAATCTGTTTATCTTTATAAAGTTCAAAAACCCGCTCATCTTTATTTGGGTTTGTAAAATATAGATGGGTCAATTGAAGCAAAGTCTCTATATCAGCCGTAGCACTTGCTCCCGAAATAAGTTCCTCATAAAAATTAATAAATGGCCTTATTTTTACAGCTTTTCCCATAGTTAGCTTATTTATACCGCTTTTTGATATTCCATTTACTCCACTTTCGTTAATAATTTCTCCTGCATATCGAGCACTGACGTAATCCTTATCCTCTGCCAAGGAACTTCCGCCATCTCTAAAGCCACTCATATTAACAATGCTATTTTGGAGTAGCGTTGGCTTAAGAATTACCGTAACCCCATTTTCTAAAATAAGTTCTGTAATATTCAAATCTTGGTTATACTTTGTTGCAAGTATTTCTCCCACCTTAGGGAGATCCTCCATTATTTTATTTTTTGCCAATTCATCTACATATGGATCCAACTCAACCTTATCAAATGATTGTAATAGATCTATCAATTCACCTTCAGTCGGATAAGCTACCTTTGGGCTTTCTGGTCCTGTCAATACAAGACTGACATTATCTTTAACAATCCATTTCTGAGCTATTGCATTCACTTCATCTAAAGAAATCTCTGGGAGATTACTTTTGTAAAAATGGTAAATAAATTCATTGCCTGGTACTGGAGTATTGAATGTAAAATGATCAACATATTGCTCTACATATGTACGTGAGTTAATTTTCCCTTCCTCCATACGATTTAAATCAGCCAAATTAAGCAACTGTTCTTTATATCGGTCCAACTCAGGTTGTGTAAATCCAAAACGCCTTACTCGTTCCCCTTCCTGTAAAGCGAAAATGACTCCATCATAGATATTATTTTCATTTAAGGAGGCGGTAATATGATACGCATCTTTATTGGCAAGCATTCGGCCAATTCCCGCACTTACCTTAAACAAAGGCGCTTCTCCCTTTTCCATCTCCTCTAAAATTCTCTGATTGAGCATGCCACTAAATAGTCTTTCAATCAATTGTTCACGATAGTCTCCCAAAGTCAAAACAGGCTTATCCTCCTTTTTAAAATAAACATAAAGCTGGACATTCTCCACCTCCTTGTCTTTAAAGACCCCTACTTTAATTCCTTCATGATCAGGTATATTATAATATTGTCTATCTTTTGCATTTACAGGCATTTCCATCCCTCCAAAATATTCAACAATTTTATTTTTAGTTTCTTCCACATTAATATCTCCCACTATAATCACAGACATTAAATCTGGCCTATACCAGGTATCATAAAAATTTTTGAATTCCGAGTACGGGGCGTTTTTTACAACATCTTCTTTTCCAATAGGAAATCTGTATGCATGTCGAGCATCATTGACTAACAAGGGTATATAGTTTGTAAATAATCTTTGAGGCCCAGTTAATCTACCCCTCATTTCTTCTATAATAACCCCTCTTTCTTCATCTATATCTATTTCATCCAAAGTTATACCATCAGCCCAATCACGTAAAATTTGCAATCCATTATCAAATACAGTTTCATTATTAGTTGGAAGTGTTAATTTATATACCGTTTCATCAAATCCTGTATGTGCATTTAAATCAGCTCCAAATTGAACACCTAGACTTTCCAAATATTTAATAAGATCATTTTTTTTAAAGTGTTTTGTGCCGTTAAAGGCCATATGTTCTAAAAAATGTGCTATCCCTTGCTGAGCATCTGTTTCCAGCGTTGAGCCTACATTAAGAACCAGACGTAGTTCAGCCTTATGCTGGGTTTGGGCATTATGTTTAATATAATAAGTAAGACCATTTTGTAGTTTTCCATGAACCACAGTATTATCTATTGGGATTGGAGAATTATAACCTTGGCCAGTCATTATAGCCGGAAGTAGCATTAGTATCGCAACCAGCGCGATAAGAGTTTGAATGAATTTATTCATAATAATTGTTTAGTTTATTTAATAGTATTGTAGACCTATATGATATCCATATGAGTCAAATGGAAAACCCAGCCTCATTCACTCTTAGAACGAAGCTTGGGATAAAACTATAAAGTGGATTAATAACCTGGGTTTTGATCAGATAAAGTAACCTTAGCATTTCCAGAAATTTCACTTTCCGGTATTGGCAGAATAAATTGATTACTAGAAGTGATCTGTGGTTTTAAGTCCATTATTTTATTAAACCTAATAGCTGAAAACCACTCACTCCCATTTTCAAAAACCAATTCCCTTACATATTCATTAAAGATTTCTTCTTTAACCTCTTGAATTGTTACGGCTTGAGACTCTCCTATTCCAGCGCGGAGCCTTACTACATTAAGTGGTTCTTGAATTTCTTCTAAACTTGCCAAATTTGAAAAAGCCAATCCTTCTGCCTTTATTAAGTACATTTCCGCCAAACGAATAAAATAGGTTGGCCTATATGTATTGACATGATTCACTTTTAAAATGTTCTGACCACTATATGTCAATGGAACTCTGGGATCACCATTCATAATAGCCGGCAGCCACGTAGTTCCTGTTCTGCCAGAATAAAAACGCTTCCTATTGTTGTCTTCTGTATCTGAATCAGCATTCCGATGAGTCATTAATATCATTTCATTTGAATTTAATCCTTTATTAAAGACCTGTTCAAAAGTACCTTCTAAAGAGCGTAAAGGTGATGATATAACTTCGTCAGCCACAAATGCAGCTTCCTCGGGATTCCCCATAAACAATAAAACTCGAGCTTTAAGTGCCTTTGCCGCCAATTTGGAAGCTCTAAAAGAAACTGAAAATTCAGGTGCATTTGCAATTGCGTAATCCAAATCTAATAGGATTTGGGAATATGTTTCTAAAACAGTACTACGTTCCTTATTCCTTGTCACAAAATTCACAGGTGTAGTACGTACAATTATTCCGTAGGGGCTATTTACATCATAAAACTCACCAAAATAACGCAAAAGATCGAAGGTTGCCATAGCTCTTAAAAAATGGGCCTCTCCAATAATTTCATTCTTATTATTCCCTGTAAATTCGGAATCTGGAAGTTCACCAACTAGCTTAATAGTATTATTAGCTGCATCCATTACTCTGTACTTAATCAACCAAAAATTCTCAACATGAGAATTTTCATAAAGCAAAGAGTTTGTAGCAAACTCTGCAGCAGAACCAAACCCAATGGTGCTCATAGAACCACTTAAAGCCCCAGGTATAAGTTCGGAATACATATAATAGTAAGCATTTGAGAACGAAATAATTTGGCTATAAACCCCATTGAGGATTGCCTTTGCATCACTCTCAGTTTTGACCACGTTTTCGGGAACTAAATTATTAGGTGGGTCTTGATCAAGAACATCAGTAAGCTGACAAGAGCTAACAAATGCAAAAAGTAATAATATTTTTATATGTAATTTTTTCATATCTAGTACGTTTAAAATCCAACTCGCAATCCTGCCGTAAAGATTCTCGAAATAGGATATCTATTATTATCTCTTCCGGCACTAATATCATTATTATATAAATTTGAAGCTTCTGGGTCAGCCCCAGGGTATTTGGTAAAAGTGAATAAGTTTTGTCCACTAACATATACCGACAGGCTATTTATTATTCCAATCTGCTTGATTGTCTCTGGCGAAAAAGAATAACCCAAGTTCAGTGATTTCAACCGTAAATAGGAAGCCTCATACACGTAGTAACTAGAAATTCGGTCGTTATCATTTGGGTCACCATACACTATTCGAGGTTGATTTGTTGGTCTTTCAGCAGTCCATGCATTCAACACTTCCGGTGTTTTATTTTCTCCAAATGAGGAATTGAAAAAATTAATCGACCTGGCCTGATTAAACCAATGTAAATCATTGCCCATGGAATAGGTAAACATTGCGGTTAAGGAAAAACCCTGGAGTGAAACTGTACTAATAAGCCCTCCAAAAAAATCAGGCTGAGTATCTCCGATAACCTCTTGATCCTCTGCTGTAATACGGCCATCATCGTTGATATCTTTAAATTTCAGATCTCCTGGAGATGTAGCAGCCGCTTGATATATCCCTGTTGAGGATCCTTGGTTAAGTAGATTTATTTCTTCTTGGGTTTGAAAAATCCCTTCAGACACATACCCATAAATCAACCCAATAGGACTGCCTTCCTTTAGCCGCCCTCCACCAGGAAAACCAGTTAAAAACCCTGATTCATCCTTAAAATCATCTGAAATTTTAGTGAGCTTATTTCTATTAAAACTCATGTTTAAAGACAAATTCCAATTAAAATTATTTGACTTAATAATATCCCCATTAACTTCAAACTCAATTCCCTTATTTTCAGTGCTTCCAACATTGGCTAAGACAGAGCTAAACCCCGTATTACCTGGTGTTATGGCTGTAAAAATGGCGTCTTCCGTGCTTTTAATATAATAACCAACAGTTCCAGACAAACGACTATTAAAAAAAGAGTAATCAAGTCCAACATCAAATTGTTTACTACGTTCCCATTTTAAACGATCATTCCCTAATTGAGTCATTACCACTGAAGGTTGTCCTCCGTAATCATCTGTCTCATACAGTGTTCTCCATTGGTATGGTCCAAAATCTTGCTGACCAGTCATACCCCAACTTACTTTTAATTTAAGATCATCAACTTTTTCAAATTTGCTTAGAAATGATTCCTCAGACAACCTCCACCCTAATGCAAAAGCAGGAAAAAAAGCATGTTTATTTTCTCTTGCAAACTTGGAAGAGCCATCTATTCTAGCTGAAAAACTCATTAAATATTTACCCTCATAATTATAGTTCAATCTACCAAAATAAGACTCCAAACCATAGGCAGTCTTTAGTGAGGAAGCATCTCTACTTACCGTCGCACTTGAAATATTAGTGAGTACATCGTTAAAAAAACCAGTGCCCCAGGCCTTTACTTGGGACGTACTATTCTGCTCAAAAGAAGCTCCAAGTACTGCATCAATATTATGAATTCCTTTGAATGATTTATTATAGCGAAGTGTGTTTTCCCACATTACATTGGAAAAATTGCCTTTACTTTCTTGTGCATAACCGTCGCCTTCTCCTGTTAATCGATGCCACCCACCTCGAGAAGTAAATCTTGGATAAAAACTAAATTGATTACCATTATTATAATTAAGTGAAATAAGGGTTCTAGCCTTAAGACCTTCTGAAATTTTTAATTCTGTAAAAATAGAGGTAAGTAATAATAATGTCTGATTACTATTGCGCGCCTTAGATAAAGCGACTGGATTCTCTAGTGCATACCCTTGAGAAAAAGAATACCCTCCATCATTATCATAAACAGGTAAATCAGGTCTAAAAATATACATCCTATCAACCAAGGCTCCATCTAAGGCTTGTTGTTCACTAAAGGATAAATTTGATGTTACCCCAAAATCCCAAATCTCGTTAATTTTAGTATTCAAATTCAATTTAAATGAATACCGATCAAATTTAGATCCCTTAAAGGAACCTTCTTGATTATTTGCCCCAACTGCGGAAAAATAGCGTGTTGATTCATTTCCGCCTTGGACATTTATATTAAAATTAGAAGTCAATGCCATGGAAGGCTTGAGCATTGATTCCCAATTAGTATCAACATTCCCAAAATAGGAACCATCCAGCACACTTTGGGTATAGGCATTGTTAATCACCCCATTCTGCACCGCAGTTAAAGTTACTTTCTTAAACTGCTCTGCATTCAGTACGTCTAGGGTCTTTGGTTCTTGTATACTTACTGAATAATCAACGTTAAACTTTGACCCTTGACCATATTTACCTGTTTTAGTGGTTATTATTATAACCCCGTTAGCAGCACGAGATCCATAAATTGCACCTGCGGAGGCATCCTTTAGAACACTTATCGATTCTATATCATTTATATTAATATTTCCTATAGGCGTGTTAAGACCCTGTTGGGCAAGTTCACTCCCCAAATTTTGCCCTCCTCTTCCTTGGGTTGGAATATTGCTGTCAGGAACTACTGGGATGCCATCAATTACATATAATGGTTGGTTTGAACCCTGTAAGGATGTTGTTCCACGAATTCTCACTCGGGCAGGCGCTCCAGGTTGACCATTAGCACTTGATATATATACCCCAGCTAATTGTCCCTGTAATGCATTATCTAGATTAATTGTAGGAGCCTGAGTTTGTAAAGCCTGTATATTAACCACTCCTACAGAACCCACAATATTTTGTTTGTCTGTAGTTCCATAACCGACAACAATAACCTCATCAAGAGCCCCGAAGTCTGTCTCTAATACAATCTCAAGTCGATTTAGATTACCAACATTAACTTCCTTTGTTTTAAAACCCACATATGATACTTCCAGGATCATATTAGGTTGCGCTTGTAATGAAAATTTCCCATCAAAATCAGTTGAGGTTCCTTTGGAAGTTCCTTTAATTTTTACAGTTGCCCCCAATAACGGAAACTTATTTTCATCCAGAACAACACCATGAATAACATTTTCCTGAATAATACCTACTTGCGATAAATTCTTTTCAATTTTGCTCGGTTTTGGTGTAAGTATGATTTGATTTTTAAGAATTTCAAACTTTATGTTTGTACCCTTAAGTATAAATTCCATTGCTTCTTCGATTTCCACCTCTTTAAAGTCAACGGATATTTTCTTACTGGTATCAATGGAAGAGTTTTGATAGAAAACACTGTATTGAGTTACCTTCTCGATTTCTTTGAATACTTTTTCAAGTGGCGCTGACATTAATCTCAATGAGATTTTGCTTTGTAAATAAACTTCTGCCTTTGCAGGAAGAATACTAAGTACAAAAAAAGAAAACACAAAAAGCCTGAACAGCGTTTGATTCAACTTTACCCTTTTAAGAGAAGGATAAGCTTGATAATTTTTCATAATTTTGATGTGATTTAAGAATTGAATAGTTTTTAAAATTTTTAAATTTTCATACGGGGAATGTTGGCGCATTTCCCGTTTTTTTTATCGAAACTTAGTCATACATGTTGGTTTAAGGGTTAATACTAATTTTATAATTCGTTTTGGTGAAGCTAAACCTTGTTGTCTTTTGAAAGGTGCTTAATAACTCTTCAACAGTTTCATACTCAAATCTTCCGGTGAATCTTTTGGTTTTTAATTCAGGATTATTCATTGAAATTTCAACACCGTAAAATCTCTCTAATTTTGGGATCAATTGGCCAAAAGACTCATTGCTAAAAACCAATATACCATAGGTCCATGCCACATAATTAAACACATCAACATCTGATTTTTGTATAGTAGAAGAGTTTTTAACTAAACTAGCTAATTGGCCTGGATCTAACTCAAGTGGAGCATTACCTTGAGTGTCATAAACCTTAACTTTTCCCTCAACCAAAACAATGTTTTCAGTTTCCTGATCAGAATAAGTAGATACATTAAACTCTGTTCCTAACACTTCTGTTTCAGTACTGTTCCCCCTCACAACAAATGGATTCCTTGGATTATGTGTTACCTTAAAATAAGCCTCACCATCTAAATATACCTGCCTTTTTTCATTTGGGACAAACTCAACTGGAAATTTAAAATGTGAACCAGAATTTAGTATGACTATAGTGCTATCTGATAATTGCAAATGAAGTTTTTTACCGTTTGGAATTCTCAGTGTGTTATATTCCACATCAGAAGCTTTCGTCCTGTCTCCAGGAGCTATCAAGTCTCGTTTTAAATCACTTGACAATAATGGCTTAGAAGTATCATTATCCTCGATAATTAAAATAGTACCATCATTTTGCTCTATGGTAATTTTATCTAAAGGAATGGTAGGTTGTAATTGATACTTGTATACCCAAACAGAAACAACCACAATCCCAACAAAAACAGCTGCGTACCTTGAAACAGTATGAATTCTTCTAAACATTCTGCCTCTCTTCTCCTTCCTAATACTCTTCTGTATTTTTCTTAGGGTTACTTCTTTTTGAGTGGTATTATAAATTCTATGAAAATCCTTTTCCCATTCTTCCTTAAGTTCTTTTTCAATTTCACTATAATCTCCAGATTTAAGATATGATATCAACTTATTTATATCTTCTTCTGAGCCCATCCCCTTTGTGAGCTTTTCGATTAAATATTCAATTTCCTTTTTCATGAAATTTTGATTCCTTTACTAGGAATACGATTCAATTTCATGAAATCACTAGTTTAAAATGTTAAATTTTTGATTCAAGCTTAATTTATCCCTAAAAAAATAGAAAATAAATTTTCTTTCTTAGAAACTTCATGGCTGCGGTAAAATGATTTGACACTGTATTCTTAGAGATATTAAGTCTTTCGGCAACCTCATCATAAGTAAAGCCTTCCAACCTTATCATTTTAAAAACTACCTGCTGTCTTTTTGGCATAGTTTCGATAATAGAATACATCTTACGAAGACGACTATTTCTTAAGTCATTTTTTGTATCCTCCTCTGGTTCTTCTAATGTAGTTTGGTAATCATAAAGAAGCTTTTCTTCTCGTACTTTCTTTCTTAAATAGTCAATTACAATCCCTTTTGTTATTACAAACAACTGATGATCCAATGTTAATTCTTCTGATAGTTTCTCCCTATTTTTCCATAATTTAATAAAAACATCATGTACTAAATCAGATGCCAAATAGTCATCCCTAACATACTTGAATGCTATTGAATATACACGAGCAAAGTGTTTATTGTATACTTCCTCAAGTGCGGATATATCTTCTCTTTTTAACCTTTGAACAATTAACATCAATAATTACTTTTCCCACTTAACTCGATGTTATGCTAAATTAAACAAATTGTTAAAACTTAAAAACCATTTAACTTTCTTATAGAATTATTAAAGTTAAAATTAATAGGTACAAAAAAGCAACCTTATAGAGGTTGCTTTACATAATTTCTTTTAAATTGAACTAAATGTCCAGGACAAAATCAATCCACAGACATAGGCTCCATATGTACCTACTGCGTACCCTAACACAGCTAGCAACACCCCTACAGGAGCCAAATATGGGCTAAATGAAGCGGCAACGATTGGAGCTGAAGCTGCCCCTCCTATATTTGCTTGACTACCTACTGCAACATAAAAGAAAGGAGCCCTGATTATTCTTGCCACTAGAAGCAAAACAATCACATGGATCAGTACCCACACGAGTCCTATTAGAAACAAAATAGGGTTATCTAATATAGCCCCAAGATCCATATGCATCCCTATAGAGGCGACCAAAATATAGAGAAAAACACTTCCCATTTTAGAGGCTCCATAACTCTCCACCTTTCTTACTTTAGTAGTAGAGAGGAAAAGACCTAAAGTGGTCGCAATTACGATAAGCCAAAAGAACGTACTTGTCAATGAGTATTTAGATAGTTCAGGGTAATTTTCCTGAAAATAGGGAGCTATAATATCAGCCAAGAAGTGAGATAATCCACTTACTCCAAAAGCGATCGCCAACAATGTCATAAGCCTAGGGACAGTTACTGGCACACTCTTACCTGCTTGTTGGTCTTCAAGTTTCCTTTCAAGTTTTTTAATAGGTGTATGATCAGCCTTAAGAAAAGCATCGATCTTGGCGTGCTTCTGGGATCCATACAGGATAAATCCCATCCAAATATTAGCGATGATTACATCTACTGCAATCATTTGAGCAAAAAGCCCTGAACTAACATCAAACACCTCATACATGGCAGTTTGATTCGCACCTCCTCCTATCCAACTACCTGCTATTGTGGTCAGCCCTCTCCACACAGGTTCTCCATTACTGAATAGCACTTCAGGAAAAGCACTTCCTACAAGATATAAGGCTAACGGCCCTCCAATTATAATACCAAGTGTTCCGGCAAAAAACATAATCAATGCCTTATTACCAAGTTTTCGCAATTCTTTAAAATCAATACTTAACGTTAGTAAAATTAAACTACAAGGCAGCAAATAACGTGAGGCTACGAAATACAATTGAGAACTTTTACCATCTACTATGCCAAACGTATTGAGAAGCGCAGGTATAAAATAACATAAAAGCACTGAAGGTACAATGCCATAAAATTTCTTCCAAAATGATTTATCACTAGAAGAGCTAATAAATATAAATCCAAGAATGACGGCTAGCATACCAAAAACCACCGCATCATTGGTAATAAAAGGAGTATGTTTCATGATTTAACGTTCCAAAAGGACAGAATTATAGCTTTCTTGTTTTCATCGCCATAGCTGTCATAAAAGGTTAATAATTGTTTCAATTGTACTGTATCCCATATCATACCCGGGTGTTCCAATTTCCACTCTTTTAAGTTGTGTAGATTCAAATTACAGATGTCCCGTTTCAATTGCTCCACTGCTCTTACTCTGGGTCTTCGCAAAGGTTTTCCTTCCAAATAATCATCTAAAATTGATCGGACTTCCTTCATGTATGGGGAATGTGTGTTATTGAGTAAAACAATCACACTTTTTTGATCAATATATCTTTTAATATAACTTTGATTTCCAGCCCAACTTCCTGTATGATAAACCACCTTTCCAAGATTTTTGAGATGGTAAATATGCCAACCAAAACCATAATCGGAACTATCCTTTTCAGGAGGATATATGGTGTACGCCAAAGCTCTACCTCTTTCAGTAAGAATCTCATCTGTATAAAGTATACTATCCCATTTTATCAAATCATCAACACTTGAACTTTGCCTACCTGATCCAAACCTTCCACTTAAAAAGCGATAGTAGTTCTTTTTTGGCAAATGTTCAGGCTTACTATAATGACACTCTTTTCCCCCTATCATATAGGCCGGAGCATATCCTTGTATATTCCAAATACTATCTCTATGATAAAAGCCAGATTGTTTCATATTGGCCACTGAAAAAATTTGATTATTTAGAAAAGTGTCCAAGGTTTCACCACTAACAGCCTCTACAATTTCGGCCAGTAGAATATACCCTGAATTTGAATAGTGATAATACTGCCCTGGTAATAATCCCCCAGGTTTTTCAGTCTTGAAATAGCGAACAATATCAGCGTTGGTAGCAATCTTGGTTGTATCCCAATTTGATTTAAAATAATCTTCGTAATCAGGAATCCCTGATGTGTGAGTGACTAAGTTTTTAATGGTAACTCCTTCATATGGAAAATCCTCCCCAAGATACTTCTTAACAGTATCTTCTAAGCCAATCTTTCCTTCTTGAATTAAAAGCGCGATAGCAGTAGCTGTAAACTGTTTAGAAACAGAAGCAATTTCCATGGAAGTAGAAGGTTGAAATCGATCATTACGATGATAATTTGCAAATCCATATCCCTTTTTCAACAAAAGTTTTCCTTCTTTTTTTATGGCCACAGCTCCATTAAACATGTTATTCTTATTTAACCAAATAAAAAGAGAATCTAGTGCTGGATCAACAACTATTTCTTCAGTCAGTTGGTCGTGAGATGGTAGTTGATTGCAAGAGTAACATGCTAGAAAAACTGATATTACAATTAAAAGTTTTACAGAACTAAGTATGTGTTTCATTTACATGCAGCTATTCGATCCCAGTCTACTGGTTGAAGACCAACACCAGGAAGTTTATTTACATTAATAATACCTTTTTCTACTTGGTGCCCTACAAATGGATCGTTTAAAATACCTAGGTTCCCATCTAAATCAACCCAATCAGCGAGACTTCCTAGTTGAGCAGCTGCACCAATTGCACAGGATGTTTCAGACATACAACCCAGCATAATTTTAAGGCCCATGGACTGAGCAGCTGCACCCATTTTAAATGCTTCTCTTAAACCTGTTGACTTCATTAGTTTAATATTTACACCATGAAACAGGTTTGCTGCTTTGTACACATCTTGTAATCGCTGTACAGATTCATCTCCAACAATAGGTAGAGGCGAATGAGCTGCCAGCCATTGCTGATCCTCAATTGCTGATTTCAAAAGAGGTTGTTCTATAAAGATTACATTTTGCTCCTTAAGCCAATGTATTTTTTCCAAGGCCTGATGTTTGTCTTTCCAACCCTGATTAGCATCAATATACAGTGGTTGATTGGTACAGGATCGAACCGCTTGCATTATCTCTTCATCATTGTCGGCACCCAATTTAATTTTAAGAAATTTAAATGAATTTGCTTCTGCTACCCGTTGAGCAATTATTTGAGCAGAATCAATCCCAATAGTTTTACTAGTAGACATTCGCCCAGCTGAAAGACCAAAAAGGGAATGAATGGGTACATTCAATAATTTCCCAACAAGATCGTGAAGAGCAATATCTATGGCCGCTTTTATTGCTGGATTTCCAGGTTCTATTGCATCAATATAAGTTAGAATTTCCTCCAATCCGAAAGGATTCTTAAACCTATTCAAGTCCACTTTGGTTAAAAAAGCTTCTGCTGAATCAATGGTTTCACCATAAAGGGGAGGCATGGAAGCTTCTCCATACCCACAAACACCTTCGTACTTAACCCTTATCAGCATTACAGGGGTACTCGAACGAGCACCTCCTGCAATCCTGAATACATACTTTTTTTGTAATATGTATGGTTTATAACTAATTTCAAACATTAATAACCTGGATTAGGTACCATATTAGTATTAGCATTCAATTCACTCAAGGGAATAGGAAGTATAAATTTGTCATTCGGATATTCCGCTTGAATACTCTGATCTCCTTGAATAATCGTTACTGATCTCTTATTTCTGTTTAGGTCAAAAAGACGATGACCTTCAAAGGCTAGTTCTTTACGTCTCTCAAGTAAAATTCTATCAATAAGGGCTGCTCCAGTTTCTGTAATTTCAGTAACTGAAGGGTTAGCTCTTTGGGCAATAGTAAGAATATCTTCCTGAGCCAATTCTTCTTCATTAACATTAACATAAGCTTCCGCTCTGATTAAATACTGCTCCGATAACCTTAGGATACGTATATTATCATCATGTGAAGTACCTTTGGGGAATTTTCCTACAAAAAAAGCGAGCTCTTCAGCTCCAGGTTTTGACCCTTCTAAGATCGCTTCAAGACGAATATCATTAGCATCAAAAGCATTAATTAAGTCCTCTGCAACCAATGCATCTGCATATCCGTTTACATCAAAATAATGACCTAAACTATTGGTTCCAGGATTATCTGCAATTGTATTTACAATCTCAAATAAAGATTCTGAATTGAACTCCTGATCCCAAATATCAAAATAATTAGAATTACTAATTAATTGATTTCCATTATTAATAACTTCAGTACTTAATGCAATTGCCCTGTCATAATCTTCTTGATAAAGGGCCACTCTTGCTGCTAGTGCTTTAGCCGCTGTGGCATTAAAGTGTCCATTATTATTACTATTGGGAAGAAAGGCTATTGCTTGATTTAAATCATCATTGATATGATCATACACTTCTTTAACACTACTGCGTGCTGGCTTAATTTCATCAGCACTTACCGTCTTTATCACAGCGATCCCTAAATGAGCTGCATTCTCAGAATAATTATAAGGTTGTGCGAACATCCGAACCAAATCAAAATGTGCTAAGGCACGTAATGCATAGGCTTCACCAATTAAAGCATTAAGTTGATTCTGATGTGCCTGTGAGGTCGATTCTATCTCTTGACCTCTTACAATGGCTTTTGTTGCATTCACCACCACCTCATACATTACATCCCAAGCACCTTCTGCAAATGTATCTTCATCCGCAACGACAAAATTGTCGTAATCGAGATATCTTCCTGTATTTCTAGAACTTAGAAACAAATTATCGGCCATCAATTCAGGAATAACATACATACTCCTGCCATAATAATCACTGCTTTGCAATCTACTATAAACTCCATTAATAGCCGTTTTTAGTGTATTAACATCTGTAATGGCATCTTCATCTGCCACATTCTGCTCGGGTTTAATATCGAGAAAGTCATTGCTACAAGCTGTAAAACCCGCCATTAATATAATTGCTGTATAAATAGATATGATTTGTTTTTTCATGATTGTCATAGTTTAGAATGAAAAGTCTACACCCAATAAAAGTTGTTTTGACATAGGAATTCGCAAATTAGATTGCCCATCAATTCCTACTTCTGGATCAACCTCAATATTTTTGTCTTTAGTCCAGGTAAGCATGTTGGCGGCTTTTACATAAAATCGTAGATTACTTACATTCAGTTTTTCTATTACCGATTCAGGTAAACTATATGACAGGGTCACATCTCTTAATCGCAAATAGGTTCCATCATAAAGAAAACGTGTTGAATGTTGACTAGACGAACCTGATTGTGTATTCCCCCATACCATTTTCGGAATATCAGTAATATCGCCAGGCTGCTGCCATCTATTATCATATACTCTTCGAGCCATATTTCCTCTATCATTTAATCTTGCACTTCCGTCACTACCTGTGAACCTACCCCAGAAATCATATACTTTATTGCCGTAGTTCAGGTACCACATAAATGAAAAACCTATGTTTTTATAGGTAAAAGTATTTGTTAAACCAGCATAGAATTTTGGCAAGGCACTTCCTTGTTTAAATGGTCTTGCTTCACTATACCTGTTAGTTGTTTCTGTCTTTGAAGCATCTTTGTACCATAGTGCTTCACCGTTATCTGGATTAACACCAGCATATCCAGGCATATAAAACATATAGAAATCGTCACCAACTTCACGAATATACTGACCACTTATTATCGGTTCATCATTCTGTAATTTGGTTATTTCATTTGTATTAGTAGTAAAATTGATATCCGTTGTCCATCCAAATCCTTCCGGATTTTCAACATTAACAGTATTCAATGCCAATTCCCAACCATGGTTTTTCATCTCACCGATATTTGCTAAATAGCTTGTTAGACCATTAGTGCTTGAAATAGGAACTCTAAACAAGAGATCTGTAGTTTGTCTTGAATAATATTCCACAGTTCCACTAATTCGGTTGAAAAGGTTAAAATCAACCCCAACGTTAAAAGGCTTGTTTTTCTCCCATGTCAATCGCGGGTTCGATTGTTGCGCATAAATATACCCAGGTTCCCCATTGTAATCTTCTCCAGTTTCGTAAAGTCCACGAGAGGCGAAATCTCCAATTTCCTGATTCCCATTAATACCATAACTAGTTCTAAATTTTAATTTCTTAATGAAATCAGCATTCTTCAAAAAGCTTTCAGAACTAACGTTCCAAGCAAGTCCAACAGATCCGAAATTGGCATATCGCACCTCTTGACCAAATCGAGAAGAACCATCACGACGTGCTGTAACATTAAAGAAATAACGCTCCTTTAAAGCATAATTCACATTAAAGAAATAAGAAGCCAACGCAGATGCTGTTATGCTACTAGATGCCTCACGATAAACAGAAGCATTTTCCAGGGATGTAAGTCCTGGTGCTCCATAATTACTAGCATAAGCAAACACAGAACTTCTTTCAATTTTTTGAGCTTCTTGCCCTATCATAAAATTAAAACGATTGCTATCATTTACCTGCCATTTGTACTTCAATAAGTTGGTAATATTGTAGTTGATAATTTTATTATTATAGGCTCTACCTCTACCCCCATCATTTCGACCAGCACCAAAATAAGGGTTATCATATTGAAATTCATCTGCTAGGTTAAAGTCAATATTACCTTTCGTCTCAAAGCTTAGGTTATCATTAAAATCATAGGTTAAACCCAAGTTTCCAATAATACCGTATAACTTGGACTCTCTAATATTCTCCTTCACTAAGCCTACTGGATTATAGGTGAGCAATATGTTGGTATTGTAGCTTCCATCAGCATTATACACCGACTCCCAAGGAACTACTCTAAACATGGCCCGAACTGGATTATTCGCATCACCCGCATCGTTATTGGTATGTAATTTCTGATGATTAGCAGCCAACCCAATATCTATCTTCAATTTATCTGTTGCTTTATGAGATAGATTTACTTTTGCATTGAGCTTTTTATAATCAACCCCTATAATCACTGCCTCTTGATCAAATAATCCTAGTGAAGCATAAAAATTGGTTTTATCATCACCTCCACTAGCACTCAGATTGTATTGGCTGTATTGGGCATCTCTAGAAATTACATCCACCCAATCAGTATTTATTTCTTCATTTATTCTACTATAAATATACGCTTCTGCATCCGCCTGAGAATCTCCTATATTTACCCTACTCTCAATAAGTAATTCCGACAGTTCAGCAGTATTCAATGGTTTATTCCTATCTGGAAGAATCATGCTACTTATTCCATATTGTGAACTGAAATCAAAACGTGTTTTTCCAGTTTTTCCCTTTTTAGTCGTTATCAAAATAACACCATTGGCACCTCTTGAACCGTAAATAGCTGTAGCAGAAGCATCTTTAAGGACAGTGATAGTAGCAATATCCTTTGAATTAATTCCTGCAATAGTATTTGAACTGGTAGCTATTTGGGAAATATTTCCAGCTACTACTGGAATTCCATCAATAACATACAAGGGCTCTGATCCTGCATTAATAGATCCAATCCCTCTAATTCTAACATCAGGTGCTGCACCTGGTTGACCACTTTGAGTAACCATTTGAACTCCAGCCACATTTCCTTGTAAAGACTCTTGAAAAGAAGCCATAGGAGTTTCTTTTACTTTACTAATATCGATATCAACTGCTGAGCCTGTATAGGAGGTTTTACTTTGCTTGTCATAGGCAACAACTATCACCTCATTCAAAACGTTAGTATCGGTCGCAAGTGTAATATTAATTGTCTTTGTCTCTGGAGTCACTTTTTTGGTAGCACTCTTCATTCCTATATAGCTAAAAACTAGCACCTCTCCCAAAGAAACACTAATAGAATAGTTTCCATCAAAATCAGTCTGTGTTCCCGAACCAGTACCCTGCACAAGAATGTTTACCCCTGGCAATGGCATTCCATCACTGTCATAAACAGTACCTTTCACCTGAATTTTATCCTGTTCGATTACCTGAACTTTGGAATCGGCTAACTGCCCATCCATTTCTTTAGCTAATGTGGCCGCATCATCCTCAGTGAAAAGAACAATGTTTTTATTAATAATACGGTACTTTATAAATGTTCTTTTAAGTAGGGTATTGAGTACGTGTTCTATACTCACATTTTCAACATTGAGGGATACTTTTACCTGATCATCAACAAACTTGTTGTTGTAAAAAAAAGTAAAATCTGTCTGAATTTCTAATGACTGTAGTACCTCCTTCAACGGAGTATCAGTCTTATGGATCGTAATCTCCTGACTGTAACCTGAAAAACTGGTGGCTGAAATTTTTGCAATGGTCAAAAACATCAGAACTGAATAAATTCTCATGATACGAGTGAGTTGGTTGGTAAAACAATGCACACGAGTTGCGTGCCAAGCATTGTTACGCTTTTTTTTCATAATTTTAATCGGTTTTAGTTAGTGAATAATGTTGCTTACTGTATTAACGGCTAAAGCTTAAAGAGGGGTGTTGGCGCACTCCTCTTTTACTTTTGAAATAGCCTGATTATCTTTTTATCTTCATGATATTCATATTTTATAGGGGATGATGCTTCTATTATACTCAATACTTCATTTATGTTGCTGTCTTTTTTTATTTTTCCAGAAAAGCTATAGGACGCAACTTTATCATCAATGATTTCAAAACGAACATCATACCAACGCTCAATACTGTGTAATGCTGTAATAATGGATGTTTTTTCAAACATCAAAACACCCTGACTCCAGGAAGTAATAATTTCAGGCTTTACATTTTCTACTTCAACACTTCTACTTTTCTTATTAAAGGTCACCTTTTGTTCTGGACTTAATTCTGCCACAGGAGTAGATTCATTACCCGTAAACAATTGAACTTTGCCTGTGACGAGAGTCGTTTCTACTGATTCATCCTTTGCGTAGGATTTAACATTAAAAGTAGTTCCTAACACCCGAACATCTAAGCCGCTTACTGTCTTTACAATAAAAGGTTTTTCTGGATTCTCAGTAACATCAAAAAAGGCTTCTCCTTCTAGATATACAATTCTGGAGTCCAAATTGAAATCTGAATCTACGGATAGTTTACTTTGGGCATTTAAAATCACATTGGTACCGTCTGCCAATAAAACACTTTTTTGCTGGGAAAGAACCGTTGCATAATCAGATGGTATCTTTTGAGAACCCGGACTGAATGTAAAATACAGGCCAGTAACCAATACGGCAAGAATTAATATTGCCGCAATTCTGGCATATGGAAAGCGTTGTTTTTTAATTTGAAATTTGAACTTATTGAAAGCTTCTTCTGTATTCAGTTTCTCTTGAACATTAAACTCCGCAACATACATAGCTTTTACCTTATGATAAAAGTTCTCATTTTCCGGGGATGAGGTAATCCAATCTACAACTTGTTGTTGAAAATCTTCATCACCTTTATTTTGAATATATCGTAAGAGGTCTTCTTTTTTCATAAGGGTTTTTAGACTAAGACGACTAACTATTATTTTACCCCTATGTTAACCTTGTGTTTTTTTTCAGTTAAGATGGCTTTTACAGAAAAAGCCCCATATATTCTTGTAATTCATGTCTTAA
Organism: Imtechella halotolerans; assembly: GCF_028743515.2. Classification (GTDB taxonomy): domain Bacteria; phylum Bacteroidota; class Bacteroidia; order Flavobacteriales; family Flavobacteriaceae; genus Imtechella; species Imtechella halotolerans. The sequence continues at coordinate 2,650,160 of NZ_CP117969.2, read as the reverse complement.
ATAACGCAGTGCTTTGGAAATTTGGTTTTCTACAGTTTTTACTGAAATATTCAGTTCATTTGCTATTTCAGCATATTTGAGACCTTCTATTCTGCTTTTTATGAAAACTTCTCTACAATTAGCAGGAAGTTGATTAATGAGCCCTTCAATTTTATTTTGCAATTCACTTTCAATTAATAATTGACTAGGATCATTTTTCAGGGCTTTTTCGTTGAGATATGCTCTTTCAATTTCAAGTTTTTTTCGGTACTTAAGCTGAACTTTAGTATGCTTAAGATAATCCAGACACTCGTTTTTAACCATCTTAAACAAATAAGCATTCAAATTCATTTCAGGAGTTAGTATCTGTTTCTTTTTCCAAACCTTCAAAAAAATGTTTTGTATTATTTCCTTGGCATCCTCCGTATTCTCAATATAACTAACAGCCACATAGTGCAGCTTTTCAAAGTACAAATGAAACAGTGTTTCATAAGCATTATGATTCCCTTCAATTAACTGAGTAATAAAGTATGGATTATTAATACTTATCTTGTTCAAGGTGTACTTTTATTGCATAAAACGTTCCCAATATACTTAATAAATTGAATTTATAATAAGTTTAGGTTAATTTTAGCACTCACTCACATAAACCTCCATTCGTAGTACTAGTTAACTTTCTTGTAACTCCAAACTGCCAATAAATTCATCACGACTGCATAAATGACCGTTTTTATAAGCTGCGGAGTCATTTCAGACAATCCTGATCCTTTTAACATGACCATACGAATAACTTCAACAAAATAACGAATAGGATTTAACTCTGTTAGTCTCTGAGCCCAAGGAGGCATACTCTCTATTGGAGTGAACAACCCGCTCAACAAAATAAAAATTACTGCAAAAAACCAGGCAATAAACATGGCTTGTTGCTGGGTTTCCGTAAAATTTGAAATAAACAAGCCCATTCCTAAAATCACCAAAATATACACTCCTGTATAAACATAAAGAAGCCACATACTCCCCAACATTGGAACATTAAAGACAAGTTTAGAAATACCCAACCCAACAGAAAGGATTATCATTCCAAGAACCCAAAAAGGGAATAGCTTTCCAATGATAAACTGGCCTTTCTTTATAGGGGTAACATTAATTTGTTCAAGAGTTCCTATTTCTTTCTCACGAACAATGTTCATGCCCGATAAAAAAAGAGTAATCATCGTTACTAATAAAACAAGTATTCCCGGCACCATAAAGGTTTTGTAATTGAGCGTATGGTTATACCAAAAGGAGGGAATACTTTGTATAGAAATAGGTTTATTATTCCCTAATAAAGACGCTTTCATCTCTATACCTATGTTTTTTTGATACCCCATTACTAGCTGTTGTACATATACATTCATCACTCCGGCAGCAGCCCCATCAATTGCGTTTATGGTTGATCCAAGGATAACGGTCTCTCCATTATAAAGTCCGCGCTCAAATGCATCGGGAACATTTATAACAATATCAACAAGACCGTCCTGCATAGCGTGTTGTGCACCATTTTGAGATGAATATTCACCAATTACTTCAAAATAGTCAGAAGCGTCAAATTTTTGCATTAATGCCCTTGAGCTAGGGGAACGATCATTATCAACATACCCCAATCGTATATTTTTGATTTCAAATGTAGCCGCATTAGAAAGAATCACTAGTTGCAAAATGGGAAGAATAAATATAATTGGCAACATTCCTTTGTTGCGGAATATTTGCTTAAATTCTTTCTGTATTAAATACCACAATATACTCATTACTCCAACCTTATTTTATATTTCTTGGCGCTGAATCCAATAAAAAACAAACACATTCCTAATAAAACCAATGTTTCTTTCCATAAAAGAGAAATTCCAACCCCCTTAAGCATGATTCCTTTAAGAATTACAATAAACCACTTTGCTGGAATGATATTACTAATAAACTGTAGAGGTAATGGCATACTAGAAATCGGAAATATGAATCCAGATAATAGTATTACTGGTAACATTAAGCCCATTAAAGAAAGCATCATAGCCATCTGTTGAGTGGTTGAAATTGTAGATATAAATATTCCTAGAGATAGTGATGTCACTATAAACAAAATACTCTCAAATGCCAACAAGAATAAACTACCATGGATAGGCATTTTAAAAACAAACAGACTCATTACAATAATCACTACTGCATTTATTAGCGACAAAAAAATATAGGGTATTACCTTCCCTATAATTACCTGATAGGATTTTAATGGGGAAACCAATAATATTTCCATAGTTCCCAACTCCTTTTCCCTTGTAATAGAAATGGAAGTCATCATTGCAGAAACAAGCATTAAAATAACCGTCATCACTCCGGGAACAAACATAAACACACTTTTTAAAGAAGAATTATATTGCATTCGTGTTGCCACATTAATTGACTGATGTTGTGGGCTATACTCACCTTGATAATCCACCAAAATAGATTGCACGTAATTGTTGATTGTATTAGCAGTATTGGGATCGGTAGCATCAGTTATAACCTGAATTGCAGCACTGCGCTCTTTTTCTAATAAGGTACTAAAGTCATTTTGAAAGAACAAAACTGCTTTTATATGTCCGTCCTTAAAGGCTTCCTCTATAGCATCCGTATTTGAAAGTACCTTACTAACTTTAAAATAAGGAGACGCCTCTATCCGGTTTATAATCTCTTGAGTATTTACGTCTTTGGAAATATCCAAAACAGCAATCTGTACACTGTTAATCTCATTGCTAATAGCAAAACCAAATAGTAGAATTTGGGTTATGGGCATTCCAAATAATATGATCAATGACCGTCGATCTCTGAAAATATGGTAAAACTCTTTCTTTATAAAACCCATAAATTGTTTCATCCTCTAGCAAGTTTTAAAAACACCTCATTCATGCTTTCCACCACAAATTGTTTCTTTAATTCATTGGGAGTATCAAGTGCTTCAATTTTCCCATCAACCATGATCGACACTCGATCACAATATTCAGCTTCATCCATATAATGGGTCGTTACAAAAATAGTCGTCCCCTCATGAGCCGCCTTATAAAGCATCTCCCAAAATTGTCTACGCGTAATTGGATCCACCCCTCCAGTGGGTTCATCCAGAAAAACTATCTCAGGACTATGTAACATGGCCACCGAAAAAGCCAATTTCTGTTTCCATCCCAAAGGCAGAGAACCGACTAGTGAATTAGACACCTCTTGCAGTGAAAGTTCCTTGACTAATTGTTGTGATTTCGAATGAATTTGTTTCCTGGTAAGCCCATATATTCCACCGAAAAAAGTAATGTTTTCTTGGACAGTCAAATCATCATATAAAGCAAACTTTTGGCTCATATAACCAATATGTTTTTTAACTTCTTCAGCTTCCCTACACACATTGAAATTCGCTACAATTGCATCTCCTTCAGTTGGGGCAAGGATCCCAATAAGCATTTTAATGGCCGTAGTTTTACCTGCACCATTTGCACCTAAAAATCCAAAGATTTCACCTTTTTTGACATTAAAAGAAATGGAATTAACTGCCGTGAAGCTTCCAAATTTTTTGGTGAGATTTTGAACCTGTATTATATTTTCTTGTTCCATTTTATCGAGCCAATTCCATAAAAACATCCTCTATTGTAGGTTGTATACTCGAAACTTTAACATCTGAAATACCACAACCTACAAGGTAAGCATGTATCTCTGTTTTAACGTCTGTTTCTCTTTTGTCAACATAATGCAATGAAGACCCAAAGGGATAAACCGTATGGACAAATGAATACTGTTTTAAATGCTGAATCATCAAATACATTTCATTAGCTGAAATACTATAAATAGATCTAGGAAAATGATTGGTAATAGTGTAAGGAGTACCAATTTTTAATATTTTTCCCTGATGAATAAGAGCCACCCGATCACAGAGTTCAGCCTCATCCATATAAGGTGTTGAAACCAATATAGTGATTCCTCTCTTTTGAAGTCTCTTCAACATTTCCCAAAATTCTTTACGAGAAACTGGGTCCACCCCTGTTGTTGGCTCATCTAAAAACAATACCTGAGGTTTATGAATAAGTGCACAACTTAAAGCTAATTTTTGCTTCATCCCGCCTGAGAGCTTTCCAGCTCTACGGTTTTTAAAAGGGGAAATCTGATCATATATATCTTTTATTAGCTCATAATTTTCCGCTACAGTTGTCCCAAAAATGGTAGCAAAAAAATGTAAGTTCTCTTCTACCGTTAAATCTTGATACAACGAAAATCTACCAGGCATATACCCCACCTGATTGCGGATTTCCCTATAATTGTGCACTACATCATTTCCTGCAACCACTGCATTCCCATTGTCAGCTAAAAGAAGGGTGGTTAATATTCTAAACAAAGTTGTTTTACCTGCACCATCTGGACCAATAAGTCCAAATAATTCCCCCTCTTTTACTTCAAATGAAACGTCATGAAGAGCTTGAACCTCTTTATAGGATTTAGAAATATGACTTACCAAAATACCCATGCCATAGCCCTATTGAAAATACGTAAAGTAGGCCTGTAAATGATCCTTAATGTGCATTGTTATTTCTTCGCCTTGCTCAGTTGTCTGAACTTCACTTAGGTTTTTCAACTCATCCATCAACGGATATAACCAAATATGTAAATTATCATGTGATGGTCCTTCCATAGTACATTTTTCTACGATAGTATTTTTAAACTTATTTAGATCAGAGGCTAATGACCGATAGGCATCAACAGATACACTCTGGTCCTCAGAAATCCTTTGTAACATATCGTTTACTCCATGAGTAGTTTCAGAATTTGCCATCCATTTTCGCTCTCCATCTAGCATAATTTCATTACGCCAGTTCATAGGCATACCATGATTCATCTCCACGGAATCATTACTTTTGGTTGTCTTCTTGGTATTGTTTGAATTACAACCAACTAATACCAATACCAGAAAAAACACACCTACTGCCTTTAATACACTTGTTTTCATATCTCTTTTATTTAAATGATTATTCTTTACCTGTCATCCATACCTCTGCAGGCATACCTATTTTAATACTACCATCATTGACTACCTCAACCTTGATTGCGTACACTAATGCTGTCCTTTCCTCCTTCGTTTGAATAATTTTTGGAGTGAATTCTGCTTCAGAAGCCACCCATCTAATCACCCCTTTAAAGCTTTTCATTTGATTCTCCGAATCAATTTTAACCGTGACCTCTTGACCAATTACAAAACTTGCCAATTGTGTTTCGTTTATATAAGCACGCAATATCATATTTTTTAAATCTGCAATCTTATATAAAGGTTTTCCGTAAGCAGTTATCTCATAAGGTTCTACATAGGTGGTCAAGACTGTTCCTGCAATCGGGTTTCTTATTTCACATTTTGATAACTGGTCCTCAACCAGTTTTAATTGAACATCAACACTTTTAAGCTCATTCACCACAGGTGCATTTTGAATTTCTACACCCCTTATTTGCTTCTTATACACCTCTATTTCCCCATCAACTGCTTCCTTTTGTTGTAAGGTAGCAGCATTGTCTTTAAGCATTCTTTCCAATCTTTGTTGTTGGAGTTGGGCAGTGCTAAGTTTAGCTTTCAAAACATCTATTTGCGATAATATACTTCTAGATTTTGAGACAACCATTTCTCTGGCTACCATTAATTCTTCCCTTTTAATTGATAAGGGTATAGTATCAATGTATCCCACCAATACATCCTGAGGAAGGACGTCACCTTCTTCTACGGAAAAGGATACCAATTTACCAGTTGATTCTGCAGAAATAAGTACTTCAGTAGCTTCAAAATTCCCATAGGCATCAGCCTTGTCATTTGATGTAGAACACGAGGTTACAATTACATATGTAATTGAAAAAATTAGTAGTATATAATTAATTTTCATTAGTTTATGATTTTTTCTTTGGGCTTAAAACGCACTTAAATTCCCTTTGTTAAACTATAGTTTGCCTGAACCAATAAGAATTGTAATTTATGCATACTTAATTGATTTTCAGATTCATACAATTTATTTAGATCCACCAAATAGGCGGAGGTTGTAATTACCCCATTTTGCATTTGTGAAGCTGCAGAAATCACTACTTCTTTTCGCAGTTCTACTAATGCCAAATCTGCCTCTATTAATTGCTTTAATTTTTCTAGTTCAATGCTTTGCTCACTAAGAGCTCGTTGCATTGTGAGATTAAAAACAGCCTCTTCTGTGGTTATTAGCTCTCTGGAAAGCTGAAGCGATTCTCGTTTCTTTTTAGAGGCATTCCAATCTAAAATATTCCACTGAAGCTGCATGCCTACTACATAAAATGGTTGAAATGAATTTTCGAGCATGTTTAAAGCAGGATTTCCATATCCTCCAGTGGCGAAAGCTGAAACAGAAGGAAGTAGGTCTTTTTTAATAATTTCTTCTTGAAGAACTAGAGTTTCCTTTCTGGAAGCAAACAAATTCACCTCTGGTCGATCTTTGTACACCATTGGTGTCGTAAATGATGGACGATTTAACAAGGCTCCTAATTCAAGTTCTTTTCCTATGAGTAGGGACAGAGATTTATACATAGTTTTCTCCCATTGTTCAACTGTGATCAATTGTTGCTTTAGCAGGATAATCTCCGCGTCTAACACCTGTTGTGAAGATAAAATCAACATACCATTCTGTACCCCAGAACCAACTTCTATTCGCTTTTCCTCCAATTGTTTACCGCGAACTACCAGTAATTCACGTTGTTCCTGAGCTAATAATATGGAAAAATAGAGCCTATTTACCTCCCATTTCATTTGATAAAGTTGCACCTCAATTTCCCTTTCCTTTGCTATAGCTTTTACAGACTCAAGGGAAAGATTAGCTCCTATTCTACCACCAGCATAAATAAGTTGCTTCATGGTTAACGTACTACGATACTGATCTTTGCTCAATGGCTCTATCCCTAAATTTGGTACAGGGACATGTGTTACATCACTTTGGTATGTTGCTTGAGCTGCTAATTCAAGGGATGGAAGTTGTTGAGATTTCATAACAGCCTTTTGAACCTCTAACTGTTGTTGGAGCAAGCCCTTTTGAGCAGCCAACGGATAGTTCATTTCCAACAGATCATAACAATCTTGCAAGCTATAGAATGGTTTTTGCGACCATCCGCTTACCGATATTATATACAGGACAAATAGGATAAAATTACTCTTCATATCAATGTACTTTAATAGCCTGAATTATAAAATCAGCCACCAATTCCTTTCGTTCTTCCACCATTTGATGGTAGCTATTATCATCCATTGCAGTAATCCCTTTAATTAGTGGTTTACCTAAAAAAGGGAAAATATTAAGGGCCATAATATTGACAAATAACTGCTCTGGATTAATTGATCTAATTTTCCCTTGGTCTATTTCCATATTCAGTTGAAGCCTGAATTTATCCAAATTTGGAAATTGACCAAAAGCACCAATTTGTTGAACAAAATCTGGATTTCGATTTAGCTCCTGAATTATAAATCCTGGAAGATAGGGTTGCTTTATCATAAAAGAAGTATAACTTTTGGTGAACTCCCTAACCTTGCATTCAATACTTGATTCCTGATTTAGAATTGCATTGAGTTGAGGAGCAAGGGCAGTGAAAGCATGTATAAAAACAGCCTCAAAAAGCTGTTGCTTACTTCGATAATAGTAATGCAGGAGTGCTTTGTTTATTTGAGCTTCATCAGCAATTTCCTGCATACGAGCTCCGTCCATCCCTTTACGTATAAAAACTTTTTTTGCCGCCTCAAGAATTAGTTGCTCGGTTTTAATATCCGTCTTCTTCATTTTAATCTTTTGGTTTAACCATTTGGTTAACAAAACTACAAAAAAAATGCTATCACAGCATTTTTAACTATAAAATAACGTAACTATTTATTTTTCAGTGGAAAAAGAATACTCCAAATTCCCCTAACCTGGTTCTCAGTATATCCAAACGCCAAATCCAATGGATACAGTTCTTTAATTTTATGGTATACTTCTGGTCTGATTTTTTCAGTTTCACCATGACATTGCAAGCACATACTATTAGTCATGATTGGATAATAAAATTGTACTTGATCTTTACTCATTTCTACAATTGGTTGGGGCTCTATCCCACTTTGCATATCACTTTGAAATTGATGTATATACCTAGTTTCCATCTCCGAAGCTTTATTCAATGAATTCCGATTTCTATCAGATATTCGCTTTATAGACACTCCATTCACCACTCCAACGCTGTCGGTAATTGGAATTGCATTCGTACTACAAAACTCCAAAGCATTCAATACGCCATTCTTCTGAATAGTACCCATCAATTCCTTCCCCAAGATTTCTTTAGTCTTTAGAGCAATTTCTAACCCTTTTGTCTCCCAAGATTGTTTCATATAGTGACTACCATCCTGCCTACCCTTCACATTTTCCTTTGCTCCTTTCTGTTTAAATCTCCCTTTACCCATTTTTTCCCAATGAGAAGGGAACCAAATTGGAGATTCAATAGTATAGTCATACAAATAGGACGCAATTTCAGTGATACTTCCATTAGGAAATTGTTGGTAAGGCATTAGTCCAAACTTCCGAACCGCTCCAGGCATTAAAGATGCTTCTTCTGAAGGCCTATTAACAAAATCTATCATGGCTTTCACAAAATCATCCTTCTTGGGATATTTCTCAATATAATGCATTTTTACCGCAACCATAGGTGGAGCAATTCTGCCTTCACCTTGCGGAGCAGTTGGACTATGACACACATTACAATGTTTTTCTAGCAATAATTTAGCCTGCGGATCTTGATACACTACTTCTATCTCATTAGTCGAGGATAATGCTAAATATTCGTTCTTGGAAGAACCTCCACATGAGGTCATCCCAATTAGTAAGGTAAGTGAAACTAATGACTTCATACCATTATTTTGAAGGATTTCTGATGAAAGTATTGAATAGCAATCCTCCCATAAAAGCACCATAAACTGTTGCAGTAAATGGTCTAGAAGTTATTGGACATGTGCCACTTACGCAGCCAATAAAATAATAATAAGCATAGCCCATAATTGCTCCAAACAACGCACCCAAAGAGGTGAAGATTACTTTTTTATTAAGGATTTTCATATGATTTATATTACACCAAAAATACCTCAACTTAAAAAAAGCATATGTAACCTGGGTTACTTAACCCTAAAATGTTCCAACCAGACCTACTTTCTGAGGACCTAATCGCAAACTCCATTGAATCATAGGCTTTTGCCTATCACTTTCATAGCGTCCTTCTTTTTTGAGGTAATTATCTATACTATCAACCACCGCCACACTTATAGCAATACCTAGTGCCACATCCGTAACCCAATGAGCTCCAGCCCATAACCGTGATACTGGCGTAATCATACCGGCGGCATAAATACTGTAACGCACCAATGGATTTTCAAATTGTTTACCTATCGCATAGGCAGTAGTAAAAGAAAGCATTGCATGTCCTGAAGGAAAAGAATGAAATGCAGCTTCCTTATTAAAAGGATCAAATGTCAGGGCTCCTTCTCCTGCAACAGGACGGGCTCTGCCAGCAACCGTTTTCAAAACAGTTTGCAGAACACCAGATGCAGTTGCAGACGAAATTAGAAGAACTCCAGTGCGCCGAATATCATCATTTTTAGTTATTAATCCCAAGGCATAAACACTTCCTGTAAAACCATAATTATAAAGTGGTTTCCCAAAATAAAATCCAAAATCTCTTATTCCTTGAGGTACTCCAGCCGCTTGATTTGTAAAGTACTCATTCCCCTCTTCATCAATTAAATGTAATAATACAGTTCCAGCAGTCACCGCTCCCAGGGTTACAAAATCATCCTTTTCCCAACGAAAAGGACTCGTATAGGCATGTTTAACTCCACCAAAAACTGAAGCTCCATCATAGGCTAATTTTTTCCATAAAGAAGAGCTGTCAACAGTGGAATTATTGACCAATTCTTGTGCTGATACTCCGAGTGATATTAATACTAATCCTCCGGTAATTAAAAGTCGTTCAATTCTGTTCATAGCACTAGGAATGATTGTGTGCCCAAAGTTACACAATCAGCTTAGAAAATATCCGTATTTTTGCATTTACAACTAAAGGTTTACCAAGGCATGAATGTTCCACTATTTTCAGAATCTCCTTTTGAGCTACAGATATCGTTTCACAAATTAATTGAAACACTGGAAAATATTGCCCAAACAGACGCAGTTCCATACAGAGTTGCTTATGCTCAGTCGTTATTAAATGAAGTCAATAAAGTACCCGAGTTAAGGGAGGGTATTCATTCCATGGACATAATTACCAAGAACGAACCTTTAATTAAAAGTCTAATGAGTGATCTGTTTCCTACAGCACTTACCAATAACGAAATTAAGGCCGTATCTATACCCTTTCAAAATATTGCCTTTAATTTTACAGAACGTTTTAAGAAAATCCTTGAAGAGGCGGGGGAATCATTTGATATGACGATTCGGGATTTTGATGAACATCAGTTCTACATTATGAATTGTTGCCTTATCTTAAAACAACATTACAACCAAACCTTGGATCTCAGTAAACCATTGTTTTATGACATTCCAGATGCCAAAGGCATAATGCATCATTATCGAATTATGTATAATGGGGATTTCATTGAACTTTTCCCTAAAAAAGAATTACCAATATTGTCGCAAGACAAAATTGATTCCCTCATGGATAATTTCGACAATCTAACTTTATGGAAGGAAACTTTTCCTCCTAATAGTTGGATTATGAAGGGCTTTGGCATTGTAATTCTTTTTGACGTTTCTGTGGAAAACGCCCTTTCAAACCTTAAAAGTAACCTTTTACGAAGTGAACCAGACCAAATAGTTCGAGGAGAAAATATTGAAAACATTTTTAGGTCTATTTTCAAAGTTCCTGATCTTAAAGTTGGCTTTACTCCATACATTCAGGAAGAAAACAAGTTTAAAATGGTGTCATCAAAGGATAAATTTACCAGCTTTATTCTTTTAGATAGCGAGGAAGCAGATTGTAAAAATGCATTATGTGGTTGTTCATTCGAGACGTTAATGGAGGAGAAAAAGTACTTCAGCATTTCTCATATTTCCAAATTTTCAGAAAGTCCTGCAAACAAAGCTATGGGACAACATCTACTTTCTCAAGGAATAGAAAGTTGTATCATGGCCCCTGTTGTGAAAGACAATACTATTTTAGGAATCATTGAACTTGCCTCATCCCAGCCGGGAGCCTTAAATAGTGTTAACGCTCACAAACTAGATATTGTGCTACCTTTTGTTACAGACACTTTAGATCGTTATTACAGTGAGTTTCACAATCAAATTGATGCGGTTATTCAAAAGGAGTACACCTCAATTCATCCAAGTGTTTCTTGGAAGTTTAAACAAGAAGCGCAAAATTTCTTAGTTGAAAATAGCCAAGGACGGGACTATACTTTAAAAGAAATAGTTTTCAAAAATGTATATCCTCTCTATGGACAAATCGATATAAAAGGCTCCTCAGAGACAAGGAATAAAACTACCCAAACTGACTTATCAAGTCAATTAAGAGTCATAAGAGAACTTATGGAAGAGGTCAAATCCAAAAATCAATTTCTGTTATTTGAACAACGTATTTTTGAGATAGAAACCATGCTAAATGAGCTTTCGATAGGAATTAATGCCAATACAGAATTACAAATACAACTATATATACAACAAGAAATTCATCCACTTTTCGAAAACGCTGATTTTACCCACGATGGAAAGAAAAAAGTGAAAGCTTATTTTGATGCTATTGATCCTAAAATGGGCACCTTTTATCAAGCTCGAAAAAAATTCGACACCACTCTTGCTATTATTAACAAAAAAATGGCTTCGCTTTTAGATGAAAAGCAGGTTGAAGCACAAGCGTTTTACCCGCACTACTATGAACGCTTTAAAACTGATGGTGTAGAACACAACATGTATATAGGTGCTTCAATTGCTCCTCATAAAGAATACAACACCATCTACCTACAAAACTTACGTCTATGGCAATTACAGGTCATGTGCGAAATGGAAATGGCTCATCACGACATAAAAACTTCGTTGCCATTTCCTCTTGAAGTAACCTCATTAATACTAGTATCTCATTCTCCCATTGCAATTCGTTTTCGCATGGATGAGAAAAGATTTGATGTGGATGGAACCTACAACGCTCGCTATGAGGTAGTCAAAAAACGTATCGATAAAGCCTATATTAAAGGAACCAGAGAACGTATTACGGAACAAGGGAAAATCACCATAGTATATTCTGGCAAACAGGAAGAAACTGAGTATATGAAATATATCCAATTCCTTCAATTTAAAGGAATCCTAGATATGGAGGTAGAACAATTTGAAATTGAAGACCTGCAAGGTATATTCGGATTAAAAGCAACTAGAGTAAAAGTGCTACATGTAAAAAGTGGAAACCGACATAAATATAGCTATGAAGATTTATTGAACGAACTTCTGAACTAAAATCCAGCACTTCTAAATGCCCATACAAAGGTTGCCACTGATACAATAATGCCAATCATAAAAACCGTATAGGTAATTCGTAATAATTTATACTTTCTATTAAGAACCAAACCAAGATAATACAAATCCTTTATCATGGAATCATAGAGGTAATCCCTATCTTTCATCACCTCATTTACCGCTTTTAAGTACGACTCTATTGGCATTTTATAAAAATTACCAAAAAACAAAAGATTAACTTTTTTCTGTGCGACATCTTCAGGAGTAAATACTCCTCTGGTTACCTTTGGTCTTGTAGACATTATAGCAAAAATTATCGAAGCAACGCTAAATAAAAGCATAACCAAGGTAGGCATTATTAAATGTGCATTACTTGGCGCATCTAACTTAGGTATAAGAGTAGATAAGGCAATTGAAATGATTATTGCATTTACAGACAGTAAAATATTGGCTTTGCTATCTGCAATCTCACTTAATCGGGTATGATTATTTAGTGTCACCCTAAACATCGTTTCAATACCACGTTCAGGGCGTTCCATTTTTTCAAGTTTTTTCTTTTTTAGATCAGTTTTGGTGATATCTCCTTCAGTGAGTTTTGTAATTCTTTTTTGAACCTGAGCAATTGTAAGCTCCTTTAAGGGTTGCCAATTCTTTTTGGCATATTCAGTGAAGAACCGATGTCCATAAAGCAAAATTCGTTGGTTTTCATACGCCCATTCAAGATCTGTATAGGTCTTACCTACTGTATATTGTAACTCAGCTCTGAGAGACTCACATATAGATAAATAATGTTCACTAGTGAAATGTTTGTAATCAGCATCTCGCAGAATTTTTTCAAGTACTGTTTTCGGCTCACTTTGTGCTTCCGTAGCCAAAATTATAGAAGCCACTTTCAATTGCTGTTCTATTGAAAACCCCTCAGTTGCCATAAAATCTTTAGCAATTTCAGCACTTCTTTCTTCATGGTTCTTACATCCTTCAATATAGCCTGTATCATGAAACCAAGCTGCCAACTCAACTAACAACGATTCCTCAATTGAAAGATTTTCATTTTCAATCAATTCCTTAACACCTTGGATCACTTGCAAAGTGTGTGTAAAGTTATGATAGGTATATGATGTAGAAAGTTTATCTTTGAATAACTGAAAAACAAACGCTTCGGCTTTGGGCAGTACACTCATCTTATTATGATTAACCGTACTAAATTATGAAATTGTTTTGGGTTTATCTCCTCAGTTTCCGAAATAAAACAGCTCTTGTAAGCACGATACTGCTTTGGGCTTCCATTGGCTGTGCTACACTTGAACCACAATACGGTATCAAAACAACCAAGGAATTAACTCCTCCTAAAGCCAATGGCAGTCACACTATTTTCCTAATAGGAGATGCCGGCAATGCTGATAAATCCATCGGAACACAAACCCTAAATCATCTTTCAAATCGTTTGAAACTTGCATCTTCAAATAGTACACTTTTGTTTCTTGGTGATAACATTTATCAAAAAGGTTTACCACCTGAGGATGACCCTTCTTATGCATCAGCTCAAAACAAGCTTAAAATGCAACTTAAAATTACCAATGACTTTAAAGGAAAAACAGTTTTCATTCCAGGAAATCACGATTGGTACAACGGTTTAAAAGGTTTGGAGCGTCAACAGCTTATGGTTACAGACTATTTAGGCGATAAGAAATCGTTCCTCCCAAGAAAAGGATGTGGGCTGGACATACTTGATATAAACGACAACTTAACCCTTATTACCATTGATAGTGAATGGTTTATTCAAAACTGGGATAAACACCCAGGGATAAATGATCAATGCGACATAAAGACTCGAGACGCTTTCTTTGAAGAGCTACGTAGTCTAATCAATAAAAACCAAAATAAAACTATCCTTATCGCAATTCATCATCCTTTACTAACAAATGGACCTCATGGAGGCTATTATGCGGCATCCAAACATTTGTTCCCAATTAAAAAAATCCCGCTTCCTATCCTAGGCTCTGTAATTAATCTCCTTAGAAAAACAACAGGCGCTAGCCCTGCTGATGTGCAACACCCCCAATATAAACTCTTGATCAACCGAATTGAAACCATGTTACAGGGTAGAGACAATATAATATTAGTATCCGGACATGAGCATTCTTTACAATACATTGAAGACCGAGGATTAAAACAAATTGTCAGTGGTTCAGCATCGAAAATAGAGGCCGCAAAAGCAGTTCAACCAATAAGTTTTACAGCTGGCATTCCGGGATATGCAACTCTAGAATTATTCGATAATGGAGAGGTCTGGTTACAATTTTATGACACTTCAAACACAACAGAAACGCTTCTTTATCAAAAGAAGATTATGGAATCTTCCAAGGCTAAGTTTACGGATTCATTATCTACAACTGCCTCCCATGTGCAGGCTTCCGTTTATGACAAAAAAGACACTAGGAAAAGTACTCTTTACAAATGGCTTTGGGGCACCCATTATCGACACCTTTATGGCACCTCTATTTCTGCAAAAACACTAAAACTTGATACTATTTTTGGGGGATTGACACCAATTATCTCAGGTGGAGGAAACCAATCAATGTCGCTCAGATTAGAAAATCCTGAAGGTAAAGAATATGTCATTAGAGCTTTAAAGAAAAATGCTACTCGTTTTTTACAAACTGCTCTTTTCGAAGATCAATATGTGGAAGATGTCTTTAAAAACACCAGCACCGAAGCATTTATTTATGATTTTTACACGACATCTCATCCCTATGCCCCCTTCATACTGGACACCCTTAGTGCTTCATTAGGCCTTTACCACACCCGTCCACAATTATATTATATACCAAAACAACCAGCACTTAGACAATACAACAATCAATATGGTGACGCCCTATATATGCTAGAAGAACGTCCCTCAAAAGAACATATTGATGCAGATAATTTTGGCAATCCTCAAGATATCATCAGCACAGATGATATGATGGACAACCTTCGTAAAGATGAAAAATACAAGGTTGATACCAAAGCGTACTTAAGAGCTCGATTATTTGATATGCTTATTGGTGATTGGGATCGTCATTCTGACCAATGGAGATGGTCAGAATTTGAAATAGGTGATACAATTGTCTATCGTCCAATACCTAGGGACCGAGATCAAGTATTTGCAAAAGTAGACGGAGCCTTGCTATCTTTATTAGTTAAACTTCCACCATTAAGACATATAAAAAATTATCAAGAAAAGTTTGCTCCTCCGCGATGGATTAATAAAACTGCTTTCCCTCTTGATTTGCTTATACTAAATAAGACCACAGAAAAAGAATGGGTAACACAAGCAACCGAGATTACTGAAGTCCTTACAGATGATTTATTTGAATTTGCTTTTACCAAACTTCCAATTGAAATTCAAGATTCAACTGTTCAAGATATTAAGAGGATTTTTGCCATACGTAGACAAAAATTACCTTCCTATGCTGCTCGATATTATAAACAACTACTCAAAACAGTTCTAATTTCAGGAACTGATAAAGATGACCGATTTATAATCCAAAGAAACTTTGATGGAAGTACTACAGTAAAGACTTTTCGCATTAAAAAAAGTGGGGATCAACTAATGTTCTCTCAAACCTACACCAATGACAATTCGAAAGAAATATGGATTTATGGATTGGATGATGATGATATATATGAAGTATCAGGCCCATATAATAACCATGCTAAATTAAGACTGTTGGGTGGTTTGAATAATGACACCTATACGATTGAAGATGGTAAAAAAGTGTTGATTTATGACTATGTAAGTAAGAAAAACACTTTAGAGAACGCTTCTAATGCCAGAAAGCTATTGAGTGATAATTATGAAATTAATGAATATTTTTACAAAAAGGTACCCATCTCAATATTATCTACATTGCCTTCATTAGGGTATAACCCAGATGATGGTCTCAAATTAGGATTTGTGACTACACTTACCAAACAAAATTTTATTCAAAATCCCTTTTCTGAACAGCATAAATTTAAAGCCAATTATTATTTTGCGACCAAAGGATTTGAAATTTTTTACAACGCTCAATTTCCATTTGCGCGAAACCAATGGAATTTAGTCTTGAATGCTCATGCTACTAGCTCAAATTTTGCAATTAATTACTTTGGCCCTGGAAATGAGACTATAAACACCGATAAAGACAACGGCATGGACTTCAACAGAGTTCGCATGCAAATATATTCGTTTTCCCCTGCTTTAATGCGTATAGGAAAATATGGAAGCGCTCTTAATGCTGGACTTTCCATAGAAAGCATAGAAGTTGAAGAAACCGAAAATAGGTTTATCAATCAACCAGGTATTGTTGAGCCTAGGCTTTTTAGCCACCAGCAATTCTTAGGAATTGACCTTGGATATACTTTCCAAAACTATGACGAACCAGCACAACCTTCAACTGGTATGAGTTTTAATATACAGGGAGGGTGGAAATTTAACCTCAACAATACAAAACGACAAGTTCCATATGTAGAGAGCAGCATAGCCTTTACCTTACCTCTAACCCTTACTAAAAAGTTCGTTTTGGCAACCAGGCTGAAAGGCAAAAAGTTATTCTCAAATGACTATGATTTTTTCCAAGGTGCTTCACTAGGAGGTACTGACTTAAGAGGATATCGAAATGAACGTTTTTTAGGAAAACAATCTTTCGTTCATAGTTCTGATCTACGTTTACGCTTTCCCAATTTCAAAAAGAGCTTTATCCCAATGAATTTAGGCGTTTTTGGCGGATTTGATTACGGCAGGGTCTGGTTGCAAGGTGAAGATTCAAATAGTTGGCATTCAGCCACCGGAGGGGGGCTATGGCTAAATGCTATAAATATGATATCCTTACAAACCTCTTATTTTAAAGGAAAAGAAACAGGTCGATTTACGTTTGGTATCGGATTTACATTTTAAGGAGTTAATAAAAACTCATACACTTTTCCTCCAGTATGTTTATCCCTTTCATCAGCAATCCAAACCGTATTGGCATCTTTAAATGTTATACTTTCTCTCTGCGTCATACCAGGTAATTCAATTTTCCGATTTGCTAAATGCAGAAAATTGTGTTCTGAAAAATGATCAAAGATCCACACAAATTTTTGACTCAATAAGACTATACGTGTTCCATCAGGACTAATAGCAGCATCGGTAATTGCACAGTACGAAAATCGTTCACACGTTTCTAGCTCTCCAAGAAGTAAAGCTGCATGGTTACCTTCCCGATTAGGAATTTTATAAACTCTTGCTGTTCCTCCAAAACCTTTACTTCTATTTTTAGTGATAAGGTAAAAATGGTCTCCTACTAAAAAAAATGCTTCTGCATCATAGAATTTTTCGGTTTTCTCGGGTGGAAAAGTTCGTTGTTCTGGATAATAAAAAGAAACTTTATAAGCAACTTCTGCATTATTCTCATACAATGATTCTGGATTTAGCGCATAAATTGCAAGATTTTTCCGGGTATTTCCATTATTTCCAAAATCTCCAACATACAAACTTCCATCAGCTCCCATTGTCAGGGCCTCCCAATCGTTATTTTCAACCCCATTTACCGCAATTGTTTTGACCACTGTCCCTAGGGTGTCAATGCCATAAACTTCATTTCTATTACCACTATCTTCGATCGCCCATAACATGGAGCGTTTAGCATCATAGGTTACTCCAGACACTTCTTTCATTTGAGAAGGAAAAGAAAAGACCTTTCTTAATTCTTCCTGAGAGGTACATCCAAATGTACCTACCAATAAAGAAATAAATCCTCCAATTATGTATTCTTTTCCACTACGCATTGGGATGTTTTTCTCTGTATCGTTTATATGCTTTAATTCCAATCATAAGCAGGATAGCCAAGCCAAAAAGCCCAAGAACACCAAAAATCCAAGATAGTGTGCTTTTTAAAATTACAATAAACACAATAGCAAAAAGTAGCAAGGTGGCACCTTCATTCCATAGTCTAAAAAAAGAAGCACTGTATTTTATTTGGTCGCGTTGCAATTGTTTAAATATCTGATGACACTTAAGGTGATATACATACAATAAAAACACAAAACCTAGTTTAATGTGCATCCATGGCATTGCTAACCAAGCTTTTCCCATTGGAGTAAAAAAAAGCATCCAAAAAGCAAAAACACTGGCCAAAATTGCTGAAGGCCAAGTAATAATATTCCATAATCTCCTTGACATCAATTTATATTGATTGATAAGTATACCTTGTTCTGGCTCTGGCTTGTCAACTGCTTCAGCATGATAAACAAATAACCGTACAATATAAAAAAGCCCAGCAAACCAAGTAATAACAAAAATAAGGTGCAATGCTTTAAGGTAATTATACAAATCCATACTAAGATTATCTAAAATTGGTTACTAAATCCTTTTTAATTTCCTTATTTAAAAAATACCCTGTTACAATAGTTGAAAGTACATCAGCAATTGCAAAAGAAATCCATACTCCATTTTCACCATAAAACCTAGGCAAAAGCAAAACTAATGGGATAAAGAAAAATCCTTGTCTAGAAAGGGTTAACAATAAGGCGGGTATTGCCTTACCAATTGCTTGGAAATATGCTGCCCCAATTAACTGTAATGCAATTATAGGTGTGGCAGCAAAAACCCATCGCATCGCATTAGGTGTATTTTCGACCACTATCACATCAGAAGTAAATACTTTAACAATTGTCTCTGGAAAAATAAATATTAATAGAAAGACAATCGTGGCTAATAACGAAGCATATTTTATAGAGGTATTAATAGTCTCACGGACCCTTTCATAATGATGGGCCCCATAATTGTAACCCGCTATAGGTAGAAAACCTTGAGTGACTCCTAAAACAGGGAATAGGGCAAACATTAGCATTCTTCCAATTATAGCATATACTGCCACAGAAGACTCCCCACCAAGATTAAATAAAATATTATTAACTAAAAGATAAATTATACTAACCACTGCCTGACGAGCTAAAGTTACAAAACCCAAAGCTCCGATTTCTCTTACCAAAGAAAGTTGTAATAATAGATGTGGTAATTTAAGTTTTAATTCACTGTGTTTACTTAAAAAAAAATAGAGCACATATCCAAAACAAAGCACATACGATATGGAGGTAGCCCATGCAGCACCAGCCATGCCCCAATCCAAGATATAAATAAACAAATAATCCATAATCAGATTACCTACTGAAGGAATCATCATGGCATACATTGCAAATTTAGGTTTCCCCTCAGCCCTAATAACAGTATTACCCATCATACATAATGCTAAAAATGGCACTCCGTATAATACAATCTTATAATAGACTTTTGCAGGTTCAAAAATAGCACCTTTACCACCAAAACTAGGTACTAGAGTATCTACGAAGTAAAGCCCCATCAAAACAAAAGACACCGAGAAAAGCAAAGTCAATGATAGTTGATTCCCAAAGGTGCGTAATGCCTTGCCTTTATCTCCCGCTCCAAGTGCTCTTGAAATAATTGAGGAACCCCCTATACCAATTGCCATTCCTAAAGCACCTATAAAAAAAGATACTGGAAGTACTACATTAATTGCGGCAATAGCAACTGCTCCTATCCATTGACCCACAAAAATAGTATCCACCACAATATTGAGCGACATCACAAGTATTCCGATTGATGCCGGCACAGCCTGCTTTATCAATAAGGAACCTATTGGTTCGCTTCCCAATTGCGAAGATGATATTTTAGACATGAGTTACAGATTCGGGTTCAGCGGCCCATTCAGAAACCCATCTTGAAAGAACTTGAGCCCAATCATTTCTATCATTAAGACATGGTATCAGGTGAAATTCACTCCCTCCGTTTTCTAAAAATTCATCCTTACCTTCCATCCCTATCTCTTCGAGCGTCTCCAAACAGTCAGAAACAAAAGCTGGAGTAACAACAGCCAACTTATTTACACCTTGATGTGCCATATTTTCAATAGTTTGATCGGTATAAGGTTGTAACCATGGATCACGTCCCAATCGAGATTGAAATGAAGTAGAATAGGTTCCTTCTTTTAACCCTAAATACTCTGCTACCTGTTTAGTAGTCTCATAACATTGATGTCTGTAACAATATTGGTGAGCAGGTGAAGAACTCTGACAACATTGACCATCTATTTTACAGTGTGATTTAGTAATATCTGATTTTTTAATATGTCGTTCGGGCACTCCATGATAAGAAAACAGAATATGATTCCAATCTTTTTCCTGCAAAGCTTCCTTAATGGATTCTGAAAGTACTCTCACATAATCCGGATGACTATAAAAAGCTGGAATTTCAGTAAATCGAATGTTTGGAAATTTAGTGCTACGTAATTTTTCAGCTAAAACTAGTATTGTTTCGGTAGTAGCCATTGCAAATTGAGGATATAATGGCACCAATAATATTTCAGTCACTCCTTGAGAAGCAAGCTCCCTCATTCCCGCTTCTAAAGATGGATTTCCATAACGCATGGCAATACTCACAGGGATATCTACCAACTGTTGAACTTTTTTTTGCAAACGTTCAGTAAGAACAATTAGGGGAGAACCTTCCTCCCACCAAATACGCTTGTAAGCCTCAGCCGATTTCTTAGGTCTAGTTCTTAAAATAATGCCACGAACAATAAATGCCCTTACTAAGTAGGGAACATCTATAACACGTTCATCCATAAGAAATTGATCCAAATAACGTTTTACATCTTTTACTTCAGTTGAGTCGGGTGAACCCAGATTAACAAGAAGAACTCCTTTTTTCACAAGCTAAATCTTTAATAATTAACAAACTATATATATTATCCTAAACGCATGTATTCCGTATGAATATGCTCCCCTATTTCAGGAATCACTTTATTCGATATCATATTTTAAAAAAAAGTCTTTCAAAAATAAGAAGGCTTACTTCCTATAGGATTGAAAAAACAAGTATTTACAACCATAAATAATTGATACAAAAGTAGGGTACTATTGTAATTTATCCCACTGCTTTTTTATTGTATTTATCTTCTTCGATATCACTAAAATTGATACTTAAGAAATTGTCATTAAATACTTTTTAGGGGTAGTACCATACTTCTTCTTAAACCCAGCAATAAAATGACTTGGAGTACTATACCCTACCTTTACACTCACCTCATTAACATTAAACTCGCCGCTTTCTAACATTTTTCGCGCATATTCCATTTTATAGTCAAATAAAAAACTATAAACAGTATCGCCATAAAGTTGCTTAAATCCTACTTTCAATTTCTTAAGATTCAAACCCACCTCATTGGCTAATTCCTGCAAACCTGGCGGTTCAGCCATATTTGCTAAAACAATATCTTTGGCCTTTCTTATTTTTAGAATATGCTCTTCATCTATCAAAAAAGGACATTGTTCTACATCAGTTTCTTCAGATTTATTAAAGTACAAGCTGAGTAATTCATACATCTTACCTTTCATATACAAATCCCGAATGGACGGATGAAGCTGTGTATTCACCAATTGATGTAAAACCACAGCCATAGAAGGTGAGATAGCTCCGTCTGTGTAATACTTTTTATCCTTATTTTCCATGCTTAAAAAATCAACATGTCCCGCTTCTGTAGAAAACAAACCATGGAATTTTGGTAAAGTAATAAGAATGGACACAAGCCATGACTTTGGTTGAATCTCCAAGTGTATTGGTAAATCTTTTTGAGGATTGTATAGGAGCAACATTTTCTCTTCAGGCACCTCTAAAATATATCGACCTTCATTAAAGAGAAAGCGGGAACTTCCTTTCAGCCCAAAATGCAACTGTATATATGATCGACCAGGTTGCCTATTGATGTAGTGTACTTCCGTTGATTCATTTTGATGAACCAACATCAAAAATCCTCTTTCAATCTCATGCTCCTTTGTTGCACCTTCAGCGTTATTTTGAAACACTTCTTCCATGTATATATTACCTATTTTATTTAGAATGATTCCAAACAAATACTTTGTCAGCTACTATATTCACTACAAATGTACCCAATTTAGCCTAAAAGAACCTCAAAAAGACCTAAAATCACTTGAAGCGTTAAAAAAAGTACTTCAAGCGTTATTTTTTTATAAATAATGACCCTACTTTTGCTATCGTTTTGAAAAAACACTGCATGAATCGGTATCACATTTCTAAACATCAACATTTCTACGCAATAGGGTTAAGCTATAAAAAAGCGGATGCCGAAACACGTGGTCGTTTCAGTCTAAATGAAGAGCAGAAACTTGCCCTTTTAAAAGACGCTAAGGCTGAAGGAATTGATGCTCTACTGGTAACCTCTACCTGCAATCGTACTGAAATGTATGGCTTTGCACAACACCCATTTCAACTAATTAAATTATTGTGTGAGCATTCTAAAGGTTCTTTAGAAGACTTTGAAAAAGTGGCATACGTGCACAAAAACAGGGATGCAATTGCACATATGTTTAGAGTTGGCACAGGACTAGATAGTCAAATTTTAGGAGATTTTGAAATTATAAGTCAAATTAAACAAAGTTTTGTTCAATCTAGAGAACATGAGCTCGGAAATGCTTTTTTAGAGCGTTTATGCAACTCCGTTATCCAGGCAAGTAAACGCATAAAAAATGAAACTGAGTTATCTTCAGGTGCAACTTCTGTTGCTTTTGCATCAGTACAATACATTTTAGCTCATGTCCCGAACATTTCAGAAAAAAATATTTTACTTTTTGGGACTGGAAAAATTGGCAGAAATACTTGCGAAAACCTAGTAAAGCATACCAAAAATGAGCATATAACTCTTATTAACAGAACCAAAGACAAAGCAGAAAAAATAGCAGGTAAATTTAATCTTATTGTAAAAGACTATGCAGATTTACCTTGTGAAATAAGAAAAGCAGATGTCCTAGTGGTTGCGACAGGAGCACAAAATCCTACAGTTTCTAAAGAGCTCATCTTTCCTAATAAAGAATTACTTATTCTGGACCTTTCCATTCCAAAAAATGTTGACACTGATGTTACCGAACTTCCAAATGTAAGGTTGGTTCACCTAGATCATCTTTCTCAAATAACGGATGAAACACTTGAAAGAAGAAAGCAATACATTCCTCAAGCTGAGAATATTATCGAAGAAATTAAAACGGAATTTACCGAGTGGCTAGAAACTCGACGTTTTGCTCCTACTATCAAAGCTCTAAAGAAAAAACTAAAATCAATGAAAGATGCTGAAATTGATTTTCAGCGTAAAAAGATAACAGGTTTTGATGAAGCTCAGGCTGAAATAATTTCGAATCGAATTATCCAAAAGATAACCACACATTTTGCCAATCACCTTAAGGATTCTGATGCATCAGATGAGAGCATTGAACTTATCCAAAAAGTATTTCAACTGGAAAACGAATTGTAATGAAAAAGACTATCCGTATTGGAACTAGAGATAGTGAGCTTGCTTTATGGCAAGCTCACACTGTTAAAAGCCAGCTTGAATTACTAGGCTATGACACCGAATTAATACCAGTAAAATCAACGGGAGACTTAATACTAAATAAACCGCTCTACGAATTAGGAATTACTGGGATATTCACAAAAACATTAGACATTGCCATGTTAAACGGCGATATTGACATTGCCGTTCATAGCATGAAAGATGTACCTACTGCCCTTCCAAAAGGCATTGTGCAGGCCGCCGTATTGAAAAGAGCAGCAGTATCAGATATATTAGTACATAAGGGTGATATCAACTTCTTAAATGAAAATAAAGACATAACCACAATTGCAACAGGAAGCCTAAGACGTAAAGCACAATGGCTACACAAATATCCCAATCACCAAATCGTCGATTTACGTGGTAATGTTAATACACGTTTGCAAAAACTTTCAGAAAGCTCTTGGGCCGGTGCCATTTTTGCCCAGGCCGGTTTGCAACGTATTAACTTAACCCCAGACAATCATCTTATACTCGACTGGATGATTCCTGCCCCAGCCCAAGGAGCAATGCTTGTGGTGGCGATGGAAAATGATTCTTTCACAAGAAATGCACTAATTGCTCTCAACGATGAAAAAACAGCTGTTTGCACAAATATTGAGAGGGACTTTCTAAGAACCTTAGAAGGAGGGTGTACTGCACCAATCGGCGCAATTGCTGAAATAAAAGATGATATGCTTTTCTTTGAAGGGGCATTATTTTCACTAGACGGCACTCAAAAACTTACTCTAAAAAAATCAATACACATTAACCAAGCCAAAGGTTACGGAGTATCATGCGCTCATGAAATTCTAAATAATGGTGGTAAAGCCCTGATGGAAGCCATAAAAAAGGAATTGTCATGAAAAATGTTCGCGTTTTATCGACTAGAAAATTAGCTTTCAATCAAAAAGGCTACCTGCTTAATGCAGGTATACAACTATTGGAAGTAGATTTTATAACTATTCGGCATAAAACGATTTCCTCGGATCAAAAACAATTAAACCGATCTTTATTAATCACTAGTCAAAATGCTGTAAAAAGTATATTAGAACAATTTCCTAAATCTGAACTTTCAAACAAAGAAGTCTTCTGTGTTGGTCAAAAAACAAAAGCACTTTTAGAAGAGAACCATATAAATGTAGTTGCGTGGGCAGAATATGCTGAAACACTTTCCGAACTCATAGTTCAAAACTATTCGGATAGGGAATTTACATTTTTCTGTGGAAATCTAAGAAGAAATACGTTGCCAAACGCATTACAATTAGCTTCTATTAAATATGCAGAAATAGAAGTATATGAAACAATACTTCAACCACAACGTATTTCAACACCTTTGGATGGTATTTTATTTTATAGTCCTTCCGGAGTTGAAAGTTACTTCAACTCTAACGATTACAATAATGAAACCCTTTTTTGTATTGGGACTACAACAGCCAATGCCTTAATCAAGCGTGGTTTCAATAAAATTAAAACGGCAAAACATCCAACTATTGAAAATGTAATCATTCAGTGTATTAAATATTATAAATAACCCATGTAGTACTTGGAATGAAGTACTGTATTTAAATGCTAAACATGATAAAAAACGATTTATTCTTACGAGCCCTTAACAACGAAAGTGTTGAACGACCTCCAGTATGGATGATGCGTCAGGCAGGAAGATACCTTCCAGAATTTAGAGCAATACGAGATAAGTACGATTTTTTTACTCGCTGTAAAACACCCGAATTAGCGGCCGAAATCACTGTACAACCTATTCGAATTGTTAAACCTGACGCCGCAATCTTGTTCTCAGATATTTTGGTTGTTCCACAAGCTATGGGGATAGATGTTGAGTTAAAAGAAAATATTGGTCCACTATTACCAAACCCCATACGTTCCGCTGCTGATGTCAATAATGTTCGAATTCCAGACATTCATGAATCACTAGGATACGTAATGGATGCTATCAAACTAACCAAAGAAATGTTAAATAACGAGGTCCCTTTAATAGGTTTTGCAGGTTCACCTTGGACAATTTTCTGCTATGCGGTTGAAGGTAAGGGGTCTAAAAGTTTCGATACAGCTAAGGGGTTTTGCTTTTCACAACCTGAAGCTGCTCATGCTTTATTACAAAAAATAACTGATACTACCATCGCATATCTTATAGAGAAGGTTAAGGCCGGAGTTAACGCTATTCAAGTCTTTGATTCTTGGGGAGGAATGTTATCGCCAGCGGACTATCAGGAATTTTCATGGAAGTATATCAATCAAATTGTAGAAGCACTTGCACCATACACCAAAGTGATTGTTTTTGGAAAGGGATGTTGGTTTGCCTTAGGAGAAATGGCCAAAAGTAAAGCTTCTGCAATAGGGGTAGATTGGACATGTTCGCCGCAAAATGCCCGTTATTTAACTGGAGGTAATATTACACTTCAGGGTAATTTCGATCCAAGTAGATTATTATCCCCAATCCCAACCATTAAAAAATTAGTCCATGAAATGATTGATGCCTTTGGTAAAGACAATTACATTGTTAATTTAGGGCATGGTATTCTACCAAACATCCCTGTAGATCATGCCAAAGCTTTTGTTGATGCTGTAAAAGAATACTAAGATGCAATGGAAAGAGTTGGCTTCAGTACTTAATTCACTTCGTTTTTCACAAATGAAGAGCTTAAGCCAGCTCTTTCTAGTCAAACCGTTATGGATATTCCCTACGGCTAAAGCAACGGCAACATGTATGCAAATGTGCGAACGTCTGTTTCCTAAAATCCACCACGGCCATGGTAAGGAAAATGCTTTTAGACATATTATGTGGAATGCGTTGTTAGTTAGGGAATTCTACTATCATAGTAGTAACCTTGAGAAAAGCTCTAATTTTGCTGATAAAGTGACCGCTTGGCATGA
Source organism: Imtechella halotolerans (assembly GCF_028743515.2). Taxonomy (GTDB): domain Bacteria; phylum Bacteroidota; class Bacteroidia; order Flavobacteriales; family Flavobacteriaceae; genus Imtechella; species Imtechella halotolerans. The sequence goes on along the minus strand of NZ_CP117969.2, from coordinate 2,623,393 downwards.
GAATTTTTCACCAAATCCTCCTTTAGAGCACGCAATGGATGTTCATAATAACGCATTAGGTAGAATTTGGGCTACAGAATGGCTAAACAATAAAATAGCATTAGAAAACGATTCCTTAGAAACTCTAATTCTTGTAGAATTATCTAAAGCTAAGCAACTCATAAAGCCAGATGACATTAAGAACCACACGGGTTTACCTGTTTTTATTTCTAATTAATGATGAAAGAAATTTTCAATACCTACATAAAGCAGTTACAAGACACTATAACTTCAAAATTAGAAGCTATAGATGGTAAAGCTACTTTTCACCAAGACATTTGGGAACGTCCAGAAGGTGGGGGTGGTAGAACTCGGGTGATAGAAAACGGAAACGTATTTGAAAAAGGAGGTGTTAACATTTCAGCAGTACATGGGAAATTGCCACATTCTATGCAACAATTGTTTAATGTAGGTCAAGTAGATTTTTTTGCTTGTGGTTTAAGCCTGGTTATTCACCCAAAAAATCCAATGGTCCCCACTGTACATGCCAATTGGCGATATTTTGAAATGTATGACCTTAAAGGAAACATTATCAACCAATGGTTTGGTGGCGGACAAGATTTAACCCCTTATTACCTTTATGAAGAGGATGCCAAGCATTTCCATAACATATGTAAAACTGCATGTGACAAACACGATTTAGAATTTTATCCATTATATAAGAAAAAATGCGATGAATACTTTTGGAATTCACATCGCAATGAAGCCAGAGGTGTTGGTGGTTTATTCTTTGATTATTTAAAAGAAACTCAAACTATGAAAATGGATGACTGGTACAAATTTGTTGTTGAAGTTGGGAATAGTTTTCTCGATGCCTATGTACCTATCGTAGAACGAAGAAAAGACCTTCCATATACTAAGGATCAAAGAACATGGCAAGAAATAAGACGAGGCCGATACGTTGAGTTTAATTTAGTACATGACAAAGGCACCTTATTTGGACTAAAAACTAATGGGAGAATTGAGTCCATTTTAATGAGTCTTCCTCCTCATGTACAATGGGTTTACAATTATCACCCAGAAGCAGGAAGTAAGGAAGATGTTCTAATCAAAACACTTGCTAATCCTAGGGAGTGGATATAAAAAAGAGCAACTAAATTAGTTGCTCTTTTTTGTTCAATTTTTACTACTAATTGAAGTTCAAAATCAAATCTAAGACTTGTGTAATAATATTAGTCTCATCATGGTTAGAGTTTAACTGTAAAACGAATTTCATTTTATTATCCGTCATTTTCTTACTAGATTTAAACTTAATTGTGTCAAATTGACTTGCTATTTTCTGAACCTTTACGGTCCTATCCCCTAGATCTTGAGTTTCGATATAATTATTTATAATTTTTTTGATTTCAAAATTTCCGACAAAATAATTTTTAGAAACTTCACGCTTAACTTTATTAGCAAAAGGAGATATCGTTCCTTCACTTAAATATTGCAACCCGTTCGTTATTACAATTACATCACCCTTTTTAAACAATATCAATTCACCAATATCTTCAGGCATTTGAATATAATAATAGTCTCCCTCCTTCACAAGGGCACTCTTACGCTCAGCTAGTCGTAATAGTTTGTTCCCTAAAGTAGGATGGGATGATGTGAATACAATTGTAAATATTGGTTTGGTCTGGTCAATTGTCTTTTCAACTTCGACCTCCTCATAATCTTCATCATACTCAATGCCCATATATGTATATTGGTGTGCTTCTATTGCGTGAAAAAATAGAGAAAGGTCACCATCAAACATTGTGGCAGTAGCCTTTTCATCTATTAAAGTACTAACTAAATCAAGTACTATATCAGTATCCTCACTATCTACAGGGAGCTCCGAAAGCATTTGCTCCATTAATAAAGGATAATTCTTAAGTGTTTCTTCTGTATTAAAATGATAAGATAAATAAGCTATAGGTTCTTCTTGAGGGAAAAAACGGAATATATTGCTATTAGCCTTTCGCTTAACAATTTTTGACATGACACCTGAAAGCATTGGAGAGTATTCAATAATTTGCTCTATTCTAGCATTATCATTATCAAAAAAAAGATCCATTCTCATACTTAATAAAGAATATTTTTTTGAATTTTCATCTGATTTTGGTAAAAAATCAAGACCTCCTAGTACTCTATAGAAATTAGTAACCTTCGAATACACTGACTCGTAATTTAACCAAGCAGATACATCTGCCTCTCTATTTAATTTGCTCAAAGATGGTGTTACTAATCCATTGCTAAAAAGTAGTCCAAGATAACCTTCACGCTTTAATTGCCGAGATAGCCTATCTTGTTCTAATTGCTTTAGATAATCATCATAATACGAAGTTTGAGTACTATCTATTTCATATGACATCCATGAGAGATCCTTAGGGTCCTCCATAGGTATCTCAACTTCAACTTCTTCAACTTCTTCAACTTCTTCAACTTCTTCAACTTCTTCAACTTCTTCAACTTCTTCAACTTCTTCAAAATATTCTATTTCCTCTATTTCCTCTATTTCCTCCACTTCTTCAAGCCAATCTGAAGTATCATGATAAAGGGTAGGTGAATTTGTATTTGTAAACCCATAAATCACTAAATTCTCTTCATTCCAACCCAAGGTAATATCATCCTCCAAACTTGAGAACATACTAAAATTAGGGTGCTTCACAATGGGTTGTTCTTTATAACCAGGATCAAGCTCTTTAAGAGTTTCTATGCGATTTTGAATTAAATTATCAATACCCATAGAATTATTTATTGGAATGATAAGTTGATAATATGGTATACTGTCAGTAAAACTACCATGTAGAATAATTGATCTATTTTTATCTACATAGGTTATAAACTCTTTTAGATTAAAGCTTAAAAATTCCTCATAAAGACCTTCAATCACTGGGTGACTAATCAAACTATTAAAATCGACCTTTTTAGAGAACTGAGAGGTATTAAACTCAACAACATAATCGACACTCTGCTTAGATTCCTGACTAAAACAAAATATAGGCGTTAATAAAACCAAATAAAAAAACTGTTTCATATAATAAATTAAGGGGTAAAACGTATTGAATTATTCATAAGGGAATTGTCTTGTAAAACATCCCACACTGTATGTCTCAAAAAAACAGTCTTTTTAGATTTAGACAGCTTTCCTTCCGGATTTTTAATCCCGTAAATAGTTTTGTCAAATGTATAAACTGCTGTAATAAGAGCAGCACTAAGGGTCTCTTTCCTTTTCTCTTTTGTTTTTAAATCCTCCGGTAATGGATAAGAAGCAATTCGTTCAAATAATCCATCATTAAATTTAAAATGAATAAATTCCCCTTGATCATAATTTATAAGGTTCAATGCGGCATTTAAACTTGCTATAGTTGAGTAAGAAAATCGTATGGAGAATATATAATTATTGAAATCATATGATGTTTCTACCTTAGAAATCCCCTGAATCTTTAGAGCGTCCCTTTTATATTCCATCAATCTTTTTTTTATTTCCATCTCCTCGGGAATCCTAACACCATCCACTTCTCCAAGAAAAATGGCCGATTTAGTTTTAAACCATGATTCCGAAAAATCAACCATTAAAGAATATTGGCCACTTTCATTACTATATTGGTGGATTTTTTCAGTTATTTGAAAACAGCTAGTTAATACTAGGCATAAACTGAAAAGGTATACTTTTGTCATCTGGCAAAAATAACATTTAACTGGTTTTTCTTCTCATAAAAAAACATGTTATGTACAAAAAAAGTAATCTTTTTCTTGGAATCAAGCCCTTAAAAGGCAACTTCAACTATAACAAAACTTTAAAGATACAAAACGAATCAAGTCTTATATATTTATAACTTTGCCATAAATATTTGAAGTATGTTCCCACTTAGAAGAAATAGACGTTTACGAACCAATGAAAGTATACGTTCTTTAGTTCGAGAAACAATTATAACACCCAACGACTTCCTAGTTCCCCTATTCATTGTAGAAGGCAAAGGCATAAAAGAAGAAATCCCTTCCATGCCTAATTACTACAGATACAGTTTAGATTTACTTGAAAAGGAAGCGAAAGAATTATGGAGCCTAGGATTAAAGTCAGTGTTACTTTTTGTTAAAGTACCTGACAATTTAAAAGATAACAAAGGAACGGAAGCCTTAAATCCAAATGGATTAATGCAGCGTGCTATAAAAACAGTTAAAAATGCCGTGCCCGACATGCTCGTAATGACCGACGTGGCATTGGATCCTTTTTCAATTTATGGTCACGACGGTATTATTGAAAATGGAATGATTGTTAATGATCTTACTACTGCAATATTATCGGAAATGAGCATTTCTCATGCGCAAGCTGGAGCTGATATTGTAGCACCAAGTGACATGATGGACGGACGTATATTAGAAATCCGTGAAGCTTTAGAAGAAGAAGGTTTAGTAAATACAGGTATCATGGCTTACAGTGCAAAATATGCATCTGCATTTTATGGACCATTTAGAGATGCTCTAGATTCTGCACCAGTAGACGCCTTACATATTCCAAAGGACAAGAAAACGTATCAAATGGATTATGCTAATCGAATAGAAGCGCTTCGAGAAACCGAAATGGATATCGATGAGGGCGCAGATATTGTTATGGTAAAACCAGGCATAGCCTATTTGGATATTGTACGTGAGATAAAAAATGCAGTTGATGTACCTGTAGCAGTCTATCAAGTTTCAGGTGAATATGCAATGATAAAAGCTGCCTCGGAAAAAGGCTGGCTAGATCACGACGCAGTAATGCTAGAGCAAATAACTGCCATTAAACGTGCCGGAGCTGACATAATTGCAAGCTATTTTGCAAAAGATGTAATAAAACTTCTATATAAATAATATGGAATACCTTTTGATTCATTTTAAGAAAAGCAATCACTGAAAATACAAATTAAATACAGCCTTATTATGTTCCTTGCAGGATTCCTTTTCCTGCAAGGAGTTTTGGCTTCTTCAAATGAGGTTAATGAAAAAGTTGGTGAATTAACAACCTCCCAACTTCATACAGAAGAGATCATTCAGCAGATACCAATAAAGGCTGTTGCTGTAGAAAATCAATTTTATTCCCTTTCTATACAATATGTTGATGGTCAACCATTGGCAGCAAATGAAGTTTTTCCTTTTAACTTCATTGAGATTTCTGAAATATATTCCCCACTACCATTATTATTTTCTGTTCTTTTAGACGTAAAGGGAATGTACTTTCAACTTTTATTTCCCTTCCATTCCTTTTTCTGATCTGTGAATTTCATTATGCCACTTTAGTTTCTCTGAAAAATAATTTGGAGAAACTGTTTATCTATTCATTAAATTCAGAAAATCATGGAAGTATCTACTACATTGATGGGACTATTATTACTCGCGCTATTTATGGGACCCATCTTATACATTATTATTCGCAATAAAAGCAAAGAAAAAAAACGACTACAGGAATTTTTAAAAACAGGAGCCTCACATCAAATGCAATTAGATGTTTACGAAATTATGAAGCACACAGCCATAGGCCTTGATAGTAAAACCCGTCAACTATTGGTTATGCCAATTGACGCCCCAGCTAAAGCCAAAATAATTTCACTTGAAGGCTATCGCCACAGCGAAGTAAAAACTGAAATCAAAAGAGAAGACAACTACACATACATTCAGCGAGTTCATATCGCTATTACTGGTGGAAACAAAATGGATGAAATTGTATTTTACGATGAAACAGTTGACAATGTAATGGAAGCCGAAGTACAACTTGCAGTAGCCAAAAAATGGCAAAACACCCTAGCTTCTGTTCATGTATAGTTAAATTTGTAATAAAAACACCCATTACCAAATGGGTGTTTTTTATTTATGAAATTTTATAATTCATTATTTCCTTACATTTGTTCTTAGTTGTATAATATAAAAACGAATGGCAACCTTACTCGCATTCCTATTTCTTTCTGTTCTTTTCTCATTTATTTGTTCTGTATTAGAGGCTGTTTTGTTAAGTGTCACACCCACTTTTATCAACCTTGAAAAAAAGAACAATAAAAAATACGCCGCGAAACTCGAAGCATTAAAAAATGACATCGATATGCCTCTTATTGCCATCCTAACCTTCAATACATTAGCACATACGGTAGGTGCAATTGGTGTGGGAGCTTCCGCTGAACAAGCATTTGGAAATGGTAGTCATATTGTTGCTTTGGTATCTTCAATAACTACTATTTTAATTCTAGTTGTTTCTGAGATTATTCCAAAAACAATTGGAGCAACTTATTGGAAGCAATTGGCAGGCATAAGTACAACCTTCCTTCAAATTATAATATTTCCTTTAAAATGGACAGGGATTATTTGGTTGTTACGTCTTATTACTAGACTGGTTGGTGGTAAAAATGCCCATGGTTCCTTGTTTAGTAGAGAAGAATTTGGCACTATGACAGACATTGCTCATGAGGAGGGTGTTTTTGAAGAATCGGAATCCAAAATCATAAAAAATCTATTACGTTTCAATGAGGTAGAAGCTAAACACATTATGACTCCTCGAACAGTCATGAAAATTGCATCTGAAGAAGAAACTATAGGTAATTTCTTTGAACATAACCGCAATCTAACCTTTTCCAGAATACCAGTATATAAAGATGAAGAAGATAATATTACTGGTCTTGTACTTAAGGATGATGTATTAGAGGCTATGATTAATGGTCGTGGAAATGATCCTCTTTCAACCATAAAAAGGGCCATTTTGGTTACAAGAAGAAGCATCCCTATTCCTGAATTATTTGAAATGCTAATTTCCGAAAAAAATCATCTTGCATTAGTGGTTGATGAATATGGGTCAATTAATGGAATTGTGACCATGGAGGATATTATAGAAACCTTATTAGGAATTGAAATTCTGGATGAAAAAGACAGTGTGGCGGACCTACAAGTTTTAGCAAGAAACAATTGGGAAAAAAGAGCTACTCGTATGGGTATCTTGCGAGACGATAATGAATAATTATCTAGAGACCAATATAAATACTCCTATTGGAATTACCTGTATAAAAGGTTCAAATGATGGTATTATTTCTATTAGTGTAATAGAAGATGGAATAGTTTCTGTCAACCATCCAAAAGAACTACAACTTGCAGTGGATCAACTAGGTGAATATTTTTTAGGAGAACGAACCATATTCACATTCCCTATAATTCCTGAAGGCACACCCTTTCAACAAGAAGTTTGGAAGGCATTACGCAACATTCCTTATGGCACTACCACCTCCTATCTTGAACTAAGCAGAACCCTAGGTGATGAAAAAGCAATCCGTGCGGTGGCATCAGCAAATGGAAAAAATCCATTATGGATAGTCATTCCTTGTCACAGAGTTATTGGGAAGGACGGTTCTCTAACGGGTTATGCTGGAGGTCTTTGGCGAAAACGATGGCTATTAGAACATGAAAATCCTCCTTTTCAACAATCCTTATTTTGAATTTTTGGCTATCTTTAGTTCAAACTATTTAAAACCATGAATTTTATAAAAAAACTACTGAAATGGGTTGTTATTCTGCTAGCAACTATCGTAATTGTACTTTATATAACCGACACTGATTATCTTATAAAGGCAGTCCGAACTATCTATTTAAAAGGAGAAACTACTGCATATCTTGAAGATTACAAGCATTTTGACAACCAAGTTTTAGAAATTGGAACTCCAGAACCATGGCCTCTACACAAATCATATAATTCAGTCAATGAAACCGAAAAGCTGATGAAAACGCATGAAGATTTAGGCTCAGTGGCTTATGTAATTATTAAAAATGACAGCGTTTGGTTTGAAAATTATTATGATGGATTTAATAAAACTAGCAAATCCAACTCTTTTTCAATGGCTAAAAGTTATGTGTCTGCTTTACTAGGCAAAGCAATAATGGAGGGATATATTACTGGGCTAGACCAACCTGTATGTGATTTTATTCCTGAGTTTTGTGAAGGTATGGCAAAAAAAATGACTGTCGGAGATCTTTCAAGCATGTCTTCTGGGACAAACTGGGATGAAGCTTACTACTCCCCTCTTTCTATTACCACTCGCGCTTACTTTGATGATGACTTAAGCAGTGTTGTAACTGGTCTAAAAGTAGTCGAAGAACCTGGTCAAGCATTCAAATATGCTAGTGGAGATACCCAAATGCTTGCTATGGTTATTGAACGTGCAACTGGGAAAAAACTCTATCAGTATTTAACTGACAGTTTTTGGAAGCCATTAGGAAGTGAAAACCAAGCCTTATGGCAAGTAGATAGCAAAGAGCACGATATGGTAAAAGCCTATTGTTGTATTGCGGGTAATGCCAAAGATTTTGCGCGAATGGGGAAATTATATAAAGATCACGGCAAATGGAATGGAAAGCAACTACTTGACTCAACTTTTATTGCTAAATCTGTCACCCCTCGATTTAAAGAAAGTCCAGAATACGGTTATGGATGGTGGATGAAGGATCAAGGAGACAAGCACTTTTTTATGATGCGTGGACACTTAGGTCAATATGTCCTTGTGGAACCTAATGATAATATTATTATTGTTCGCTTAGGCCATCAGAAATCAGAAGATGCTGGAGTTGGTCAATTTTCAAATGACATTACAGTATATATTGAAGAAGCCTATAAAATGATGGGTGATGCTCTTAAAAATTAATCTTGAAAACATATTATTTTTAGATATTGAAACTGTTCCAGAACATGAAAACTATACAGCACTTTCACAAGAGATGCAAGATTTATGGGACACCAAATCAAAATATCAACGTAAAGACGAATTCACACCAGAAGAGTTTTATAGCAATGCCGGCATTTGGGCTGAATTTGGAAAAATAATTTGTATTTCAGTAGGTTATTTCGATTCAAAAAGTGGAAAAAGAAGGTTTAGAGTAACATCCTTTTATGGTGATGAAAATTCTCTTTTACATTCCTTTTCCAACTTACTGGAGACTTATTTCAATCAACCTTACCATCTTTTATGTGCACATAACGGAAAGGAATTTGACTTCCCTTTCATTGCAAGACGAATGATAATAAACAGAATTCCACTACCAAACAAACTTAATCTCTTTGGAAAAAAACCATGGGAGATACCACATCTAGACACTCTAGAGTTATGGAAATTTGGAGATTATAAAAATTATACATCCTTAAAGTTACTTACTCAGATATTAGGTATTCCCTCTCCTAAAGATGATATTGATGGAAGTAAAGTACGTGACACTTATTACCTAGAGAAAGATATTGATAGAATTATAACCTATTGCGAAAAAGACACTATTTCGGTTGCTCAAATCCTATTACGTTTACGTAATGAACCCCTATTAGAAAAAGAAGAAATATTGCATATTTGACATGCTCAAAGTACAAAACCTCACCATATCCTTTAAGAGTCAAGACGCTTATACAACAGTAGTTAATGATTGCTCATTCACAATACATCCCAACGAAATAGTTGGAATTGTTGGAGAATCTGGGAGTGGAAAATCAGTTACGTCATTAGCGCTCATGGGATTACTCCCTTTAGATAAAGCATCCATCTCTGGTTCCATCATGATGGGAAATGCCCCACTTCACACCCTATCTGAAAAGCAGTGGCAACAATGGAGGGGTAACAGAATCAGCATGATTTTTCAAGAACCTATGAGCTCATTGAATCCATCCATGCGTTGTGGAAATCAAATTACGGAAATCCTTAAACTTCACACCAAACTTACGCATAACTCCATAAAAGAGGAAGTATTGTCCCTGTTTGAAAAAGTGAAGCTTCCAGATCCGGAACGTATCTTCAATAGCTATCCACATCAACTATCCGGCGGGCAAAAGCAACGTGTTATGATTGCAATGGCCATTGCCTGTAAACCACAAATATTAATTGCAGATGAACCTACTACTGCACTAGATGTAACGGTTCAAAAAGAAATAATCCTTCTGCTCAAAGAATTACAACAAGAAACTCGAATGAGTATCTTATTTATATCTCACGATTTATCTCTAGTAGCTGATATTGCACAAAAGGTTTTAGTAATGTATCAAGGAAATCTTGTTGAAAAAGGGAATACTGCAGAACTATTTAGTCGGCCAAAACACAACTATACAAAAGCTCTTTTGGCTTCTCGTCCTTCAGCAGATGTTCGTTTGAAACGGCTACCTACAATTAAAGATTTTCTAGAAGAAAGATCAGTTTCAGAATGTATTACATTTGAAGAACGCCTTACAAGTCATCAAAAAATATATTCACAAACACCATTACTTGAGGTACGTAACATTGAAAAAGTATATGTTTCATCTCTTGGGATTTTAAGTAAACGACATACTGTTAAGGCAGTTGATAATGTATCCTTCTCTATGTATAAAGGAGAAACGTTGGGGCTAGTTGGAGAAAGTGGTTGTGGAAAATCAACTCTTGGAAACACTATTTTACAATTAGATAAAGCGACTGCTGGAACGATTATATACGAAGGAACGGATATTACAAAATTAAAATCATCGCAAATAAGAACATTACGTAAAGAAATTCAACTTATTTTTCAAGATCCATTTGCATCGTTAAATCCAAGAATACCAATTGGCCAAGCGATAATGGAACCAATGCAAGTACATGGATTATATTCAAATAATAGGATTCGTAAGGAAAAAGTTATGGAATTACTGGAGCGTGTGGGTTTGCAGACTTCACATTTTGGTCGGTATCCCCATGAATTTTCTGGTGGTCAACGACAAAGAGTAGGAATAGCTCGTACCATAGCATTACAACCCAAACTAATTATTTGTGATGAGTCTGTGTCAGCATTAGATATATCCGTACAAGCCCAAGTATTAAATTTACTCAATGAATTAAAAGAAAGTTTTGACTTTACATACCTTTTTATATCACATGATTTGGCCGTAGTAAAATACATGAGTGATCGACTCATGGTGATGAATAAAGGTAAAATTGAAGAATTTGGGGAATCGGACACTATATATAATACACCGAAAAGCCCCTATACACAAAAATTAATAAAAGCAATCCCGAAAGGTTTATAACATAAAAACCTTTCGGGTTACTTTGAACAAATCCTTTACTAAGATGTAGGTTGGTTTCAATTTTGCTTCTGAGTAGCGTACAACAAACACCAGGAGTAAAAGGCATCCTAGCAAAATGAGCAGTTTTGGTAACATAAGCGGTTGGTTATTATTTAATTTGGGAATATAAACTTACTCACTTTTTTATAAATCATCGACAAAATAGCACATAATTTCGATGAAATGCATTATTCAATTAATTAAACAATCATTTCGGGTATTTTTCCTTCAACTATAAGCGAACCTTCTGTAGCATTTTGTATTTCTTCAATAGAAACACCAGGAGCTCTTTCTAATAGCTTAAACCCATCCGAGGTAACTTCAAGAACCGCCAATTCTGTAACAACCTTCTTAACACAGCCTACACCTGTAAGTGGTAAAGTACAACGCTTCAATAATTTAGATTCTCCAGCTTTATTCGTATGCATCATGGCAACAATTATATTCTCAGCAGAAGCAACTAAATCCATGGCGCCTCCCATTCCCTTAACCATTTTCCCTGGGATTTTCCAGTTAGCTATATCTCCATTGTCAGACACCTCCATAGCCCCCAAAATAGTAAGATCAACATGTTTTCCTCGTATCATTCCAAAGCTCATTGCAGAATCGAAAAAGCTCGCTCCAGGTAACGTTGTTATAGTTTGCTTTCCTGCATTAATAATATCTGGATCTTCATCCCCTTCAAAAGGGAAAGGTCCCATACCTAAAACACCATTTTCGCTTTGAAATTCAACACTTATTCCATCGGGAACATAATTAGCCACCAAAGTTGGTATACCAATCCCTAAATTTACAAAATAACCATCCCTAAGCTCTTGCGCAATTCGCTTAGCAATACCTGTTTTATCTAATGCCATTACTAATTTCTTTTCCTTACTGTTCGTTGTTCAATTCGCTTCTCATAATTTACCCCCTGAAATATACGTTGAACAAATATTCCAGGAATATGTACCTGATTAGGATCTAGTGTCCCAGCAGGAACTAATTCTTCCACTTCAGCAATCGTAATCTTTGCAGCCCCACACATACAAGGATTAAAATTACGAGCAGTCCCTTTAAAAATTAAATTACCAGCAGTATCTCCTTTCCATGCCTTAACGATTGAGAAATCAGCCTTAAAAGCTTCTTCCATAACATACATTTTCCCATTAAACTCCCTGGTTTCTTTACCAATTGCGACTTCAGTCCCATACCCTGCAGGAGTATAAAACGCGGGTATTCCGGCTTGAGCAGCTCGACATTTTTCTGCCAAGGTACCTTGCGGAGTCAATTCAACCTCCAACTCTCCACTTAGCATTTGACGTTCAAACTCATCATTTTCACCCACATAAGATGAAATCATTTTTTTTATTTGCCTCTTTTGAAGGAGAAGACCTAACCCAAAATCATCTACACCAGCATTATTAGATATACACGTAAGGTCTTTGACTCCAGATTTTACTAGTGCTGCTATTGCATTCTCAGGAATCCCACAAAGTCCAAACCCCCCTAACATAATGGTCATCCCATCCTTAACACCCAGAAGAGCTTCATTTACATCTTTTACGTTTTTAGCAATCATTACTTGAAATTTTGATGAAAAATACAAAAAATATATACATTGTTAAAGGAAAACTATCATAAAGCAAATGCTATCATACAAAGAAGCCCGCCTAATTGACGAGCTACTTTGTATGATCATTCCTATAAAAGATTACCTAAAAATCAATCTCAATATCGTCTTCAGGACTGGCTTCATTTTCTTCCTTACAAGACATTTTTATTGTATCATTTTCTGGCGCTATGAAGGCATCTTTAGAAACACCAAGGTCTTCATTGGCGTAACACTTCTTCATATATATTCCCCATATAGGCAGGGCCATAGTAGCACCTTGTCCGTAGGCTATTCTTTTAAATCGAACAGAACGATCTTCGCCTCCTACCCATACTCCAGTGACTAGATTCGGCACCATACCCATAAACCAACCGTCACTTTGATTTTGAGTAGTTCCCGTTTTACCGGCAATAGGGTTTGTAAACTCATAAGGATATCCTGTTACTACTTCTTTATACACTTGATTGTATTTGTCAGCTCCTCTAGTTCTCAAACGAGTACCAGAACCTCCTTGGGTAACACCTTCTAGAAGATTCACAACTGCATGGGCAATTTCAGCACTCATTACATCACGTGTCTCTGGGGTATACTCAAATAAAACAGTTCCGTTTTTGTCTTCAATCCGACTTACTATAATTGGTTTAACATACACTCCTTCATTAGCAAATGTCCCGTAAGCTCCGACCATTTCATAAACTGTTATATCTGCTGTCCCCAAGGCTATGGAAGGCACCTCAGGAATATCCGCTTTGATCCCCAGGTTTTTAACCAAATTAATAACAGGTTGGGGGCCCACTTTATCCATCAAATTAACTGTAACGGAATTGACCGAATTTGCCAAGGCTTGTTTAAGCGTATACATTTCTCCTGAAAATTTTCCATCAGAATTTTTAGGGCACCAAGCTTGTGGATTATTATACTTATTTGCTTCAATACATGTTTGAACATCAGGCACCTCATAACAAGGAGCATAATGAAGCTGATCTATAGCTGTAGCATACACAAAAGGCTTAAAAGTAGATCCCGATTGACGCGCTCCCTGAATTACCTGATCGTATTGAAAATGTTTATAGTTAATTCCCCCTACCCAAGCTTTTACATATCCTGTTTGAGGTTCCATAGACATCATCCCTGTACGAAGGAATGTTTTATAATATCTTATTGAGTCTAGAGGAGTCATTATAGTATCTTTTTCACCTTGCCAAGTAAATACCTCCATCTCAATAGGCTTGTTAAAAGAAGCTCTTATCTCCTTTTCCGATTTTCCTTGAGCCTTCATAAAGCGCCAACGATCAGATGTCTTCATTGCACGCTCTAAAATATTATCTATTTCCTTTTCACTTATCCCTACAAAAGGTGTTGTTTTATTACGTTCTGTAGTGTTTTGCACAAAATACTCCGCTTGAAGGCGTGTCATATGTTCCGTAACAGCCTCCTCGGCGTAACGTTGCATCCGAGAATCAATGGTTGTATAAATTTTTAAGCCATCCAAGTACAAGTTGTGTTTTCCTCCTTCGGCCTTTGGATTATTATCTATCCACTCCTTAAGATAAGCTCTCAGGTATTCTCTAAAATACGTTGCAACTCCCTCTTTATGTGATTCAGGATTGTAATTTATTTCCAAAGGGAGTTGTTGTAATGAATCACGTTGCTGCTTCGTAATAAAATTACTTTTAGCCATTTGACCCAAGACTACATTTCGTCTATTAGTAACACCTTGAGGATTGCGTCTTGGATTATAAAGAGATGAATTCTTAAACATCCCAACAAGAACAGCACTTTCGTCTACCGTTAATTCCTTAGGTTCCTTACCAAAATATATTCGTGAGGCAGACCGAATACCATCAGCCTGATTATTGAAATCATAAATATTAAAGTACATCATAATGATTTCCTCCTTTGTATATTGTCTCTCAAGTTGAACAGCGATAACCCATTCTTTAATCTTTTGAGTAATAGCTTGGAAAATATTTTTAGACCTAACCCCTACGAACAATTGCCTGGCCAATTGTTGAGTTATGGTAGATGCTCCGCCCTTACTACCTAAATAAACTACTGCTCGCATGGTGCCAATAGCATCAATACCAGAATGTTTATAATATCTTTCGTCTTCGGTAGCAACAAGCGCTTTTACAAGGTGATCTGGCAGGTCTTCGTAAGCTACTGGTGTCCGGTTATCATCTAAATAAAACTTACCTAGTGTTTGTCCATCAGAAGATATAATTTCACTTGCTAAATTTGTATCTGGATTTTCTAATCTTCTAAAATCAGGGAGTTCCCCAAAGAGCCCAAATGAAGCAGATAAAAAAAGTAAAGCTACCAACAATACTCCACTGATAAATAGAATCCAAAACCAACGAATGTAGACTATAAAGTTATTCTTTTTCGGGGTGTCTTTTGCCATAAATTATTTGTTATGCTGAGATTGTTTTTCAATTGATATTCCTAAATCTATAATCCCTTCTAAATTCTCAATTCCGTCATTTTCACCATTTTTTCGCATCGCATGACGGATTAGCATTTTATAAGTCCCTTGTATTGGAAAATGAACTCCTTCCTTATACCATAACTTACTTTCCTTAACAGCAGAAAACCCTTTGCCGAGCCATTTCCCACTTGGTTCCGCCATGGCGTATTCCAACGTATCACTGACCACCTTACCATCAGGAAATCGCATTTCTACTAACATAAAAAGATTACTAAAGGAATATTGCTCATTATTACGCGTCCATACATAAACATCATATGTATTTAAAGTGTCCGGTTCCTTAAATTCAAAGACTATGTCTTGATCCTTATGCCAACCATTAGGTAAGGACTGGAATTCACTATGAACGGTATTAGCATCACAGGCTATAAGCACCCATGAAAGCAACAAAAATGGGATTTTATTTCGCATCCTTTTTATTTCTATTGAAATTTTTATTGCGTCTTTTCTTAGGTTTACGTTTTGCTATAGGTTTGTCAAAACGAGTAAGACTATCCTGTCCTACAACGTTCTCAAATTGATTTTTAGTATCTTCTTCCACTAATACTGAGGCATACTCTTCTAAACTAGCCACCTTTTGTTTTTTGGAATTAAGCTGAACAATTTCACTTACTTGTTCTACTGTTAGTTTATGCCAATTGATACTATCATCATCATACGTGTACCAAAGTAACCCTTTAAAAATATCAATCTTCTGACAACTTGCCTTCCCCTTTTCTGTATATAATTTAGTCTCTGGCTTAGGAAATTCTTGTAGGGCATCCAAATAAGCGTCCAATTCATAGTTCAGACAACATTTAAGCTTCCCACATTGACCTGCCAATTTTTGTGGATTAAGTGATAACTGTTGGTAACGAGCAGCAGCAGTATTAACAGATCGAAAATCAGTAAGCCATGTAGAACAGCAAAGCTCCCTACCACAAGAGCCAATACCTCCTAATCGAGCTGCTTCTTGACGAAAACCAATTTGACGCATTTCAATACGAATAGAAAACGCCTTGGCCATATCTTTAATAAGCTGTCTAAAATCAACTCTATCTTCAGCTGTATAATAAAAGGTTGCCTTGGATCCATCACCTTGAAATTCAACATCTGAAATTTTCATTTCGAGTCCTAAAGCAATTGCTAATTCTCGAGAACGTTTCTTAATTTCCTCTTCTCGATTACGGGCAGTTGACCAAATATCAATATCTTTCTGAGAAGCCTTTCGATATACCTTAGGAAGATCTGGATTAGTCCAATCCACCTTCTTCTTTTTCATCTGTACTTTCACCAATTCTCCGGTAAGGGTTACAATCCCTACATCATGACCAGGAGAAGATTCCGTTGCAACGATATCTCCAATACTCAAGGTGAGCTTTTCGTTATTTCTAAAAAACTCCTTTCTACTATTCTTAAACCGGACTTCTACACAATCGAATATCTCATGTCCTAAGGGAAGAGAAATATTGGCAAGCCAATCAAATACGGTTAATTTATTACATCCATCGGTGCCGCAAGTTCCGTTGTTCTTACAGCCGCGTGGTTGTCCATCCTTTCCAGTGGAACAACTGCTACAACCCATTTTTTCTATATATTGAATCAGCAAGAGACTGGATGTCAGTTTGCTGAAAAAGATTCATAATTTAACTCTCCAAAAAGTAAAGATACTATTTTTCTTCGGAAGCCCTATAGAGATTTTTAGGAAAGGTTTCTTTTGAATTTTATAGTCTCTGACCTCCCTTTCTTAAAAATTTTATTTGACTTAGTCTTACCCCTACGCAACATTTTCTGCTCGTCATAAGATAAGCTAGAAACTTCTTTACAGGCATCGGAGCAACATCCTTGCATTTCTGACTTACAACTTTCACATTGAATAAACAATAGATGGCATGCTTCATTAGCACAATTGACATGCGTATCACAGGATGTTCCGCATTGATGACATTGGGCTATTACTTCATTACCTATAGACTCAGCCATACGCTCATCAAAAACAAAATTTTTACCTATGAACTTATTCTCCAGACCTTGTTCCTGAATTTGCCGAGCATAATTAATAATGCCACCTTCTAATTGATACACCTCCTTAAAACCTTTATGTTTAAAATATGCACTGGCCTTTTCACAACGAATACCTCCTGTACAATACATAACAAGTTTTTTATCCTCTTTGTGCTCCTTAAGATCATCTTCTATAATAGGCAATGAGTCACGAAAAGTATCTACATCTGGAGTAATTGCATTTTTGAAATGACCTATTTCACTTTCATAGTGATTTCTCATATCCACCAAAATAGTGTTTGGGTCCTCTATAAGCTCATTAAATCTATCTGCATTAACATGTATTCCAATATTGGTGACATCAAAGGTTTCATCATTAAGTCCATCCGCTACAATTTTATGCCTTACTTTAATTTTAAGTTTTAAAAACGCATAATTATCTTGCTCAATAGCCACATTAAGACGCACATTCTTTAAAAATGGAATACTATCAAGATGTTCCTTAAAACGACCAAAATACTCAGCAGGAACGGATAGTTGAGCATTAATACCTTCATGCGCAACATAGATACGACCCAAAACATCTAATCTATTCCAAACTAAAAATAGTTCATTTCTAAAAACTTCCGGATCTTGAATATGTGCATATTTATAGAAAGAAAGCGTAAGACGGTCCTTTCCGGCCGCCTCAATAAGCGCTGCTCTTTCTTTAGCACTTAAATTATTGTACAGTTGCATGCTATACCAATTTTTTTAAGGTTAAAGAAAATATTTAAATTTTTTTTGTACTAATTATTTTTACCGGACAGGCTTTTTGAGCCTGTACACATTCTTCATAAATACTATCATCATGTGATTTTATTGTAAAAAATCCCTTTTTCTCGGTACTATGAAGCAATACACTTTTCCCATCCTTTTTAGACATCTGGAACTGTGCAGGGGCCATCTCGACACAATAATTACATCCTATACATTTATCTCGTTGGAGAGTTACGATAACCATTATTCTTGAACAATTTTATAAAGCTTATCTGAAAGCCGTACACGAAAATCTGTTCTAAAAGTGCAAGAATCTCCTTTTTTAGCTACTTGAATACGCTCATCATTAACCATCATATCTTCCAACTCAAACTCTTTTACACCAGTAGTAGGGCCAGTTATCAACAATTTATCTCCTATTTTAATTTCAAAAGCCTCGATCTTAAATTCAGCAATATTTGTTTTCGGAAAAAAGTGCATCCCTTTACCCACATAAACCTTCCTCTGGCTAGCTTGCGAACCAGGTCCATCACTCCATTCTCCTAAATTTTGCCCAAGATAATAGCCACTCCAAAATCCTCTGTTATACACAGTCGACAACGCCTCCATCCACACCATTACCTTTTCTTTAGAATACTCTCCTTCATAATAGGCGTCAATGGCATCCCTATAAGTCCGAATAACAGTTGCTACATACTCAGGGGCACGACCACGTCCTTCAATTTTCAATACTTTTGCACCCGTGTCAATAACCTGATCTAGAAAATCAAGAGTACACAAATCTTTTGGTGACATCATATATTCATTATCCAACTCTATCTCAAAGCCACTTTCTTGATCTATTACAGTATATTTTTTACGACAGTTTTGCTTGCAGGCACCTCTATTTGCAGAAGAATTGTGTGAATGCAAACTCAAGTAGCATTTACCAGACACCGCCATACATAATGCTCCATGACCGAAAATTTCAATTTCTACTAAATTTCCCGACGGCCCTTTTATTTGTTCCTTCTCTATTTGTTCACAAATCTTTTTAACCTGCCGCAAACTAAGCTCTCTACTCATCACCATTGTATCAGCAAAAAGAGCATAAAATTTCACGGTCTCTATATTGGTGATGTTTATTTGAGTAGAAATATGAATCTCCATCCCGATTTGTCTTGCATAAGCTATAACCGCTTGATCCATAGCTATAACAGCAGTAATATCGGCGGTCTTGGCAGCATCCAGCAAAGTCTTTATTATAGACAAATCATGATCATATATAATAGTGTTAAGAGTAAGGTAGGTACGTACATTTTTCACCTTACAACGCGCAGCAATCTCAGGCAAGTCATCAATAGTAAAATTAATACTTGCACGTGCACGCATATTAAGCTGTTCTACTCCAAAATACACTGAATCCGCACCATTATCCAATGCTGCTTGTAAAGATTCAAAATTGCCCGCAGGGGCCATTAATTCTATTTTTCCGGATGAAGTCATTACTACTGCTATTTTTCGGGCTGCAAAGATACAAAATAGATGAAAGAATATAAACTACATAATTTCGATTCATCATGTCTCAAGGTGTAAAACCTATTACATATCAATCATTTAAAACAATTCTACTTTCACAAACCAAAAACATAAAGGAATTAAATGTTCATAAAAGCTTTGAGTATCCATTGATTACCACTTTTAAATATAGTACTTTAGCAACCATACTATAAAAACTGTTTGAACCATGAGTGCCGAAAAAGAAGCAAAACTTAAAGCCCTGAAACTCACCTTAGATAAACTAGATAAAACCTATGGAAAAGGTGCCGTGATGAAGTTAGGAGATAGTGCGGTAGAGCAAGTAGAAGTGATCCCTACAGGCTCAATAGGCCTAGATATTGCACTTGGAGTGGGAGGATATCCGCGAGGTAGAATTATAGAGATTTACGGTCCAGAATCATCAGGTAAAACAACACTGACCTTGCATGCAATTGCAGAATCTCAAAAAGCAGGAGGTATTGCTGCATTCATAGATGCAGAACATGCGTTTGACCGTTTCTATGCAGAAAAATTAGGTGTAGACATTGACAATCTTATTATTTCTCAGCCTGACAATGGTGAACAAGCACTAGAAATAGCAGATAATCTTATACGTTCCGGTGCAATTGACTTGGTAGTAATTGACTCGGTTGCGGCGCTTACTCCAAAGAGCGAGATAGAAGGAGAAATGGGAGATTCTAAAATGGGACTGCATGCCAGACTTATGTCACAGGCACTTCGTAAGCTAACTGCAACCATTAATAAAACACGTTGTACAGTTATCTTCATCAACCAACTTCGTGAAAAAATAGGTGTGATGTTTGGAAATCCAGAAACAACTACCGGTGGAAATGCATTGAAGTTCTATGCATCTGTAAGACTTGATATACGCCGTTCTACTCAAATTAAGGATACTGATGGTGAAGCTGCAGGTAACAAAACCAGAGTTAAAGTGGTAAAAAACAAGGTAGCCCCACCATTCAAGTCCGCTGAATTTGATATCATGTTTGGAGAAGGTATTTCTAAAATAGGAGAAATTATAGATATAGGAGTAGAATATGAAATCATTAAAAAAAGTGGATCTTGGTTTTCTTACGGTGACACTAAACTAGGTCAAGGTAGAGATGCCGTTAAAACACTTTTACAAGATAATCCAGAACTCTTCGAAGAATTAGACGTTAAAATCCGTGAAGCACTTAAAACGGTAGCGAAATAATTTCTAAAGCTAATTATATCTAACTGCGAATCTTCCAAGAAAAAGATTCGCAGTTTTTTTTTAGATCAGACGCAACCTTTAAAATAAAGTGCGTCTTATAAAAAAACACCCTAATAATATTTTGTAAATTTATAACACGTATGAAAAAATTAATGGTGGCTTTAATAGCCTTAGTAGCGGTAACAACATCATGTTCATTAGATGACGGTGAAGATTTTTACTTTGAACCTGTAAAAATTATATCGGCAACATTCCCCGAAGAAATGAATGTAGGAACTACCTACACAGTAGAAGTAGTCTACGAACAAACCTCTACATGTCATGTTTTTAATGGATTTAATTATTTACCAGGGGAAAACTTAACTCGTACAGTAACAGCTGTATCAACTGTTTATCCCGAGCGTTTATGTGAAGACTCTGAATTAGAGCGCGAAGCAGCCTTTCAATTCAAACCAGCTGAATCAGGAACTTACGTTTTCAGATTTTGGCAAGGTGAAGATCAATATCTAGAAATAGAGGCCATAGTTGGTGGGGCAAACTAAAATATTGAAACTCGATTATTGAGTGAGTCTAAAACAACTTATACAAGATTGTAGCCAAGATAATCGTAAGGCTCAGGCGGAGCTATACAACTTATTTGCTCCAAAGTTGTATAGCACTTGCCTGAAGTATTCGCGCACTACCGCAGAAGCTGAGGATAATCTACAAGACAGTTTTATTACCATACTCAATAAAATAGATCAATACCGCTTTGAGGGTTCATTTGAAGGATGGATGCGCCGAATTGTAATTAACACGGCACTTCAAAAGTACAGAAACGACACGGTATTCGAGATAATAAAAGATCATACAGACGCTCCTGATGAAGAGTTTTTAACCTCAGAAGCTGAGACACTCTCAATGGATGAGCTTTTAAAATTAATACAAGAACTTCCAGATAGGTATCGCCTAGTTTTCAACCTATATGTTATGGATGGCTATAACCATAAAGAAATTTCAGAGATGTTATCCATTACCGAAGGAACTTCGAAATCCAATCTTGCTAGAGCACGTGGCATTCTCAAATTAAAAATTGAACAAGCCAATACTAAAAAAAGTTTAACATTGTAACAAATGCGAGATAATAAACATATTGATCGCTTTTTTCAAGAAAAGTTTAAAGACTTCGAAGTTGCTCCACAACCAGAGGTTTGGCAACGCATAGAAACTCATCTTGACAAAAAACAAAAAAAACGTGTGATTCCCTTCTGGTGGCAATGGGGTGGTATCGCTGCGGGTTTAGCAATAGTACTTACCATAGGTATAATTAAATGGAATGCCCCTTTAACAGTTAACCCTTCGGAAAATGGAGTAACAAGGAGTGCTGACAATCCCACTTTAGAAAGCGCACCATCTAATTCAACTAATGATGATGCATTAGACAAATGGATGGAGCAATCAAACCAAGTAATTGATTTACCTGAGGAAAAATCAAATAATTCAACAAAAAATATTGCAATAATCAACGCTGTCTCAAAAACAAAGAGTTCATCCATAGAATACCATCAACAGATAAATGACACTAATATTATTCCTGAAAAAAATCAAATTACTACATACGACAAACATTTATCAAATAAAATAGAGGAAGTTCCTCCTTCAGAAAAAACTTCCGACAAACATTTAAAATCAATAGAAGAAGCAATTGCGGAACAAGAAGCGATCAGAGATGAATCCAACAAGCCTATTACTACTGCTAAGAAATGGAGTTTAAATCCCCAAGTGGCTCCGGTTTATTATAGTTCAGTAAGTAATGGCTCTCCTATTGACACACGATTTGTCGAAAACACCAAAAACGGTCAAGTTAACATTAGTTTTGGAGTAAATATATCTTACAATGTAAGTGATAAATTAAGCGTTCGGTCTGGTCTCAATAAAATAAATTTAGGCTACACTACTGAAAATGTAACCTTTGGCAATGGTCTTTCAACCCAAGCTATTAACACCATAAATTTTAAAAATAATGCCAGTATGGTTCCATTATCCAACGATTCAAATATCAATTCACTTTCACCATCACTATCTGAATATAAAACAGTTTCAACCACAAGTGGCTCATTATTGCAAAACATAGGTTATCTTGAACTTCCAGTTGAAATGAAATATAGAGTGACCGGTAACAAACTTAGCATGAATCTAATAGGAGGATTCAGTACCCTATTTTTAATGGACAATCAAATTTTACTTACAAATCAAGGAATGCAGTCTGAGCTTGGAGAAGCTAACAATCTGAATGATATTAACTTTAGCACAAACATAGGTATAGGGGTAGATTACCAATTTTCGAAAAACATGAAATTACTGGTAGAACCACTTTTCAAATATCAATTGAACACCTTCTCTGGGGATCAAGGAAATTTTAGACCCTATTCTCTAGGTCTTCATACCGGACTTAGTATACAATTTTAGTTTTTTAGTTGGTTAGGTTTGCATGGCAGCAAATGCCATAAACCAAAAACCCTCGGTCCTCGAGGGTTTTTTTATGTCTTATTAGTTTTTTGAAGCTTCTTTAATAAAACAGATCTCACCTCATTTTTTAATTCCTCCTTATCCTTACTATCTAAGTGTGCAGTTTCAAAAAAACGGTGAATATACACCCTCATTCTACCCATACTACCGCTAAAAAATCGATATGAGAACCTGCGTTTATTATCTAAAAAACTCATTGGGACAATCGGAATACCATATTCTATGGCTAACCTGAAAGCTCCATCCTTGAATGTATCTAACAAAATATCTTCATCATCAGGCACCCCTCCTTCCGGAAAAATACATATACTCAATCCGCTATCCAACCTTTTTTTAGCACGCAAATAGACTGCCGATCTACTGCGAGCACTACTTCTATCAACCATAATACACACCCTCTTATAAAAAAAACCAAATAGTGGAAACTTGGCTAATTCTTTTTTACCGACAAACACAAAAGGATTCTTACTCGCTACCAACATCAACATAATATCGGTCATACTGCTATGATTGGCAATCAACATATAGCTCTTCCCTTTATCCAATTGTTGTTCCTCAGTAATTCTTGGGTAAAACCCCATCCCATATAATATGGTTTTGGCCCAAAAGTTTCTAGCAATCCAAAAAAAATAAGGATACCATTGTTCTCGAGAAGAAAACAACAATAAAAAAGGAAAACAAACTATAATTGGCAATGCTATGAGTATATAAAACCATAAACGCCAAAACACATAAAGTGGGTATTGAAATAACTTTCTCAACAGTACTCTTTTTGAAGCAGCTAAAAGTACAGCTTTTTTAAATACTCTTATACTATAAGATATTTTATCAAAATCTCTTTTGGCAAGCAGCCCCTCAATAGTTACCTTTGATTCCTTAAAAAAACAAAAATATGGCTCGTATACTTACTGGTATCCAAAGCACCGGCATTCCGCATTTAGGAAACATTTTAGGCGCTGTTATGCCTGCAATTAAAATGACGCAGAATCCAAACAATGAATCATTCATCTTTATCGCAGATATGCACTCTCTAACCCAGATTAAAAATGGTGAAGAACTTCGTTATAATACCTATTGTGTTGCTGCAACCTGGCTTGCCTTTGGATTAGATGTTAGTAAAGTTGTTTTTTATCGTCAAAGTGATGTACCACAGACAACGGAATTAACTTGGTATGTGAGCTGCTTTTTTCCATTTCAACGACTTACTTTAGCCCATTCATTTAAGGATAAAGCTGACAGACTAGAAGACGTAAATGCAGGACTATTTACATATCCTATGTTAATGGCTGCTGACATATTGTTATATGATGCAGAATTTGTTCCTGTTGGGAAGGATCAATTACAGCATCTTGAAATTACCCGAGATGCGGCCTCAAGATTCAATCACCAAATGGGTGATACATTTGTCTTGCCTGAAGCAGTTATTCAGGAAGAAGTAATGATTGTCCCAGGAACAGATGGAGAAAAAATGAGTAAATCTCGTAACAACTTTATCAATATTTTTCAAGATGATAAATCTTTACGAAAACAGGTAATGAGTATTCAAACAGATAGTACACCACTAGAAGAACCAAAAAATCCAGATACCTGCAACGTTTTTGCTCTATACAAACTAATGGCCACTACTGATCAAGTCAATCAGATGCGAAGAAATTATACTGAAGGGAATTACGGATATGGTCATGCCAAGCAAGCATTATATGAACTTATTATTGACTTCTTTGAAGTACCTAGAGCTAAATTTGCTTACTATATGGACAATCTTAATGAAATAGACAAGGAATTAAAAAAAGGGGCTGAGAAAGCAACAACCATTGCTAATGATGTCCTTAGTAGAGTACGATCTAAACTAGGATACTAATAAAAAGTTCTAAAATCCAACACAAAACTTAAGGGAAGGCAGCTGCCTTCCCTTATAAATGTTCTAAAATCACTTTCCTACAAACCCACCAATCATCCTACAATTTATTCAATTGATAACACTTTTGCTTTATAAAGATTTTTGAATTTCTTATACTTAACTTTAAAATTGAGATAAAAACACCAAATTACAATGTCTTAAGTTGAACAATATTTGACCTTACCATGTACTTTCATTAGAAATCAGGCCATTTCACCATCTAACTCACTGACATTCTGAATAACGCAATCCAAGTTGCCAATTGTTAAAAAATTGTCAACAGTCCATTTCCATCTTCAAAAAAAAATCCTCATATTTGTTTAATGCGACTAGAATATTACATACACGACTTACTATATAGATATCAATGCGTTACCGTTCCTGGTTTTGGCGCATTTATAACGAATTACAAGCCTGCTCAGCTTTCTACGAGCACTCATACATTTTTTCCTCCATCAAAAGAAATTGCATTTAATGCCCAACTAAATTCAAATGATGGTCTACTGGTATCCTACATTGCAGAGTCAGACAAGCTTTCATATGATGAAGCTTTAGCTATGGTAAAAAGCCGTGTAACTATCTGGAATCAACAATTGGAACAAAATGAATGTCTAGTTTTAAAACAACTTGGAGAACTATGGATTAATTCCTCTCAAAAAATTCAGTTTCAACCTTCGCTTACAACTAATTATCTTACAGAATCCTTTGGACTAACCTCATTTGTTTCTCAAGAAATTACTCGTGAAGTATTAAAACAAGAAGTAGCCTCTCTAGAAGAAAAAGCCCCAATACGTTTTACCCCAGAGAAACGCAGAATACCTGCTTTTGTTAAATATGCCGCTGTATTAGCCTTAACCGCTTCATTAGGTCTTGTTGGTATGGATTCCTATCAGCAACAACAACAGATTCAACTACAAATTGTTGAACAAGAAGCTCAGGCCAAGGTTGCCAAAACTATTCAGCAAGCAACCTTCTTTGACGCTGAACCTATAGAATTACCTTCCTTAAAATTGAATATCATTAAAGAACCCATGCCATATCACGTGGTTGCAGGCGCTTTTAGAGTTTCAGAAAATGCGGATAAAAAAGTCGAAGAACTAAAAGCCGAAGGCTATAAGGCTTCAAAAGTTGGCGTAAATAAATATGGCCTCCATCAAGTTGCATATCAAAGCTTCGCTACTATGGACGCAGCAAATGCCTTCCTTGAAATACTTAAAACTAAACAAAAAGAGGGTTGGGTACTTATTTCAGAATAACATCTTTTCTCCTTTTTTGTATGCCTTTTTGCGAATATCTTTGCAAAAATTTTTGGTATGAAAGCAAAGACTCCTAGTGAATCACGTACAACATTAACAGATTTAGTACTCCCGAGCGAGACAAATCCATTAAATAATCTTTTTGGAGGTGAACTTTTGGCCCGTATGGATCGTGCAGCGAGTATTGCCGCTCGTCGTCATTCAAGACGTGTTACTGTAACTGCTTCTGTGAATCATGTCGCATTTAACCGTGCCATTCCTCTTGGAAGTGTTGTTACAGTAGAAGCAGCCGTCTCACGCGCTTTTAAAAGCTCTATGGAAATCTATATTGATGTTTGGACGGAAGACAGGGAAAGTGGTATTAAAACAAAGGCAAATGAAGCCATATATACATTTGTAGCTGTGGACGAAACCGGTCGTCCAGTAGAAGTTCCAGAACTTATTCCTGAAACCGAACTTGAAAAACAACGTTTTGAGGCCGCCCTAAGACGTAAACAACTAAGCCTTGTATTGGCTGGAAAAATGAAACCTCAAGAAGCAACAGAGCTTAAAGCTATTTTTCAATAATAAAAATCCACACAATTGTGTGGATTTTTTAGTTACATCTTAGCTATCCATTGCTCAGGATTAAGCTTTACCGTATCCTTATATAAGAAAAACTTCATTTCTGTTTTACCAGTTATTGGATTGGTAACGATTGCTCCTAATGATTGTTTTGCCTTTACCTTTTCACCCTTTCTTACATATACATCAGATAGATTGTAATAGGTTGTAATATAATTTCCATGTCGAACTTGAACGGCCTTATTTCCACCAGGAATAGCTATTATTGCGGAAATTTCCCCATCAAATATGGCTCGAGCTTTCGCTCCTTGGATGGTAGCAATTGTAACCCCATTATTATTGTGTTTGACATCTGGATAAACAGGATCCGCATATTGTCCATATCCCTGGGATTTATAACCACGTTCTACAGGCCAGATCAGACTTCCTTTATTAGCTGCAAAATTATTAGCTATTAGTCGTCCTTCAGGAGTAAGTGCAAAGGTGGTTGCACTGCCACCAGTAGCTTTGGCACCAGCTTTTTTATTACTTTCAGCTATAGCTTCCCTAATAAGCTTTTGAATTTGCCTATCAAGCTCATCTGCTTGACTCCTTTTCTGTTTAATTTGGCTAGCATACTCCCCTTCCTTCTTTCGTATTGAATTTACTAACTGTTCTTGTTGCGATCTTTCAGTCTGGAGCTCTTGCTGGGCCTTTCTATTCTCTGCAACCAATCGTTCCTTTTCTTTTCGTTGTACAATTAAAGTAGTATTAAGTTGCTGTAATTCCTCCGTCTTTTTCTGAATTTCCACCCCTTGTTCTTTACGAAAATTAGTGTATTGTTTCATATACTGGAGCCTTTTGTACCCTTGTAAAAAAGTTTCTGAGGATAATAAAAACATTAATCTACTTTGCTGAGATTTACTTTTATAGGAACGAACTATCATTTTCGCATAATCTTCTTTAAGCTTAACTAGGTCATTTCTCAAAGATTCAATTTTACGCATATTGCCATTAATCTGCCTATTTAACAAGTTAGCTTGTTGATTTGTAACTCTTATCAACTCTTGTTGCATTCGTATTTTTTGATTTAAATCTTCAACCTGTGAAAGAATAGAAGTTCTCTTTTTGGCCTGTTGATTTAATAAACTATTTATTTGCTTAATCTCATTAAGAAGTTGAGTCTTTCTAGCTTCTAGGTTTTGCTGTTCTTTACTTTGCCCACTACCAGAGAACATTGCAATAAATAGCAACAAGCAAGTTAAAAAATATGTTCTTCCAGTCCAGTTCATAGCTACCATTCTATTTCTTTATACCCATTTGGAATACTGTAAGGAAAATTAACCTTATCATTAAGTTGTATGTTCTTATATTGAATGTCAATAATCAATTGTTTATCGTTTTCTTGAGCTAAAATTCGAAATGCCTCAGGAACTATTTTATTACCTACCTCTTGATAAGAACGATACCAAACAAGCAATGACTTATCTTCAGAATCTTTAATAAACTGTTGTGAACGTAATTTGAAATGTCCAGGATCCACAAGAAATATTTTACTTAATACACTTGCCTGGTTTTGGGCTTTAAGCTCATATGCTTCAGAATTAGATTCTAAAACACATGATTCCTTATTTAAATTAAAAACTGCCTGTCCTAAAAGAAGGTTTTGTACCTTTTCGAAATTCAATTCCAGCCCCAAAAGATGGCTCAAATATGAAAAATCACCATCAAAATAAGTTTTGTCCATTTTATTATAAAAACTTACATGTTCCGGAGTAATATAAACCTTAACCATACCCAAGGTTGCACTAAGCCATATTGCTTTGTCCTTTTCCATACGCATAGTAAGTGTAGCACCCTGCTCAGAATTTCCATCATTAAAATCTACCTGCATTCTACCAGTAAGAGTCTTAAAATTAAGCTCGTTAGTGTAATGACTTTTTATAACATTGCGCGTGGACAAGGAAGAATCTACTTCACCTTTTACTGTGAACCTACTTGTTTTACAACCTATGGCTACAAAAAGTAGCATTAATGAAAAATATTTTATTTTTTTGAGCATTACTGTGACAGTTTTTTAGCTTTCTGTGTATAAAATGTTGCCTTCTGTGTATCACCTAAAGTTGTATATGCAGACGACATTTGTTCATATATAATACGTTCCAGTACCAAATCATCCACTAAATAATCTAACGCAACAGCAAGTGATTCCAAGGCTTGTTTTGGCTTATTCAATCCATTATACGCCATCCCTTGAGAAACATAAAATCGTGCCTCAGCGGGATATAATTCTAATGCCTCTTGAACTAGCTTTAGCATCGTAATATAGGATTTTCTAGACAACTCCTCCTCTATGGATTTTACATAGTTAGAAACCACATTTACACCTTCCGCGGCCGATTTTTCAATTGAAGCAGGAATTGTATTTGAATCAGACTTATTTAATTTGCTTAATTGATATTCTATCCGAGCTCTTTGTTGTACCCTCTTAGAAGATTTTCCATTCATATCCCCCAAAGTGTTTAACAAAAGAAGTGCCTCTTTGGCAAATCCCCTGTTTAAATATAGATTTAATAATTGCTCCTTATGGATATCACTTTTTTTGGCAAGGTTTTCAACCATTTCCATGGCCTTAGAAGTACCTTCAATGGTCTCATATGTTTTAAAAAGCTGATCTAAATACCAATAATTATCAGGATTGTATTCTACAGCTTTAAACAAGTAAACTGCTGCTTCATCAAATTTTTTTAAAGCAAAATAATTTATCCCTAATTCATAATCTACTGCAGTTTCCAACGGCTGTAACTTTTTACACTTAATCAATAAGTTAATTGCCTTGTCGTAGTTTTCAATACCTTTTTGTTTTAAGGCTTCAAAAAAATACTCCTGAAATTCATCAGAATACAACTCTAGGGATATCTCCGCACTTTCTTCTTCTTGGGCACACGCTTGGTATGGGGTAATCACCCACCCTAACAGAATAAACATCCCCCAAGAAAAAAGGTATTTCATGTAATATAATTTTTAATTCTTTCCTATCAAAAGACATTCCAAAAAACTATTTTAACCCTGTGCTTCCAAAACCACCAGTTCCACGAGTTGTTTCTGACAACTCCTGCACTTCTTCCCACTGAGCCCTTTCATGTTTTGCTATAACTAATTGAGCAATACGCTCCCCGTTTTCAACAGTGAACGACTGATTGCTTAAATTCACCAAAATAACACCAATTTCACCCCGATAATCAGCATCAACTGTTCCGGGGGCATTCAGCACTGTAATACCGTATTTAGCTGCCAAGCCGCTTCGAGGACGTACTTGGGCTTCATATCCGATAGGTAATTCTATAAACAATCCAGTCTTTACAATAGCTCTCTCTAATGGTTGTAACGTTATAGGTTCTGGAATATTGGCCCGAATATCCATTCCAGCAGAAGCAATAGTTTCATAGGTTGGTAAAATATGCTCCGATTGGTTAATTATTTTTATAATCATTTTTTTAAAAGTATTTTTTTAAGTTCTTTTTTCTCAAATGCAACAATGAGCAGTAAAAATAGCAAAACAAAGGTAGAACCTATAAAAAGATTGCGATCAAAGACATAAAATGCCAATCCGGAAAAGAGTATTGAAGTTAAAAGATAGGTGCCAATTTTTCTCAAATTATAAGGGACTGGATAATATTTTTGACCAAAATAAAAGGATGCAATCATCATAGAACTATATGCAGCAAGGGTTGCAATTGCTGACCCTTTGTAGCTCATATGCGGTATTAAAACAAAATTAAGTACAAGCGTTACTGCAGCTCCCACAACCGAAATATAAGCTCCAAAACTAGTTTTATCTGTTATTTTATACCACACTGATAAATTATGATAAATCCCTAAACATAAATTAGCTAAAAGTATAAAAGGGACTACCCAAAGTGCCTCCCAATATTCCTTCTCCGGTAATAACATTAACTTTAAGATATCAGTATAAACCACTACAAAAAGCAAAATAAACGAACCGAAAATAGTAAAATAGAGGGTAATATTGGCGTAAGTGTCTTTTGCGTTTTTCTTATTAGCATGACTAAAGAAAAAAGGTTCTACTCCAAGTTTAAAAGCGGTTATAAATAATGTCATAAACACTCCAAGTTTATAACATGCTGCATAAACACCTACTGACGCATCAGCAGTTTCGGCCGGAAGAAGGCTACGTAGAATTATCCTATCAAAGCCTTCATTAATAGAAAAAGCAATTCCCGCAACTAAAACAGGAAAAGCATATAAAAACATTTTCTTCCACAATACCCTATCAAAACCAAAACCTATACGAAAGTACAGCGGTAATACCACAATAAAGGTGACGACACTTGCCATCAAATTGGCAATAAAAATGTAATGAACCTTATTATCAAACAAAGCATACTCAAATATACTTTGAGCATCTTCAACAACGATTTGAGGCAGTACTAAAAAGAAAAAGACATTCAAAAGTAAATTAATCACTACATTAAAAATCTTGATTGCGGAGTACTTAATTGGCATTTGTTGATTACGATACCATGCGAATGGAATAACAACTAAAGCGTCAAAAAACAAAATCAAAAGGGCGTAAAGAATAAAATCTACCTTGTAATTAAGCCAATCTGAAATAAATTCTTTCAAAAGAAACCCTAAAAATAAAAAAGCTAGAGAGGATATAAAGATGGAGGTAAGCGCAGTAGCCTGAACTTCTGCTTTACGTTCACTCTTATTTATAAAGCGAAAAAAAGCAGTCTCCATTCCATAGGATAATAACACATTACCCAAAATAAGATATACTATTAAACTTGAATAAATCCCATAGTCTGATTTGGGTAATTCGTGTATATAAAGCGGGGTGAGTATAAGCCCTAATACTCTAGGCAATACTGTTGCCAACCCATAAATAAACGTGTGTTTAAAAAGTTTCTGTAGTGCCCCCAAGGATAGCTGAATTAGAAAGCACTAAAGTATTCATTTCTACAGCTGCAAACAACTACTTAAGTGAATTTTGTTTTACTATCGTTGCTCTTCTAAAGATGACTCAGTAATGTTTTCGATTTTGAAATAGAATAACTTGGTGTTTTTCACAAAGGAGACAATGGCTTCATTTGGTCTTAAATCAAACGGCACATCTGAAACCCCATCTAACAAGGTATTTCTAGCCTCTTTTGCAGGGTCAGCATGCATAACGATCTCTTTTTCATGAAATGGGGTTTTATAAAATTTAGCCCTATATAAACTCCATTTATCTTGATTTGAGAAATACTCCATTTTAGACTTTTTCCCTCTAAAATAAACACTGTCAAGCAAAATCCCCTCTTTCAAGACAACTTGGACAAATAAATAGTCTCCAGTATCTTCTGATTCAATGCCTGAGACCCCTGAAGAATATTTTACTTCACCCACTTCAAACGGAGGCATATCAAGTAGTAACCTTTGACTATTACATCTAGAAAAGCCTAATAGGCCTAACAGTACCATGGATAATATGATCAAAGGTTTCATCTTTATTGTATTTAGTTTAAATATAATAGTTTAAAAATTAATACCCAAAAGCAATATTAGGAATATTAAGCGACCCCATATGGTCTTGGCAAATCACAAAAAAATGTGGAAAGTAATAAATACAAATAATTAATATTATTATCATATAAATGTATACCCCTAAAATAATTAGGGGTAAAATTAAATAAATAATAAAAATATCAATCAAAGACCTCTAATTATGCCCCTATATACCATAAAACAATACATTTATATAAAAAATACTATGAAAAAAATAGAAGCCATTATTAGAAAGTCAAAATTTGAGGATGTTAAAGATCAACTTCACCTCATTGGAATTAATTTTTTTAGCTACTGGGATGTTACTGGAATAGGAAACGAAAAACAAGGTCATGTTTATCGAGGAATAACTTATAGCACTTGCGACATTCAACGCAGCTATATTTCTATAGTTGTCAACCAAAAGGAGGTTTCAACTACTATAACAGCAATTTTAAATGCAGCCTATACTGGGGAAGTTGGTGATGGGAAAATATTTGTTTCTAACATTGAAAATGCCTTTCGAATAAGAACAAAAGAAACTGGAAAGGAATCTTTACTATAATCTATGTCATTAAAATTAAATACATAATATGGACACTACAACATTAACGATTAACAATGTATGGATGATGATTTGCACAGGTTTAGTCTTTTTCATGCATTTAGGATTTTCATTTTTAGAGATTGGTCTAACTCGACAAAAAAACACCATAAATATCCTGTTTAAAAACCTATTTATAATTTGTATTGGCCTTCTGTTATATTCTTTGGTAGGCTTCAACCTCATGTATCCAGGAGCATTTAACGGTGTATTAGGAAGCGCAGGTATTGGCTTGCACGAACCACTGATTAACAACTCTTTAGATCTTTCATACAATAAGGGATATACTTATTGGACAGATTTTCTCTTTCAAGGAATGTTTGCTGCAACTGCTGCAACAATAGTATCTGGGGCAGTTGCAGAGCGGATAAAACTAAGTAGTTTCATGATTTTCACTATCATATATGTAGGATTAATATACCCTATTACAGGATCCTGGAAATGGGGTGGAGGCTTTTTAAACAATTGGGGATTTTATGACTTTGCTGGCTCAACATTAGTTCATAGCGTTGGAGGATGGGCAGCACTTGTAGCTATTTCACTTCTAGGAGCACGTCTAGGAAAGTTCGATGAAAAGGGAAAGCCAAGAGCTATCCCTGGACACAATCTACCCACAGCAACCGCCGGAGTATTGATTTTATGGCTGGGCTGGTTTGGATTTAATGGAGGTTCTGTACTTTCGGCTGATCCAGGAGCCACATCCTTAGTATTAGTTACCACCTCAATAGCTGCCGCATCAGGAGGAATTGGGGCATTTATATTCTCGTGCATATTATATGATAACCATGACCTAACCATGTTTTTAAACGGTATTCTAGGAGGATTGGTAGCTATTACTGCAGGTGCAAATCTTATGTCACCTTCAGAGGCAGTCCTTATTGGAATAGTAGCTGGATTGTTAGTAGTTATTGGAATTGCTTTTGTAGACCGGATTCTAAAATTAGATGATCCAGTAGGTGCAGTGGCAGTGCATCTAATTTGTGGAATATTTGGAACATTATCAGTGGGAATATTTGGAAAATTAGCTAGCTGGAATCAATTTTCAATTCAATTGGCAGGTCTCTTAATTATTGGAGCATTTTGTTGTTCAACAGCCTATATTATCCTATACCTTCTTAAGAAAACCATGGGAATTCGAGTTTCTAAAAGAGAAGAAATTGAAGGTTTGGACATACATGAACATGGAGGAATGGAAGCTTATCCAGACTTCAGATTAAATCAACACTAAATAAAGGGAGCAGTATTTGAAATAAAAAAAGCCTAGCAAAATTGCCAGGCTTTTAGTTTTATATAGAATTGTGTATACTACCCATTCAATGCTTCAGCTCCACCAACGATTTCAAGGATCTCATTAGTAATTGCAGCTTGACGTGCTTTATTATAAGTTAATTTCAATTGATTTCTTAGCTCCGTAGCATTATCAGTTGCTTTATGCATAGCTGTCATACGAGCACCATGCTCAGAGGCAAATGAATCACGAATTGCTTTATACAATTGAGTTTTAAGTGATTTTGGTATAAGAGTCTCAACAATCTCAGCCTTTGAAGGCTCAAATATATAATCCAAGCTTACATTAGAATCAGATGATTCAACTTTCTTAATAGGCAAAAATTGTTCGGTAAATACAAGTTGAGTGGCTGCATTCTTAAAATGATTGTACACAAGAACGATTTTATCGTAAGTTCCATTAGCATACAACTCCATCAATTGATTGGCTATCACCGCAACTTTATCAAACGTAAGGTCATCATATACCTCATTGTTATTTGCAGTGACCGTAAAACTCTTCTTTAACACATCATTACCCTTCTTACCAATAGTAAGATAATGTACATTTTTGCCTGAATACGTAGAAGTTCCTAAATTCGAAGCCTGCTTAATAACATTTGAATTAAAGGCCCCACACAAACCACGATTGGAAGTTATAGCTACAACCAACACGTTATTAACCTCACGTTCAGTCGCATATACACTCCCCGTATTACCTTCCAAGGTAGCACTTAAACTTTGCAATAATTCAGTAAGTTTATCCGCATAAGGGCGCATGGCAGTAATAGCATCTTGAGCCTTTTTTAACTTAGCTGCAGAAACCATTTTCATCGCACTGGTAATCTGCATTGTTGAGCTTACCGAGGATATTCTATTGCGTATTTCTTTTAAGTTTGCCATATTCAGCGTTTCCTAAATCTTCTTCAGAAAATATGAAAGAATAATAGTTCATATTACTGAAGCATTGTTTTATAATTTTAGATTCCTATTTCTATGAAAGAAAAGTATTCTTAGTACTTAGAGGCTACCTCTTTAGACACCTGAGTCAACGCATCCGTTACTTCATCTGTAAGCTGACCGGCTTTTAAAAGATCCAAAATATTGCGATGTTTTGCGTTAAGCAATTCAAGAAAATCTCTTTCAAATTCCTTAACCTTTTCAACAGGAACATTACGCAACAGGTTCTTAGAACCAGCATAAATAATAGCCACCTGATCTTCTACAGTATAAGGGTCATTTTGAGCTTGCTTCAAAATTTCAACGTTACGCTTTCCTTTTTCGATTACATTTAATGTCGCAGCATCCAAATCTGATCCAAACTTAGCAAATGCTTCTAGTTCACGGAATTGAGCCTGGTCAAGTTTAAGTGTACCAGCTACCTTTTTCATAGATTTGATTTGTGCACTTCCTCCAACACGAGATACTGAAATACCAACGTTAATTGCAGGACGAACACCAGAGTTAAACAAATCTGACTCTAAGAAAATCTGACCATCCGTGATCGAAATTACGTTGGTAGGAATATATGCAGAAACGTCACCAGCTTGTGTTTCAATAATTGGCAAAGCAGTTAACGATCCACCACCTTTCACTACAGATTTTAAAGATTCTGGAAGATCATTCATTCCTTTCGCAATATCATCATCAGCAATTACTTTAGCAGCACGTTCTAACAAACGAGAGTGCAAATAGAAAACATCTCCAGGATAGGCCTCACGCCCTGGTGGTCTTCTTAACAACAAAGACACCTCACGATAAGCAACGGCCTGCTTTGAAAGGTCATCATAAACGATTAATGCAGGACGTCCTGTATCACGAAAATATTCTCCAATAGCAGCACCTGCAAATGGAGCATATACTTGCATTGGAGCAGGATCAGAGGCATTTGCGGCTACAATAACTGTGTAAGCCATTGCACCCTTATCTTCCAATGTTTTAGCAATAGATGCAACAGTAGAAGCCTTTTGACCTACTGCAACATATATACAAAACACCGGCTGTCCAGCATCAAAAAACTCCTTCTGATTTATGATAGTATCAATACAAACAGTTGTTTTTCCTGTCTGACGATCACCAATAACCAATTCACGTTGTCCTCGACCTACAGGAATCATTGCATCAATCGCTTTTACTCCTGTTTGAAGTGGTTCATTAACTGGTTGACGGAAAATAACTCCTGGAGCTTTACGCTCTAATGGCATTTCGTATAAAGTCCCTCCGATTGGTCCTTTTCCATCTATTGGATTTCCAAGGGTATCAACTACACGTCCAACCATTTCTTCACCAACTTTAATAGAAGCAATACGTTGAGTACGTTTAACAGTAGCACCTTCTTTAATATCTTTTGAAGGCCCTAGCAATACCACACCTACGTTGTCCTCTTCAAGGTTTAAAACCATTCCTTCCAAACCATTATCGAAGGCTACCAACTCACCATATTGTGCATTAGACAACCCGTATACACGAGCGATACCGTCACCAACCTGCAATACAGTTCCTACTTCTTCCAATGAAGCCGTAGCGTCAAAGTTGGATAGTTGTTTTTTTAAGATTGCTGATACTTCAGCGGCTTTAACTTCTGCCATCTTATTTAGTATTTAGATTAACTGCCATAGTTTTGGCAGGCTCTTTTTTAAATTTGTGAAACGTATAAATTGTTCGAAAACTCTCTTTTTAACTGACCTAATTTGTGAGATACACTAGCATTAAACTGCATATCACCCAATCTAAGTATAAAACCGCCAATAATGCTTTCATCTACTTTGTTTTCAATAGTAACATTAGCAGTGGTTAATTCTTTAATTTTACCCATTACTTTAGCCTTCATAGCTTCTGTAAGCGGTACAGCTGTAGTAACTACGGCTATTTTATTTCCTTTAAGCTCATTAAACAATACCTCATATTGTTGCGCAATAGCTTGTATCAAAGGTAATCGTTTATTAAGCAACAACAATTCGAAAAGGTTTTTGGTAATTGGGGTAACAGTATTGAAAATTTCCAATAAACTAGCCTTTTTCAACTCATCTTTCACCACTGGATTATTCAGTAATGATTGAAGTTCCTGACTACCAGCTATAGTAGCATTAATTCCTACCATATCTGAAAACACAGCTTCTGTAGTCTGTTGCTCATGGGCAAGTTCTAATATGGCTTTAGCATATCGTATGGCTGCTCTAGTTCCGGTCATACTACTATATTAATTAGTTTAGCGTAACATCTTTCAACATACTATCTACCAATGCAGCTTGTTTTTCTTTATCAGAAAGTTCAGATTTCATAACCTTTTCAGCAATTTGGATAGATAGACCAGCTACTTGATTTTTAAGTTCGGCAACAGCAGCTTTCTTCTCACTTTCAATTGCAGCCTTAGCTTGCTCAATCATTTTCGAACCCTGAACTTCAGCTTCAGCTTTAGCATCTGCAATCATCTTCTCTTTTATTTCACGTGCTTCTTTAAGCATAGCATCCCTTTCTGCACGAGCCTCTGCAGCTAATTTCTCATTATCAGCTTTTAAATTAGCCATTTCTTTTTTAGCATTCTCGGCTGCATCTAGCGCATCTTGAATACCATCTTCTCTGGCTTGTAAAGCATTCAAAATAGGTTTCCAAGCAAACTTAGCCATTAATACAATAAGTATTAATAATACAACTGCTTGCATAATGAACAACCCGGGAGAAAAATCGTTTAATAACTTATCCATGTTATATATTTAATTAAGAGAACCTTCTAATTTACAATTGAAAACCTATTCCTGTAACCAACCGTTACAGAAATAGGCTTACTTTTTAAGATTACTTTCCTAGGAACAAAGCACCGAAGGCTAAACCTTCCAATAACGCTCCAATGATAATCATAGCAGTTTGAATTTTACCGGCAGCTTCAGGTTGACGTGCAATACCTTCCATTGCAGATCCACCGATTTTACCTAGTCCAAAACCAGCTCCGATTACGATTAAACCGGCACCTACTAAATTTGGAATTGTCATAATAATTGATTTATATAATTAAACAAATTCTTTTTCTAATTTAAATAATTGCATTGTCATGATCACCTAAGCCATCTTTACTGTGGTGCTCATCATGATGATGCTCTTCAACAGCCATCCCTATAAACAAAGCTGATAACATGGTAAAAATAAATGCTTGTAAAAATGCAACTAATAACTCAATAAGCATAATGAATAGTGTCAACACCAGGGAAAGACCAGTTGAACCCACAGGTGTAAGTAATGTTTTCAAAGTTATGGTGATTGCCACCAAACTCATCACAACTATGTGCCCAGCAGAAATATTTGCAAACAAACGAATCATTAAAGAAAAGGGTTTTGTGAACATACCCAACACCTCAATAGGAATTAGAATAATCTTCATGATAACAGGAACACCTGGCATCCAAAAAATATGCCCCCAATAATCCTTATTTCCACTAAATGTCGTAATCAAAAATGTAAATAGTGCCAAACAAAATGTAACTGCAATCTGGCCAGTAACATTAAAGCCTAGAGGGGTAAGACCTACCAAATTCGAAATCCATATAAAGAAAAACACCGTAAGCAAGAATCCCATATACTTACGATACTTCTTCTCACCAATATTAGGTTTTGCAATATCTTCTCTAACATATATAACTAAAGGCTCAAGTACACGAGCAAACCCAGTTGGTATCGGCCCTTTTTTGTATCCTTTAGCCAAAGAAGTGAATCCCCAAATCATTAACAGCCCAACAAATAGCATTCCTACAACACTTTTAGTTATAGAAAGGTCAAGAGGTCTTATATTAGTTGGATGACCGTGCTCATCTTTAGTAAGTGTACCTTCAGCATCGGTCTTATAAATTTTCCCGTGGTATAGTTTGTAATAATTACCATTACTTTCAGCAATTGTTTCACCATAATGAAACTTAGAGGACATAAACACTTGCAGTCCATTATCTACTAAAATTACCGGAAGTGAAAACCCGTAGTGCTTACCAGTTTCCCCATCAGTAAAGAATATAAAGTCATGCGAATCTTGAATGTGATGCAGGATATAATCAAGAATTTCCTCATCTGTGTCAATTGGATTTCCTCCTTGCGATTTGGTATCTGCTGCTAATGCTACAACTGAAACCAACATAATGGCCAAAGTTGCTAAAAATTTGATAGATTTTTGTGCTATCATCATAACCTGATATCAATATAAAATGTATGCTCCCTAAATTTCGGTGCAAAGCTACATAATTAATTAAAAATACAAACCCTTTTTAGTATTGTTTTTTGTTATTCCTTGTTATAGGTCATTTGTAAGAACAAACAACAGTAAACTATTTGGTATTCAACAACCTTGAAATAAAGAATACCTCAATAAATAAAAAAAGAAACATAGGAATTACCAATGCCAACTTCTCTGCCATAATAAACTCTACTTCTGAAAACATCAAATCCTGAAAGAGTAAAACAAAGATCCCAACCTTAATGAAGATAGTCCCTAGGTAAGCAAAGCCTGCTTGAGAAGGTACAATTGTAGCCAATAATTCAATTAAAAAATAAACTACGGCACTAGCAACAAAATGAAATGTATAAATCTTAAACAATGAAAAGGACAAAACGGTATTTCGCTGTTCTAATAAATACTCATGTAGATTAAAAAAAAGAACATATGCTAATGCTAGAATAAACAGGTTTCGCATTACTGTTTTAACTAAATAGGAAGAATTCATTCGCGCTTGGATAAGGACGTTACTTGACTTATAATACTAAGGATGGCTAGAATAACAGCCCCTAGAGTTACAAATTTTGTGTATAGCTCATCTGAATTAGGAAACTTTGAATCCAAATACACACCCAAAAGGTTTCCTAAATAAATGATGGCTCCCATTTGCAGAGCCGCACCGGATAGAGCTAGAAATTTGTTTGGTTTATTTTTTTTCTGCGGAAGTTTCACCCGTCATTATTTTATGACCATTTTTCATTTGGCAAGTTGCATTGAAAACTGCTCCTGGCTCAATCGAAAGTTTAGTAGCGGTAACCTCTCCTTCAATTACGGCTGAACTCTTTAATGAAAGCAGTTCTTTAGCTAAAAGGATCCCGTTAAAAGAGCCTTCAATATCGGCGCTAGCACATTCTATTTTACCTATAATTGAGCCCGATTTACCTATTACCACTTTTCCAGTAGTTTTTACTGTTCCTTCCAATCTTCCATCAACTCTGAAATCAGATTCTGAGGTCACATCTCCCTTAATTAAAGTGGTTCCAAGGATTCTGTTGCTAATTCCTGTGTTTTCTTGTGGGCTTTTTTTTGCTTCTTTAAACATGATTCGGGGTACTTAATTTAATGGATAAACATCCAAATTTTTATGAGTTTGAATAATTTGATAGTTGGGTGACGAAATTACAAAACTAGTTTGATTCACCCTATACTTTTTATGTTCATTTAAAATTTTCTGCACGGTTAACGCATTCTCTTTCAATTGAAAACCATGTAATACTACAAAAATTTCTTGAGAAGAATATACATCTTCAGAGAAGGTTATGTGCGAATAACTTATTTCTTTAAGAATTGATGTCAACCTATCTTCTAACAATTTTATATTTTCATCATCTCCTCTGTTAAATCTAAAAACAATTTTCCAATCCCCTTTACCTGATTCATCAAAAGTTTCCATCTCTAATCTTGGCAACACATCATCAATTGTTTCCTGAGCTTGTTTACCCTCTTCTGTGTTTGGATAATTTAGAGCTATATAGTTCAACGCTTCACTGAATACTCTTAAACCATTTAGTCTTCCTAATGCACTCGCTTTTAAAAGCTCAAATCTTGGTACAATTTCCTCTCCATGGTAATCTTTAACAGCTTGATCACACCGAGCAATTACAGATTCATATTCCTGATCTTGGAACTCTTTAAAAATTGATGCATAAACCTGTTCAGGATTATTCTCCGTATTTTCAAAAATGGCATTTGGGTTAAGTAATAATTGTGCATATCTTGATTCAGGATACTTAGTTACAATATTATTTTTGTAGACAGCAGCCTTTTCATTCCCTAAAAGAGTATAGAGCTTGTAAAGGTTATATTCCGCAGGAAGTTTCAACTTCTCTTCGGGCTGCATGACTAACAATGTTTCCAAGCGCTCAATTGCCAATGGATACTCAGCAAACTTATCCCTATACAACAACCCTAACTGATACAATGCATAATTTCGATCCATAACAAGGGTATCAATAGCACCTTGTCTAACAGGAATTTGATCTTCATAATAGGATACCGAATACAATTGTTCTTTCGGTACCTCGTGAGAGTCGACCTTTGTTTCTAAATCAACTACGTCAGAAATGGGTACTACTGTTGTTTTAGAATACCTCCAGTTATCTGTCAATTCACGTTCCCCCCACAATCTTCTGAATTCATTCTTACCATAGGCTATTGTAACATCATTGTAAAAATAAAAACTTTCACCTTGCTGACTCAGATCGGTTGCTGCATTTGGATTTCTAAAAAACGGATCAGGTTGAGTCGCTCGCCTTTTGTTCGCCTCCTCCTCTTGTTTTTGCTTTTTCTCCTCCTCCTCTTTAGCTATTAGTTTACTAATGACCTCCTCAAAATACAATTCACGCCCGTCTTCACCTAAAGAAACTAATTTTAAGATACTATCATTAGTTTGAACTAAGGTTTCATATGAAATCACTTGATCCAAATTATCCTTTTTCCTTTTCAGTGAAAGAAACTTTTTAGTATTTGAATCAAGATTTGTAAGCGTACTATCATAATAGGAGCCAGCCAATTTATAAGCCTTTTCATCAAACTTCATCTCCCCTATAGCTTCATAATTCAGTGCCACCAAATGCTTATTTGAAGAATTGGTTCTTAAGGATTTATTAAAATAAGATTCAGCCATTTCTAAAGAATCATTTTCCACATAAAACTCCCCAATCTGTCTAAAAATAATATCCAAATAAGGGCGATTCTCCCTATTTTCTTCTAGTTCCGTTAGAGTCTTTAGGAGAACATTTTTATCTCCTTGCCTCATATCAAATAGTTTTGCTTTCTGTATATGGGCATTGATCATATAAATACGCGGTGATTTCCTATTAAGATCAATGACTTTATCAAATGCCATAATAGCCGTATCTTCTATCCCAAGTTGCAAATACAATTGTCCAATAATGTAATTATATCGCCCCTTTTCGTCATTTTTCTTTGTATAGGTTGCGGCAATTTTAAGTTCCTGAACAGCACTATCCTTATGTTGAAGATTTATATATGCTTGAGCTAATGTTGCTTTAGCATCAGCGTATTCTTGGTCTTGAAGACGCTCTAATTTTA
The DNA here is from genome assembly GCF_028743515.2 of Imtechella halotolerans. Lineage (GTDB taxonomy): Bacteria > Bacteroidota > Bacteroidia > Flavobacteriales > Flavobacteriaceae > Imtechella > Imtechella halotolerans. Next base: position 2,580,829 of record NZ_CP117969.2, on the reverse strand, counting down.
TAAGACGTTTTAAATTATTAATGGCCAACTCTTCATTTTCTAATCGAAGGTTTACCTTTTCGCGCCATACTCTAGCTTGGTTAATTTTATCACTATTAGGATATTTATACAAGATGTAATTAAAGGCCTCCTGAGCCGGAATGAACCTCTGGTCATAATACCTTGCCATTCCCAATAATAAATAGGCCTCATCGATTTGAGGGTTTTTTTCCCTATTCCTAAACATCATTGAGTGTTTCTGAATGGCCTTAACAGCCTTTTCTTCTGCCTTTTGAAAGTAAGCATTACTCTCTTGGCCTGGCAAGATTATGGCTTCAGACAATTGAAGTCGTTCAATAGGTAAAATCTCCCAGTAATTGTCCTGATATTCATTATCTAGTGCCTCTACACCCTCATTTAAGGAGTTATATCCATTAAAAAGAACATTGTATTCAGTAACTACCGCTTGATAATTACGGTTAATAAATGCATCTTTTTTAGGAGAACAACTATAGATTCCTCCCATTATTACCATTAGGTAAGACACTATATAAAACTGTTTTTTCAAGGCTGATTGGCTGTGTTGGTTATAACTTCAAAACCACGTTTTTAGTATAAACTATTATGTAAAAATACATTTCTTTTTGGTTTAAATAAAAAAAGGCTTCGAAAAGCCTTTTTTAAAAGAAATGAAAAAACAATGATGTTTTAAGGGAACATCATATATTATAACGCAAAAAATGCCTCCAACTCTTTGAGTGTTTCTTGGGATGTTTGAATATCTTTTATAACCTCTCCTTTGTGTAACACAACTATTCGCTCTGATACTTCGGTTACATGCAATAAATCATGGCTAGATACAAGAATTGTAGTGTTCCTGTTTTCTGCGAGATCCTTTATAATTCTTTTTAAACGGATTTGTGTTGTAGGATCAAGATTAGCAAAAGGCTCATCAAGTATAATTACCTCAGGATTCCCGATAAAGGTAGCAACTATACCAACTTTCTTTTGATTTCCCTTACTCATATCTCTTAAGTACTTCTTTTGATTCAGAATTTCTCCATGAAAAAAATCTTCGAATTCGCCCAATAATGCATCAACATCAGCCTTGTTCTGACCTCGTAATTCACCAACAAAATAAAAATACTCTTCCGCAGTAAGATAGCCTATAAGGAAGCTTTCATCAATAAATGCAGCAGTAAAAGGTTTCCAGTTCTCATTCTCATTTACTACTACATCATTATTAACAACCCTACCAGTTGTGGGCTGAATCAAGTCTAATAACAAACTAAAAAAAGTAGTCTTACCAGCTCCATTATTCCCCACCAAACCAAAACTTTGTCCTTTAGGGATTTCCAATTCAGCTATATTTAAAACGGCTGTACCGTTATAATTTTTCGAAAGTTGTTCTACAATTATCATGGTTATGTTTATTTTTTATCGGCATAAGCCGCAACAGTTTTATATTTTCCTTTCTGATATATTCGTTCAATCCTATTTAAAAAATACCCTTTAAAAAGAAAGCATAGCAATCCAGTAAGACCTATGGCTACAAGCCCAGCATTCCAACTATCGAAAATTCTATAAGGAATATAAAATAAAATCATAGGTAAAATGATTTTAGGAAATGAAATGAGAAGTGAAGATGCAGAAAAGGCCTGTGTATTTCCAAACCCTTTAGCCTTTTCATTTAGTTTAATCGGTGTTCTATTTAGTGCACCACCCCATAAAACCAAAATACTGTTAACACCTATATTAAACATGGCTCCAGCAGCAATCATCCCAAAAATTTTAACCCCAAAATACAGATAAGGAATACTTAGCAAAAAAGACAACAATGTGCCTACAACCAACATCATCCATTTACTCTCCAAATACAATTTATACTTTATATTTTGGCTCATCATAAGCTTATAATACTCGCTATCCCATGAAGGAACATGTTGTCCAAAGGTCATTAAGAACCCTCCTGTTACAAAAATAGAGGCGAACGCTAAAATCGCAGGCATATTCATATAAATGTCCTGAGTAAAGAATATTAACCCATAGAATAAAAACAATATGGAAATCAACACCACCTGTTTAGGTCTTGCATTTCTACTTATCATTTTCAAATCATTCTTAAGAAAAGGAGCGACATTCCCAAAACGATTTAACCAAGCCATCTCATTTGAATTTGCAACAGTTACCTTTTGAGAAATTACGCCATCTATATAAAAATTATTATGTAAATAGTTGTAATTCAACCTGTAAAGTATCCCTGAAATCAATATTGGAATTACAATAGAAAATGCTGAATTATAAAATGCATAAAAAAACGTACCAACTATTTTAGTTACAGGATAAAACTCAAAATATTGGAGCCCTCCAAGTATTCCTAGTAGTATAACCAGAATAACAAAATATGGCTGATGTTTATTGATCAGAAAATTAATAAAATTAATACTAACCGTAATTGACAACATGGCCAAAAACCAACCTAATACTGATCCAACAGTATAGCCTTCAAATAGAAGGACAATAGTGAAAGGCACAAAGAAAAATAGGGGAAGTATGTTGAAAAATGACAATAAAGATTTACTCATCAAATAATGAATTACCTTTTTTTTGGGAACTGGAAGTACCATAAAAGGTTTGATATTCATTACGGGCAGTTTTTGCATGAAAAACCGGAAGACCAAATCAAATAAAAACCAATAAATCAACATATTATTTACAGTAATAAATGGGTCCTGATCCGGAAAAGCTTTTTTAAGAATATAAAAGACAGCTGCGCCCAATGCCAGAAATTCAACTATAAAAATTAGTGCAAAAAAGATTAGCAGTATTTTTAAGACTAACTTTTTAGAAAATGCGGGAGATCTAAAATAATTCTTCCACTCTAACGAAATGAAACTTCTAAACATATTGATTGGTTAAATTCTCATCAATAGGTATAAAATAGCCTCAATTTGTTACAATAAAAATATTGTCTTGCGTATTTTTGCCAAAAATGATTTAAAACTAATGACACATTTCCATACACTTACCGTAAAAAGCATACAACGTATAACCCCAAAGTCGGTAACTGTCTCCTTTGATATACCTGAAGCCTTACGTAAAACTTTTCAATTTAAAGCTGGTCAGTACCTTACCATTAAGAAAAGTTTTAATGGAACTGAGGTTCGTCGTTCTTACTCCATTTGTAGTACCCCCGAAAGTGGAAAACTAACCATAGGAATTAAAAAGCTAGAAAATGGTTTGTTTTCGCAATATGCCAACAATGACCTAAGGGAAGGAGAAACTATTGAAGTTCACGAACCTGAAGGGCGTTTTATATACCTCCCATCTTCAGGGTCCAGAACTATCCTCGCTTTTGCCGCCGGGAGTGGCATTACTCCAATCATGAGCATCATGCAGACGATCTTAGAGGAGGATAAGGATAGTAAATTTATATTGGTATATGGAAACAAATCGGTAACAGAAACTATGTTTTATGATACTATCCAACAATTAAAAACAAACTATCCTGACCGATTACTGGTTCAATATATTTTTAGCAAAAGCGAAGAAGATGGTGCTCTATTTGGAAGAATTGAGCGCTCAACTGTCAACTTTCTTTTAAAGAATAGGTTTAAGGATGAAAATATAGAAGAATATTATCTTTGCGGACCAGAAGAAATGATTAACACCGTAAGTCAAACTCTTTTAGAAAATGGGATCTCTAAAGAACAAATTCATTTTGAGCTTTTTACCTCATCTATTAATCCTGTAACAAGTAACGAAGTCTTTGAAGGTCAAACTCAAATTACAGTTACTGTTGATGATGAGGAAGTTTCCTTCGTTATGAGTCAGAGTCAAACGGTATTGGAAGCCGTATTAAAGCAAAACATTGACGCTCCATACTCGTGCCAAGGAGGCATTTGTAGTAGCTGTATTGCACGAGTGAAAGAAGGAGAGGTAACCATGGTCAAAAATCAAATTCTTACTGATGGTGAAGTAGCCGAGGGACTAATATTAACTTGTCAATCCCATCCTACCTCGACAAAAGTTGTCATTGATTACGATGATGTTTAAAGGAGGTTATCCCAAGATCTCCTTTACCTTATCTACAATAACTCCCGGGCTAATCGTCCGCATAACATGCTCATATCCATGTGGAACTTTGTTTCCATAAATGGAAGTAGGAATAAGCGGATATTTATCCCTATCAGATAGTAATACATTATCAATTTTCTGCCCAAATGGAGAGAACCCGGCAGCAGGATGAGTTACACCCCATATAGTTACTGTTGGCACTCCATATATGGCAGCTAAATGAGCATTTCCACTATCCATTGATACCATTATATCGAGGTGAGAAATTAAATTTAACTCCTCAGCAAATGAAAATTCACCAACCATGGAAAATGTATTTGGAAAAGTATCGGCCATTCTTTGAAGTGTGTTTTTCTCTTTTTCTCCACCTCCAAATAACATTATTTTGTATTCCATTTTTGAAAGAACACTAATAACTTCCTCCATTAAGTCCAGTGGGTACATTTTTCCATTATGTGCAGCAAATGGTGCTATCCCAATCCACTTTACATCCTTTGTACCCAATAAATTTATGATTTTTAAACCTAGATCCCTTTTTTCAATAGGCGTAGCAAGTGTTAAGTCTACTGGATATCCCAAAGACTCAAATACATCTGCATACCGCTCAACGGTATGTTTCAAAAAATGCAATTGCTTTTGATTACCTGATGTTAATATTCTTTTTTCAGCCCTACCTTTATCCAATTGAGCTACCGGTGTTCCTTTTAATTCAAAAAACTGTTTAAGAACCTTACTTCGAAGAACATTGTGTAAATCGGCCACCTTATCAATCTCTAATGGTTTTAACTCTAGAAATAACTTCAATAATCCTACAATACCTTTATGCCTCTTTTTTACATCAATCTCATACACTTTACACTGCGATAAAGAGGAGAACATGGGTTTAAAAAAAGCTCTAGTGAGCACAGTTATACGTAAATCAGGATACTGAGTTGTTACGGCTTTTAATACAGGAATAGTCATAGCGACATCTCCCAAAGCCGATAGACGAATAACCAACACATGATTAGATGGTGAAACGGTGGTTTTCAATACTAAAATGGTTAAAGATTGCTACAAAATAACATAAGGCTTAAGTTTTTACTTCTGCCCTCTTAAAACTGGATTAAGTTCGTTATCGTTATACATCTTCATCTGTTTGTATACTTTCATATACTTTCTTCCTTCCTTAATATCCTCCAGTAATTGGTCAATGGCTGTAGATAAATCTACACGTTGCTCCAATAATACGTCTAATTTTTCCTTACACTTTCTACGATGATCAGCTGTGGCATCTTTACGTTCAGCTTCCTCTCGCATATGATAAATCTTAAGTGCTAGAATGGACAAGCGATCGATAGCCCATGCTGGGCTTTCAGAATTAATTGTAGCCGTGTCAAACGGGGATACTTCTTTAAATTTATCAAGAAAATAACTATCAATATATTCAACCATATCAGTTCTATCTTGATTAGAGGCATCTATTTTACGCTTTAAATCCAGGGCTGCAACTGGATCAATTTGCGGATCACGAATTATGTCTTCATAATGCCATTGAACAGTATCTATCCAATTTTTTCTATATAAAAGATGTTCTATTGTGTTTGACTCATATGGATTCACAAAAGATTGGTATACATCATCGATTATATGATATTTACGGATACTTTCTTCAAAAATTTTAAAGGCAAATTCGCTAAACATAGTTTTTATTTTCCACAAATATACTTCTAATTCGCTATTTTTGAAACATTATAGCTTCATGTCATGCATATTCATCATTTAGGATTGGAAAACTCTGTGTTAAACAACTTCATTTTGGAGTTACGTTCAGTAACTATTCAAAATGACAGTATGAGATTCAGACGAAATATAGAACGAGTTGGTGAAGTCTTGTGTTATGAAATGAGTAAGTCTCTTACATACAAGTTAGGAGATGTGGTCACACCACTAGGAAAAAAAGAGATTCAAATTCTTCACGACAAAATAGTCATTTGTTCAATCCTTAGGGCTGGATTATCTTTACATCAGGGTATCCAAAATTATCTTGATCAAGCCGAAAATGCTTTTATTTCGGCCTACAGGCACCATACCAATGACTCAAATGATTTTGAAATTATTGTAGAATATCTAGCCGGTCCTTCCATAGAAGATAAAATACTACTACTAGCAGACCCAATGCTAGCTTCAGGACAGTCTTTTGTAGCTGTAAAAAAGGCACTTTCATCATTAGGGAATCCAAAAGAAATTCACCTTTTGTCTGTCATTGCTGCTCCTGAAGGTATTGAATTTGTTTCAAAGCATTTTCCTGAAAACACCCATTTATGGATTGCTACCATAGACAGTCATTTAAACGAAAAGGGATACATTATCCCTGGTCTAGGGGACGCTGGTGACCTTGCTTTTGGAAGCAAGTTACAGCATTAATGCCACCAATGGCAAAAAAAGGAATATCCAAAATATTAGTTCACGAATCCAATTTCTTCTAATTTTTTCAAGGAAACACGCAATTATAACGGCTAATGGAAACATGATAAACATAGTTTCGGCTCCATGGTTTTCTTCAGCCCCTAAAGCAATTCCAACACCTATGAGAAATGCTGAAATTACAATAAGTAATTCGTTCTGGTACTTTCCCGATTTTTCACCTATTCCTAAAAAATAAAGTAGCAGAGCCCATCCTCCAATGACACTTAAAAAGCCCATAGGAATCATATACCGCAATTGCATAAATCGATCAATATCCCAATCCCATTGTGGGGTTATAGAGGCAATGCCTTGTATAGGCTGATTAAGTAATATTGCTACTGTACAATAAAGAATCCAAACTGTTGCAATGGAAAGTAATGGTACCAACCAATTTTTATAATCTCTCGGTGCATAAAGGAGAATGGCAAAAAAAACAAGCACTAAAAAAAGTAAACTCCAACTAAAAAAGAAGGAGGCCACACTTATCCAAAATACAGCATCAAAAATTTTAAGTTTGATTGTTTTCATGGATCGCATGCTTACAATACGTCTAAGCGCAAGGAGAATGAAAGTATGTGAAATAATTATATTTAAACTATCATAGATATATGGAAAAAAAGCCAACATAACAGAAAAAAGCAAGATTACGTAGGCATTATTTTCGGTAAGGTCATTTTTCTTGTCGATAAAATTTACCATAAATAGGTTGATAATTAGCAAGACAATAATCGCTAATGATTGAAGTATATTTCCTAAGTCCCATTTACTATGAAAAATGAAAAACTGGTAAAAGAGCATGGTGATAATCATCATTACCAGCAGGATAAGAAAATTGACAGGTCGGGTATTTTTAAACAGATCGGAAATCATACAATATTGTCGAATTGAAGTACAAAAATTAAACAATTTATCCTTTTAATCACTTTCAACATCCAAAAATTTATAGGTATATTTGTACCGTTCAATCAAGGTACAACTCAAGCAGGAATGTTGTACACCAATAAAATCGATTTCTTATGAAAAACTTTTTTGAAGGCATTCAATATTTGTTCGAAGATATTCTATTTACCCCTCTTCATTGGCTTCGTAATTTGGAGTTGGAGAGTTGGTGGGCAGCCAATACGCTAAACTGGATTTTCATCATTATATGTGCAACTGCACTAGTTTATTGGATTCTTCAATTGAAGAAATTCAATGATAATAATGAAGAGAATAAAGACGTTACTGCTCATTCATACCTATAATCAAAACATATTACTATAAAAAATCCCGCTTGTTAGCGGGATTTTTTTCTACTATTCATTTGGATATAAAACCAATCTGGCTTCACTCCTATTCTTGAAAAGTTTTTTAAGGACTTTCTTCAATCTATCTGGCTTCATCTTTTTAACAAATTGATCATATTTCAATACATGCTCTGGGTATAATTCATCTCTTTCTAATGCGGTTAAAGAATTAAGCCAATAGTTATTAGATCTGATATTTTTTTCAAATTGATGTAATTTCTGAGTAATAAACGTATCTAATTCTTCAGGTGTAGGCCCCTCGTTTAGGAGTTGATTAATTTCTTCATTTGTAGCCATAATAAGTTCATCTGCTCGTTGAGGTTGGCAAGTGAAATTAATTGAAAGCATAAAATAACTTTCTGGAATTTTCGTCCTGCTTAACTGCACAGATGGACTGTAAACTCCTCCTTCATTCTCTCTTAATCGCTCAATTAATCTTGTGTCAAGGATACTTTTGAAAGCCTCAAGGTACAAATTATCAGAATGATTGAAATGATAATTATTATGATACGCTAACACAACTGTAGCTTTTTCATCCATTCCCTTATAAACAGTCTTGTTAATATGCCCCTTAAGAGGAGAAATCCCAACATCATTATAATTTTCTTTCCGTCCAAATGATGGTAGTCCACCTAAATAAGTAACCAGAATGGGTATCATTTCTTTCTCATCTATATTTCCAACAAACACAAAGGTCATATCAGATAAATCAGCAAACCGTTCTTGATAAAAATGAAATGCACTATCCAAGTTAATTGTAGCGATATCCTCTAAACTAGAAGAACGAATCCATTTGCTATTTCCCTGTAATACCATGTTAATTGTATCCTGAAATATGGCAATAGGATTAGTCTCCTTGGCTTTAACATTGATTTCATATTGTTCAATTAATCGATTAAATGTAACACTGTCCTTTCTGGGATATTTAGTATACAAATAAATTAACTGTAATAGACTTTCAAAATCTTTTGGTGAGGCATATCCTTTAAAACCCTCATAATACGTAGAAATATATGGCTGGAAGGAAAGTGATTTTCCGGTTAATACCTTTTGCAAATTTGAACTGGAGAAATCAGCTACCCCAGATGATGAAATAAGAGTTGTAGCTAATTTAGCAGATTCTAAAACTTCCTTATTCGCCAACGAAGTACCACCAGGACTAAAGGAAGTAAATCTAATCTCATCATTTTTAAAGTCTGTTATTTTAATTATAATTTTAATTCCATTTCCCAATGTTAATTCTGTAGTTCCTAAATTACTATCAGCCCTCTTAGAAATTAATTTTCCGCCCATTGGTTTTTCATCTAATATTGTCATCAAACTACTCACCTGATCCTTATATTGTTTTACTTCTCTTGAATTATTTGAAAACCAATTAACCAACTCAACTTCATTTGGTAAAACCTTTTCATCATTAGAGGATCCCTGTAAAGTTAATACCCAATTATCATCTCGGATAAAGCTCTTGTATTGTTTGTTAACCTCATCAAGTGAAATTTGGGAAATAACCCATTGGTAAAAATGGAATAAGTACTTTATGTCCATATAGCTTTCATTAAACACAAAATGTTTAACAAGTTGATTTACATAAGCTTTTGAGGATGTTTTATTACTTTCTTTATAGCTTTTATCAATTGAACTAAAAAGCTCAATCTTAGCTCTCTCTAGTTCTGCCTCTATAAATCCAAATTGACTAACCGATTCGACATTGTCCATCACGCCATAAATTGATTGTTGTAACGATTCTGCAGATTTTGCTACTACTTGTATCGAAAAAGCATCTATATTTCCTAATCCTCCTTGATAAGGGCCATAAGCGATTCCTGCTTGTAAATATGTTGCTTTACCATCTTTAACCTCTTCACTAATTCGTGAAGCTAACATGGTATTAATTAAACTGTTTACAAGAGATTTTCTTAAGTCATTATTTGTAATTAATGGGGATGATGAGTTTTTTATGTTTAAAGTAGCAACAGTATATGAAAATTCTGGATCTAATGCGATAGCAACCATTGGAGAGTTATTATCCTCTATTGAATAGTTTTTAATCTCTAGCGGATGGGTTGATTTTTTAATTGGGTTAAAATACTTCCCTATAAGACTTTCGACATCCTTTGGGTTAACATCACCTACAACAATGACAGACTGTAAATCGGTTCGATACCATTTTTTATAATAAGAAGTTAACCTAGAATGTTCAAAAGTCTTAATAACATTCATATCACCTATAGGTAATCTATCTTTAAATCTTGAATTAGCCAATAATACAGGCAACAATTTCTTACTCATTCGCTCATTGGCATTTTTCCCCCTTTGTCTTTCCTCTTCTATAATAACACCACGTTCAGCATCAATTTCTTTAAAATCAAAAGAAACCTTATTTGCCCATTCTGATAAAATCTCTATTCCATCCTCCAATAATTCATTGTCATTTGTATAGATTGGAAGTTGGTATACCGTATGGTCAAATGTAGTATAAGCATTTAAATCTGCCCCAAATCGAATACCTGCTTTTTCAAGGTAATTAATAAGTTCATTTTTAGGATAACTTTGAGTCCCATTGAACGCCATATGTTCAGTAAAATGTGCTAACCCTTTCTGATCATCTTCTTCTTGTAATGACCCTGCTTTAATAACTAAATAAAGTTCTGCCCTATCTTTTGGCTCAATATTACGCTTAATATAATACGTAAGCCCGTTATTTAATTTTCCAACATGTACACTAGTATCTAATGGAATTTTATTTTCCGCCCTGTAGTCTTCTAATTCTGATTGAGCAAATATAATAACGGGGGTAAAAAGCAGAAGGTAGGTTAAGTGTATTACTCTTTTACAATTTAATTTCATGTATACTATTTTCTTTTTCTATTTAATAAAAATCCAGCGCCAACACTCCCAATTAACAATGGTAGGAAAGCCATATAACTTGCTTTAATCCATTGTATTTGATTTCTATTCAATTTAATAACCTTGTCTATGGCCTTAGGTCTTGAAACATCTACAGGGTATTCTCCATTGGATAACCATTTAAAAAGGCGAATTGCGAATGAGGAATTAACGGTTTGCGGACTGTTTCGATTCATCTCAACATTACTCATAAAATCAGCATCACCGATAATCACTATCCTTTGCTGTTTGTCCCGAACTTTTCTTTCCAAAGCAATTGCAACTGAGGCTAAAATCAATTTATCCTCCTTTGGATTAAAGGATATTTTTTCTGTTTTTAGATCAAATTCACCATATTTAACCCAGGATTCACTAGGATCTGTATTTAAAATTGGAATAACATTAAAATCCATTGTATCCTTTACAATTACAGGCATAGAACTAGGAAATGCTACAATAGCCTGATCGTGGAATTTTAAACCAATATTTTCAGAAGACGAAGTGAACTTTGCTTGAACTAAATCCAATTCATAATTTTCAGTTTCCTGAAGTAAACTTCCGGAATCAAAAGAAACTCCGATAGTCTCTAGAATAGGATTTAAATAAGCAGATCTTCCAGGCTCTCCAGCAATAATAATATTACCACCCTCCTTGATATAGGAGTTAATAGAATTAATTTCTATATCGGAATATTTATTTTTTGGATCTGAAATCATAACTATTTCAGGATTTTTAGTCTCAATAGAACTGGCATCAATGGTTAATACTTCAAATCCACTATTTATTAAAGATCCCCTCGTATTGGTGCTATTCATAATCACCTGATAATCGGCATCAGAATAAGAATTAAGCTGTCTTTCACCGTTATTTGTCAATACAGCCACAGTAACAGGCTGATACATTATTCTTTTTATCGCAGTAGTAATTTCAGCCTCCTTTGGATACACAATAAAATCATCAAACATTCTTAATGGCGTTTGCCTATCACCAATTTTTACAAATCTCACCAATCGATTTTGTTCAGGAATTAAATTGACCTTTTCCTTGATTTGTTTAGGAGTTAGCATTTTTTCAAAGTCAAATTTATGAACTGAGACTGCTTTTTTAACCAGTTCAGATAACGTTTTAGTCGTATCGTTATACTGAACCAGGGTGTCATAATAAACAATATAGTTCATTTTTAAATCAGGCAAAAAACGTCGGTAGGTCTCAAAACTATTAAGATCCTTTATCCTATTCTTTGGAGATCCATATCCTGCACTACTATGTATTGCATTTACATAAGTTGTGATTTCCACAGGCTCAATGATTTTGGCAATTAAGTCTTGCGAGTTTTGTGTAAGTGTTCTATCATTAAATCGTGTACTGTCCAGATAAAAATTCCATAATGGCAAGGAGGAAATATATCCAAGCGCAACCACAATAATAATCAACGAAGTATACTCTATTGACTTTCGATTAGTTGATTTTGACTGTCTCTGATTTTTAAATCTCAGAATGGTTAATCCTAAAAATAATAGAATTACTAATAGAAAATAAATTAAGTCTTTAGTTGATAATAATCCATTAATAAAATTATCTGTTCGCCCCGAGATTGAAAACCAATAAGTAATATCTCTTATTAGATCATAGGACTGCCCGACTTGCCCAATGAAATTCAACAAGGCTAAAATAGCGAGAGTACTCATGGCTGCCACAACCTGGTAAGAGGTTAGAGAGGACATAAACAATCCCACGGCTGAATACGCACACATAAGCAGGTAAATTCCCAAAATTCCACCAAGGATAAATGGAATATCAAGGTTTTCAATAGAGAACATTCCTGTGATTATGAAACTACTCAACACAACAACAAGTAATAAGCAGTACACCATTAATGACAGGTATTTTCCAAGTACAATCTGAAAAACAGTAACAGGTGAAGACAATAATAACTTAAATGAACCACTGCTAAGCTCTCGGCTAAAAAGTCCCATACTTAGCAAGGGTATGTATAAATACAAATTCTTTTGAATTACTGCTAATATCCCTTTTTCACCGGCAAACAAAACCTTAGTCAACACACTTATTGGTCTTCCTAATTGTTGTTGAGTTTCTTGAGCGTATAAAAGCTCTGTAAAGGTCACCCCTGTTTGCACTAAAAAAATGATAAATATTAACCAAGCAATTGGAGAAAAGAAAAGAATCCCTAATTCCAATTTTGCAATTTTTAATAGCTTTTTCATTTAGGGTGTATTTAAATAATTTGAAGATTCCTGATTTCCTTTTGTTTTATTAGATAATTGAGCAAAAACACTATCTAAAGAAGTTTTTTCTAAATAAATTTCAAGTAAACTCCATCCATTTTGCACGCTTGCATGAATAAGTTTTTTGGTAATTTGTGTTTCTGGTTGAAACTCAACTTTAACCTTATTATGATGTACTACTTCTACATCTATAACACCATGCTCATCCCTAATTTGTTCTAAATTGGGCAATAGTTCAAACTCCATAATCAAACTACTAGGTTCTATGTAATTATTAAATGCATGCAATGTATCTTTAAACACAATTTGTCCATGCTCAATCATAACTATATCATCACAAGTTGCTTGAACTTCAGAAAGTATATGAGTAGAAAGGATCACAGCCCTGTCCTTAGCTATTTCTTTAATTAATTTTCTAACCTCAATAATCTGATTTGGATCTAATCCATTAGTAGGCTCATCCAGAACCACCAACTTTGGATTATGTATTATAGCCTGTGCCAACCCAACTCTTTGCTGATATCCTCCTGATAAATTTTTCAATACACGTTTACTGAAATGAGATATTCCACATTTTTGCTTAGCTATCTCAAGCGCTTCTGTAACTTTCTTTGAAGGTATTGAACGTAAATGTGCACAATGAATAAGATATTCATCAACTGTAAGTTCAAGGTGTAACGGAGCCTTTTGAGGTAAAAAACCTATTAGTTTTTTGGCTTCAACTGGATTTTCTCTCACATTAATACCATCAATATACGCACTCCCATCTGTTTGATTAATTACCCCACAAAGGATGTTCATAGTAGTTGATTTTCCGGCTCCATTGGATCCCAAAAGACCGAGAATACCTTTTTTTGCTATATTAAAAGATATGTTTCTAATAGCCCAATCCTTACTGTATTTATGGGATAAGTTATCTATGTTAGCAATAAAATCTTGCATGTTAAATCTTTTGTATTATGTTATTTTTGTTTTCTTCTTAATAAAGTTACACCTCCTAAAATCCCAATGCTTAAAGGGATAATTAGAATCAATAATTTGCTGATCCAACCTATCTGTTTTTGGGAGACTAAAATGGTGTTATCAATTGGAGAGGGACGAGAAACATCAATAGGGAATTGCCCATTACTTAACCATTGAAAAATCTTCATTATGCAATCATAATTTTTAGTTTGAATATTAAACCTCCTAAGTTCAGCGTTGCTCATGAAATCTGCATCTCCCATAACTACAATTCTTTGATTCTTTCCATCCACATTTCTTTCTAAAGCAACCCCAACAGGTAGTTCATTACTCCTTTGTACACTTTTATCTAAAAACAAAGAATCCTCTTCTAGGTTAAACAAATTGGTTTCTCTCCATACTTCATGGGAGTTCGTAGTAAGAAGCTCGGTAAGTTTAAAACCTGGAACAACAGAATCAGTTCGAATTCCTACGGCCCCAGATAGGGCAACAACATCTTCATTTTTAAAAGGCAAATTCAGAAAGGAAGCCTCTTTACTTAAACTGGATTGGATTAAATCCAATTCAAAGTCATCCGTTTGTTGTAATAAAGTACCTGGAGCAAATGAAATACCAATCTCCTTTAAAATTGGATTTAACAACTCTTGCTTTGACGGTTCTCCAGCAATAAATATGTTCCCTCCCGTACTAATAAATTTTTTTATATCTTGAAGTTCATCTGAGGTAAATGGGGTAATAGGGTCTGCAATAACCAAAACAGTTAGCTCGGGATCTTTAGAAATTTGCGAAACCTGATTAATTGACTTTACAGTAAATCCCTTATTGACTAAGGAACCTCGTGAATTAATTGCATTGACAGCTGATTCGTAGTGCTTATCCCCAACTAAATCTATTCGCCTTTCATCATTATTAGATAAAAAACCTAAAACTGTTGGAGTATATAGCAATCGTTTAATTGCAGCAGATATTTCAGCCTCATGAGGATAAACATACATATCAAGATACATACGTAAAAATGTACTCTTGTCCTTATAGGATACTTTTCTGACAAAAACATTTCCCTCTGGTTTTAGATTAATTTCATTTCTAATTTCATCTGGAGATAAAATTTCTACAAAGTCGTACCCATAAGCCGTAGCATACTTTTCAGCTTTTTCCTTTAACGTTTCATTTGAATTATCTCTTGAAGTAAACGTAGAATCATAATATGCCACATATTTCATTTTCATTTCGGGCATGTAACGGGTATATTGTTCAAATTGCTTTAAGTCAAAAATTCTGAACTTAGGAGCTCCTAGATGAGCAAAGTAATTTAAAACATTTACATATGAAGTAACCTCCAATGGTTCCTCCAGAGAATCTATAAGAGCAATACTCTGATCTGTTAGCGTCTTCTCTTTAAAACGAGTGGTATCTAGGTAATGATTTAATTTGGGCAAAGAACTGATATACCCAATCAACAATACTCCTAAAATTAGGCCTACGTACCTCACTGCATTGATTCCAGTTGCGTATGTTTTACGACCACTATTTAAACGCATCACTGTAAGTGAAAGAAAGAGTACAATTACTAAAATAAAGTAGATAACATCTTTACTGCTTATTAAGCCATTTAAAAAATTATCAGCCCTTCCCTCTATCGAAATCCAATATGTAATGTCCCTTACCCATTCTATGCTCTGCCCTACTGTTCCAATATAACTGAGAGTTGCTAATACTGCTAATGTACTTATTGCTGCTACGACCTGATAAGACGTAAGTGATGACATTAATAGTCCAATTGAAGCATAAGCACAAATCAGAATAAATAGCCCAAATACCCCACCCAACAAATACTTAACATCTATATATTCAATAGAATAAAAAGAAACTACAATAACAATTAGAGTCAAAATCATCAATAAAAACCCATAAACAACCATAGCAAGAAATTTTCCTAAAACTATTTGTGAATTGGTAATTGGTGAAGATTGGAGGAGCTTTATAGAACCACTGCTCAACTCTCTACTCATTAACCCCATAGTTAATAGAGGGATATAGAGATACAACTTATTCTGAAGGGATGCAAAGAAACCATCTGGCCCTCCAAAAACACTCATTGTAAGTCCTTTAAATTGATTTCCTAATTGTTGACTTGCTTCTCGGGCTTCTAAAATATCACTAAAAGTTACCCCAATTTGTACAGCAAATATTATTAATATAATCCATGCAATAGGAGAAAAGAACAAGACATTTAATTCAAGCCTTGCTATACGTAAATATGTATTCATTGATTTTTTAAGATTAGATAATTCAAACATCTTATTCATAAGATATTCTCCAAATAAAGGGATCTTGACTCAAAACCCTTTATTTGAAAAAATAAATTATAACTGGGTGGTTATGGCTGAAATACGTCCAAATCCAGTAAACTTTCTAATGTTTGCTTGATCTATATTACCTATACCAACATTAACAAAAGGAAGTAAATAAACAGTTCCTTCTGATCCATATGTAGAAACTATTAATTGTTTATTATTACTGGCCAAGTATTGATTTGGATCACTTTTGTATGGATAATCCGCCTGTTGGAATACCTGCATTGTTGTTATTTCAGCCCCATCAGGAATTGTATATCTATGTTCTATAACTGGAGTAGTACCAGCATAAAGAACAGCATAAATTTTGCTACCAGAAGCATAATACATTATACGCTGGTTGTCAAGAAAAACAAAATGACTAGCATTTTGAATGTCAGGAGCATTCGAAATATCATATACGGATTTAGGCGCAGGAGCAATTACAGTTGGATAGTTGTCTTGCCCTGAATCCAAAATAAAAATTTCAACTGCACTCGAATTTTGATCCTTTAACAAATGTCGAAACTCTCCTTCTGTACTTACACTGGCAGCCAGGTTAATTTTGTTTGGCAATTCAGAAGGATTAAAAGGTCCGTCTATCACTGATGGAGTTACATACATATTTCTGTCTCCCCAAGAATTAAACGAAGGCTGATAAACAAAATGACCGTTTACTTCATCGTAAAAACTTAAAATAATTGGTAGGGGATTATACGTAAATGGATTAGAAGCCACATAAGTAGGGACCGTAAATTGTGAGTCGAAAGGAAGCCCAAATTTAGTTGAAGCTCCCAAAAATGTTGCTGTTAGTTTACCCCCTTCAATCAATAAATCATTTTGCCTTACACCTCCCAAGGATTGTGGAAGATACGTTGCCTTAGAGGTGAAAAATAAATCATTATTTTTTCCACCCAAAGTATAATCGATAGTGTTAATTCTGTAAATATCAGTATCCGTTATTCCCAATAGGGCATCAACACCATAGATTTTTGTAAACCTCATATCCTTAATAAGACCATCTATTCTGATTCCATTATTAAGAGATGAGAATACTTCATACTTCACACTAACATCATTGAAACCTGTGGTAACTTCAGGGCTCATAATATGACTTATCTCTGTTGAATTTCCATCGTAAGTTTCAGCAATAATTAATCCTTCACCTATATTATTCAGTACAGTTACTGGCCAAGTCATAATATAGTCAAGACCTGTATTTTTATCAGTAACGGTATAATAGAGTTGATGTGTTTTTCCCGAAGTATTAGGTTTAAACTTTACCTCATAATCTAAATTTCTGTCATTTGAAATTATTTGATATAGTGTATCATCAGGCACTAAATTAATCTTCCACTCATAAATTAAATCAGTGTCCTTTAATGAACCCATCTGTAACTTAGGAATGACCTTTAAAAAATCAAATTGATAAACTGAAAAATTTACCATATCAGTAGTATCAATATTGACTCCTGATATTGGATTTAAGTCTAATGTGCTTCTATCGCTATAGCAAGATTGAAAAATTCCTGCGACAACAACAAATACCACAAAATATTTTATTATGTCTTTCATATTAAATGTTTTGTCATGGTTAAAAAATATACTGCTAGGCTGGTATAACCTTAATCAAAAAGTGATTTAGTGTAATATAAGGGCTCAATGAGTTCTCCCGCCTGAGTACCGTCATCATGCCTTAAAGGATTGTCTGGATTATCTAAGTTCCATTGCTTTACATAATCTCCAAATTGGGTCCCGAGAGCCTGAGCACCTGTTGGACCCAACGCTCTGTAGTCTTGTAATGTGAATGTTGTTAATCCCGTTGAAGCCACCACAGCCCTATAAGCTGAAGTGCTGGCAACCCTTGTAAAGAAAAAAGAATAATATCGCCAATTAGGAACAACTACCTTATTAGTCCATACTAGATTGAAATACGACGATTCAATATTTCCCTTAGTAAAATCATCCGAATTAGAAATTTTCATATGAATACCTACAGATTCTTCATTTAATTCATCTGAGTTAAATATTTTAACATAAAGTTTCCCTTTGAATTCTCCTGCTTTTACAATTCCTTCTAATACATCATATTGATTATTAGAAGCAGTAGTTAATGAATCATTTAAAACTTCAATTTGAAAATAACGATCATAATCCTTAGCATTCCCTATTACTCTTACTGGAATCTCCTGAATATACTCCCCTGTATTATTTCCTAAAAAAGAGTACGTAAAATTCTCGCTTGTAAAATTTATGGCATCATTAGACTTAAAACTGGTTAACTCATCCTTATGACAAGAACTAAACCATAATAAGCAACATAATAGATATACAATTATATTATTTGTTTTCATTTTTAGTTTTTTTATGGTTATTAACTTCCAAACTCTAATTCATTATCTGGCAGGGGCAATACATAAATATTGTCATTAACCTCAACCGTTGTCGGTACCCCAGGAATGGTTGTTTTGCCTAATCTTTTATAAAAAAAGAAGAGTTGGCCTTCACTAATAAATTCCTTTCGATATTCCTTTTGCAATTCTTCATCAAGCTGTTCTGGAGTTAATGTAATTGGGAGTTCATCAAGAATTCCGCGACTACTTCTAACCTTATTTAAATAAAAAACAGCCTGTGCCGTGTCTTGTTCACCAATGAAGTATTCAGCCATTATGTAATACATTTCAGCTAATTTCATTAAAGGAACTTGATTCGGATGCATCGTTACATTTCGTTGTAATAGTTTAATGCTCACCAACCCTCTTGTCTGACTTGTCAACATTGTATTATACCGAACATCCGCAATACCCACATTAACATTTTGTGTTTCGTAAATTTCAGAGGCATCCGTTTCACTAATAAACACTGCATCATAATTAGTCTCTGAATTAGCATTTAACAAAGGGTTGCTCAGATTAGCTAATCCATTTACATTTAAGGTAAAAAGCACCTCCGGATAAAGTATTGGATCATTGCTTACCAAATAATTTTCTGAAGTGATTAGCTGAAATGGCGCTTCTTCAATTACCTCTAATGCTGCAATTTTCGCCTGATCAATTTCTTGATCATTCCCCATCCATAATAAACTTCTAGCTTGTAATGCCCGAACTGCATAATAGTTCATTCGCTGTTCTCTATCATCATAAAAACCTTCTCGGTTTACTTCTGAAAAATGTTCACTACTATTAGTATTGTGAATATAAATGGGATCTTTCTTAAGCAGTTCAGCCGCCTGATTTAGATCATTTTGTAACAATGTAAATGTTTCACCATAAGGGCGACTTGGAGTGATTTCTTTACTATTACTAGTAACGTAGGGAATTGTAAACTCAGAATTTAAATTTCGCTGAGTTAAATTTCCTAAACCAAACAAACGCAATAAATCAAAATGGATAAAAGCTCTTAACCCTAACAATTCTCCTTTAATCAAACTGTAATTAAGTGGATCAAGCACCTCTTTATTCTTATCGATATAATACAATGCACTATTAATATTAGCAATGGTATTATATGATTTTTGCCAAATGTTATCAATTTGACCTGTTGACCTTGACGTAGCATAATTAAACTGCTGTATATTTTCATATCTAGCCAAAGGAGGCAAATCCGCATATTGCCGGCTTAATAAATCTACTAAATACCAGGTCATGTCCTTGCTGTACATTTCTGGTCTAGTCATTGAGATATAAACTCCAATTAGGGCGTCTTTAAATCCTTCTTCAGTTTGAAATTGTTTTTCAGCTCGAATTTGTAACGTAGATGTTTCATCTAGCCAATCCGAACTACAGGCCGAAATAGCAAATAGGCCCAGGATACTAAAAGTAATATTTCGAATATTTTTCATAGTTGTTTTTTTAAAAGTTTGCCATCAAAGAAAATGAGAGATTCCTAGCAAATGGATATTCTAGTCCACGTTCAATTCGTACGGATGAAAAAGTAGCAACCTCATTCATATTAAAATTGATTCTTAACCTACTTAACTTCAAGTAATCAACTACTCTTTTATTAAACTCATAGTACACATTAATGGCGGCTATGTCTAACTCATTCCTGTCCTGAACAAATCGGGTCGTTGCTCGGGTTTTTTCTGCAAAAACTTCAAAAACATTATCTCCATCAGTATCTGCAGAATAATTCCCTAGGCGTTTAAATAATGCTTCCTGTCCAGGATATAACCATCTACCAGTTAACACTCGTTTGTCCACATTATAATTCATGTCAACATTCTCTACACGGTCAACCAAAGTATTATTATATATTTGGCCGCCTCCTAAATATCGACCTGTAAGACTAATACCAAATCTTTTATATTCACCAGAAATACCAAAATTTCCTCTATACTTTGAATTGCTATTTCCAGCCACAATCATATCTGAAACATCCCATTCAAAAGTTGTAGAACCGTCTTTCTTCATATAAATTTCATTCCCTGTTGCAGGATCAATTCCCAATGATGGAACAGCCCAGATTGCATTCATCGACATTCCATCTTCATATTTATTTACTGGTTTGCTGTTTCCTCTATCGGCTGCTAGCTCTTCCATTCGCTGGTTAAAGCTTCGCATTGAATTTGAAAGTTCTACAATTTTGTTATTATTCATTGCTATACCAGCGTTAATAGCAACAAAATTACGTCCACTAGACCATAAAAGGGCTGATACATCTACTTCAAGACCACTATTCTTCACTTTACCTAAATTGTCTTTAACACTATTAAATCCTGTAGAATACGGCAACGTTATAGCCGTTATTAGGTTTTCCGTATAACTTTCGTAATAATCCATGCGAAGCGATATTGGCCCCTTTTTTACATCTAATCCAACATTGTAATCAAACTTAGTCTCCCATTGTAAAAATGGATTAGGCAAATTGTTAAGATAAGAGCCTGGAAATCCTTGATAAAGTGATTCTAGGAAATAGTTATATGTAGCTATTGACTCATTAGTATTAAAGTTTTGATTTCCAGTTGACCCTATTGAACCTCTTAACTTTAACTGATCTATAGAAACCAACTCCATAAAGGATTCATTATGAATATTCCATCCTAACCCTAAGCTCCAAAAGTTAGCCCATCGTTTATCCGATCCGAATTGTGAAGATGCACTTTTCCTAAAAGTCAAATCACTTAAAAACCGCTCATCATATGTATAAGATCCAACTAACAGGAAACCTACATCTCTTGATAGTCCCTCAATTCCTGTGGGTCTGGAGTCTAAAGCATAAGCCTTCGCAAAAAGAATATTATCCATCCTGCTACTTGGAAAACCTTCTGCCCTATGGACTATTTCATTGAATTTTCGTTCACTTACATTAAAACCAAAATTCGAGAAAATAAAATGTTTTCCAATATTCTTGGAATACTGCATATTAAAGTCCCCGGAAACATAGCTGCTTTTTCCATTATTTATTTGGTAAAGGCCCTTTCTAGTGGCATCTTCCCCAACATAATTTTCAAATCTGGTATGCTTTGAAGGGTAAAACTCGTCAGCTTCACTTTTTTTAACATCAACTCCAATTCGTGTAGTAGCTCTTAACTCTGGGATAATATTCCATTCCAAATAAAAATTATTTATGAAGTTGAAATAACTCGATTCATTTCTCGAATTAAGAGTTGAGTTATACAATGGATTAGTATAACCACTCCCATCTTGAGCTATTTCGGCATAATAAGGTATTGTCCCATCTACATTAACTGCTCTCCAATATGGATTCATTTTAACATAATCCGAGAAAAGCCCATAAGGAGATTCTTTCCCAGTATTATTATTTGCCATCATTATATTTCTAAACGAAAAGTTCTTAATCCTATAGGATACTGTCATGCTCCCCGTAATATTGGTTCTTTCGGAACCTTTCATAGCTCCTTGTACATTTCTATAGGATACATCTCCAAGTATTCTCAATTCTTCTGAACCAATTTCGGCGGTTAAAGAATGCCGCTGTCCAATCCCATTTCGCAGGGGTTTTGCTAACCAATCAGTATCTAACCCTTCTAATGCCAATTTTTTTCTAGCATTATACAATTGTTGAAGTTGAGCATATTGTTCAGGATCATTAAATTGTGGTATATAATAACCATCTATTCGTTCAGCTTCTAGTTTTTCAAGAGAATTTGTCAAATTATAACTACTTAAATCAGGCAATTCTAAATCAATACTGGTATTGTACGTAATTAGTGCCTTCTCCGAATACATTTTTGTAGTTTCAATTACGACCACTCCGTTGGCTGCCTTCGCTCCATAAATCGCTTTAGAAGCAGCGTCCTTTAAAATAGTAATTCGTTCGATACGATTAATATCCAAATCAAATATTTGCTCAATGTTTGTTTCAAAACCATTTAAAATAAACAATGGTTGATTAGGGTTTCTAAGATAATTCCCCTTTAAACCACTTGCATTTTGTTCTCCTGGGAAAGTAGAGGTTCCTCGTATTTGAATGTCAGGTAATGTATTTGGATTAGAACCTAAAGAGAAATTATCTACTAGAACTATAGAAGGATCAATATTTTGTATAGCTTGAAAAAAATTAGCGTTACCAACTTTTTTTAAATCTTCTTTAGTGACTGTTATTGAAGATCCGGTAAAACTCTCTGATTTCCGCTCATAAATTCCAGTAATTACAACTTCAGATAATTGAGTCAAATCCTCTTCCATGACGACATCTATCTTTATTTGATCTGAAACCTTTTTAAGAATTGTTTTAAATCCAATATGGCTAAAAAGTACTACATCACCATTTTTCACTTCAATTGCATATCCCCCTTGATCATCTGTAGTACTACCTTTTCCTGTACCCTGAACCAATACAGTAACTCCTGGAAAAGGTTTATTTTCTGAATCCGTTACAATTCCTTTTATGAAAAATGTCTGTTGTATATCAATTGATGATTGACGTTTAAGAATAATTTGATTTTCTATAATAGTAAACGTTGTTGGCGTATCTTTGAAAACTCTTTCTAGAACCATTTCTAAAGGTAGATTCTCCACCTTAAGATTAATTTTTCTTTGAAGATCTACATCAGAAGTTTTATAGACAAATCTATAATTAGTTAATGATTCTATTTCGTCAAGTAATTGAGAGACTGTTTTATTCTGACTGCTTATTGTTACTTGAAAGTATAAATTATTGGCCTGAAGAGATAAAACGGAGAAAAAAAGTACTAAACTATAATTTTGTTTAAGTTTTTTCAAATAGGTCACAAAACAAGTTTTGGCTTGAAGGTTTTTCATATATTTAAGGTGTTTTTCGTGGTTAAATTCTAATCACTTTTTTAAAATCGGGAAATGTTGCGAGCATTTTCCGATTTTTATTTTTCTTTCTGGGTTCAATTCATAATTAACATAATTAAAAAGTTAACATTATTAAAATATAATAATCTCATTTCCATTTATGGTGTACTCTATTTCATAAATTCTATTTAAATATGCCAAAACCTTTTCTAAAGGCTCTTTCCCAAAATTTGCATTAAATGTAATTTCAGCCAATGATGCCTTTTGATTGTTAATTTTTACATTATAATGTCTTTCGAGTTTTTTAACGATACTTTCAAATGTTGCATTTCTAAACACTAACTCTCCATTTATCCAAGAAGTGTAAAGAGTTGTTGGCACCACCCTTTTATCAATAATTCTATCTTTTTTACTAAATGATCCTTTTTCTCCTGGGGAAAGCCTTATCTCATTTGAAGGATTACCAGAGTACATCCCTACAGACCCTTCAACCAAAACAACATCAGAATAAATATCTTCTCCATAATTAGAAACATTAAACGATGTTCCATAAACCTTTATATTCAAATCATTGGCTTTAACAATAAAGGGGTTAGTAGCGTTATGAACAACATCAAAATAAGCCTCTCCATCTAAATAAACTTGTCTTTTTTCATCAACAATTGAAGACGGAAAGACCAATGTTGAGCCTGCATTCAAAAGAACACGGGTTCCATCAAAAAGCACTAATTCAAATGTCTTTCCATAAGGTACATATACTGAGTTATAGGCTGTAACCTTCACTTGGCTATCCTTACCAACACTAACATCTTTAAAAAACTTTCCAGTAATTTCACCAACCTTCTCCCCTTTATCATTATACAAAGTCCTATCAGTTGAATCATCAATTAATGAAATCACTCCATTTGATTGTGTGAAAATAATTTTTTCATCAGGTATTTGAAGTGGAGTAGATTCACTAACAGGCAACACCAAAAGTTTATCTGAGGAATTATTCCATACAAAGAGGCCAATAAATATAGCTGCTACTGCGTATTTCCAATAATTCCTTTTTGGGTTTCGAGCTGTAACCTTAATTTGAGGAGTCTGTAATATTGATTTAAGTATCCTATCTCTTCCTTCTGGGTCCATCTCAGGGAATTCCTTAACATTCTTCAATACTTCTGTTACATCCAATATATCATTTGGATGATTTTGAAGTTTGATATAATTAAAAAGTTCTTCTAATTCGATTTCTGTACTTTCATTTCGTACATACTTTTTTAAAAGTCTTTGGAAATTCTCCTTTTCTGATGGGCTCATAAATTCAACTATCGTTTTTTCCTTCTATAAATAATACAACTCAAATTTGAGTTTGTACTACTCGTTATTTAAAAAAATCGAATTTTATTATAAAATCGAATTTTTCAATGACAAGACTTCAAAACTTTAAGAGATAATGTCATGATCCAGAAATGGATTCTATTTTAATTAAAAATAGTTAAGAAAAAAACATGTTTAATAATGAGTACAAAAGCAAAAAAGTAACATCTGCTTTTAACTGTAGATATTTCCTGATGAATTGTAGTGCTTTTGACATTTGATTCTTGACTGTACTCATTGAGATATTAAGCTCACTACTAATATCATCATAACTCATACCTTGGTCGCGAGACATCTGATAAATTATCCTTCTCTTTTCAGGTAAAAGTTCTATTGCTTCAATTTTCAAACTTTGATATTCCTTATCTATCAATATTTCAAATGTAGCATCACGAGTTGAAATGGCTCTGTAAAAAAGTGATTCTTTAAGCGTATGTTGATTAGCAGATTTTTTTAAGTAATTAAATGATAAATTCTTGGTTATAGTATATAGATAAGCCTTTAATGAAGAATTTAAATCAATATCAGAAGCATGAACCCATAGCTTAGTAAAAACTTCTTGAACAATTTCTTCAGCGTCTTCTCTTGTCTTTAACAGACTAAAGCAATATGCATAAATGGGTGGGTAATATTTTGCATAAAGAAACTCAAAGGCTCTCTCATTGCCAACCACCATCTCTTTAATTAAGAATTTTTCAGAGCTATTTGATTCTATTTCTTTGTGCATTTCACTACAAATTATTTCACATAATTTACTTTACATTGAAGATATTTTACTTAAAGTTTTAATAATTATTAGGTAACAATTTTCAAATATATAAGTTTTTTATAAAGTTACAACTCCCTTAAAGATAACTTGATTTAAAGTTCCTTATCTGTCCTCTCACACCACCCTTCGTACAGTTCGGCACAGGGCAGCTCTTTAAGTTTTGATTCTAACCTTTTGGTAATAGTCCCGCAAGAACACATATCCAGCCTGTTTAAGTCTGTCTGTGGTGATTGTGGTTTTGAGGATATGGCTATTTGCTATATGCCAATAGCCTTTTCTCGTATTTGCCCACTCCCATGCCTTAGATTTTTTGACTCCTAGCTCGACCAGATTCTTCTGTTTGGTTATAATTCGTTTCCATTGTTTCCAGATAACCATCCTGATTCTCCGCCTGTACCATTCGTCTATCCTTAAAAGCAGTTTCTGCATATCCGCCAGTTTAAAGTAATTCACCCAACCAATAATATATTGGCGGAGTGACTCCTTCCTGCGGTCATTTCCCCAGCCATTGCTGCGTGATGTCAGTTCCTTAAGTTTGGATTTCATCTTTGATACGCTCTTAGAGTGGATCCGCAACCTGCCCTACGAACAGGATGGGGACGGTATTTGCCACAAAGGATGGAGCTTAACAGTTCTTCCTTGTTGAAAATAAGATAATCCTTAAGGGATTCGACTTCCATCTTATCAACTCCCCCCGCTCCTTTATTGCGCTTTACTTGAAGATAAGCTGCATTCAGGTTAGAAGGGGATAGAATGTATTCCAACATACCTTGTCCTACTTGGTTATTCTCCGTGAGCTTGTTTTCAATTATCCTCATGAAAGTCTGCCCTCCCACATTGCCTTCGGATGCCGTCCTATTCTTCTGTGGGTAGGTCTTTTCTTCTAAGATATTCTGCATTCTACCTTCCATGTGGTAACTTTCATTTACTTCTCACTCCTTAAAGTTCAGCCCTTCCCAAATATCGTCGTTATATGGTACTATGGCCTCGGCTGACTTCTCATGGCTAGCTTTACTCCGTGTTTCATACTCTGTGTACACACGTCCATGAGATCTCCCGTGGTAAGATAACTCACTTTCACTCCATGTCCCCGCAACATCTACATCCCGATGTCCGTGTAATCTTTGGATTTTGACTTGTATGGCAGCCTCATCCCATCGGTTATGCCTAATGTTGTTCGTGTTCCTCGGGGCAGAGTTTTGCCGCCAGCTTCCTTCAGATTCCACTTCGCAATGGACACCCTTGCTCTTGGCTAGTGGTTGGCGATTACAAACCCCCACAGTGGACTTTCACCACCTAGTTAGTTACCATGCACGGCACACAACAAAAAAGCGTCTAAATTTCCTTTAGACGCTTTTTTACATACTCTGTTTATTTTACAGATCAAAACCAATATCCTTTCTGAAATACATGCCTTCAAAATGTATTCCGGCAATAGTTTGATAAGATTGCTCCAATGCTTGAGTGAAATTATTTCCATAGGAAGTAATTGCCAAAACACGACCTCCGTTTGTAACAACTACCTCTTCCTGCGTTTTCGTCCCAGCATGAAAAATTATCGAATCTGTTTCTTTAGTAAGCCCTGAAATTAGTTTTCCTTTTTCATAATCTTCTGGATATCCTCCAGATACCATAACTACAGTTGTAGCACTCCTTTCATCGATTTCAAGGGTGATTTCATCAAGTCTCTCCTGGGCTACTGCTTTAAAAAGGGTTACCAAATCATTCTTAATACGAGGTAATACTACTTCAGTTTCAGGATCTCCCATACGTACGTTATATTCAATTACATAAGGATCATCTTCAACCTTTATCAATCCGATAAAAATAAATCCCTTATAAGGGATACATTCATTCTTAAGCCCTTCGATTGTAGGTTTTACAATTCTAGTTTCTATTTTCTCCATGAAAACCTCATCAGCAAAAGGAACCGGTGACACTGCCCCCATACCTCCTGTGTTTAAACCAGTATCTCCTTCACCAATACGCTTATAATCTTTGGCAGTAGGAAGTATTTTATAACTTTTCCCATCAGTTAATACAAAACAGCTTAACTCTATGCCATCAAGAAATTCTTCGATAACAACTTTAGCACTTGCATTGCCAAATTTTTCATTCACTAGCATATTCGTTAGCTCATCTTGAGCTTCTTGCAGGTCTGAAAGAATAAGTACCCCCTTACCAGCAGCAAGACCATCCGCTTTTAGTACATAAGGTGGTTTTAGGGTTGTTAAAAAATCACACCCTTGTTGGACTGTTTCCTTTGTAAAGCTTTGATAAGCAGCTGTTGGAATGTTGTTTTTTATTAGAAATTTTTTTGCAAACTCTTTGCTTCCTTCTAATTCAGCACCTAGTTGAGAAGGACCAATTACGGGAATATGTTTAAGGGTTTCATCTAAGGTGAAAAAATCATAAATGCCTTTTACTAGTGGGTCTTCAGGGCCAACTACCACCATTTCTATAGCATGGGAAATGACAAAGGATTTTAATCCTTCAAAATCTGTTGGGTTGATATTCACGTTTTTTGCAATTGTATCAGTACCCGCATTCCCTGGAGCTACGTACAGTTGTTCACATTGCTCACTCTGAACTAATTTCCATGCAAAAGCATGTTCCCTTCCTCCAGAGCCTAACAGTAAAATTCTCATATTATGTTGTGTTAATTTCGTTGATATTATATCAGTCCACGTACTACCCAATGAAGTTTGAAATACAAAGACGATGCAAAGGTAAGTCTTTCTACTTTTCTGTAGAAATACCATTAATGGTTTTAAAAAATAGACCTTATTTCACGCCAAAGAAGTTTGTCCAATTCTACTAAATAAAGGATTTAAAATAATAGCAATTGAAACCATCCTATACCCAAAATGCTAGGCTTCCCATGATTAATTGTCTCCGATTATTCGGATTTCAGTATTTAAAAAACTAATCCTATTATGATATGATTAATATTTAAAAAATATAAAGGTCTTACAATTAACTAAAATACCATTATCAATTAATAGAAGAAACAGACTCCAAGGATTGATGATATGGTCATCCATTTAGAACACCTGCTACTTTGTAAAATACAATCTATGCTTTATTACGGTCTGAAAAATCTCTATGTGCCGTTTTAAACAATTCTTCTTTAGGCAAAGACTGGAAATATTGGTACGTTCTTTTCATCCCTTCAGATCGAGAAATCTTAGGTTCCCAACCCAATAATTCCTTAGCTCTTGTAATATCAGGTTGGCGTTGAAGCGGATCATCTACAGGCAATGATTTATAAACAACCTTTTGATTAGATTGAGTAAGATTTATGATTTCTTGAGCAAAATCCCTAATGGTAATTTCTTCAGGATTTCCAATATTAATTGGGTCATTACAATCACTCATTAACAGGCGAAACAATCCTTCTATTTGATCATCTACATAACAAAATGAGCGTGTCTGCATTCCATCACCAAAAATAGTCAGATCTTCACCTCTAAGAGCCTGACCAATAAAGGCGGGTATCACTCTACCATCGTTAAGTCGCATACGTGGTCCATAAGTATTAAATATACGTGCGATTCGTGTTTCTAATCCATGAAACCTATGATAAGCCATGGTAATAGACTCCATAAATCGCTTTGCTTCATCATAAACTCCTCTAGGACCAATAGTATTTACATTTCCGTAGTAGTCTTCACTTTGAGGATGAACCAATGGGTCGCCATAAACTTCTGATGTAGAAGCAATTAAAATACGAGCCTTTTTTTCCTTTGCCAATCCTAATAAATTGTGCGTTCCCAAAGAACCCACCTTTAAAGTCTGAATAGGAATTTTTAAATAATCTATTGGACTCGCCGGTGAAGCAAAATGTAAGATATAATCTAACTTTCCCGGAACGTGCACAAATTTGGTAACATCGTGATGATAAAACTCAAAATGTTCTTCTTTGAAGAGGTGTTCAATATTCTGTAAATCCCCTGTAATTAGATTATCCATTGCTATTACATGGAAGCCTTCCAGTAAAAACCGATCACACAAATGAGATCCTAAGAATCCGGCAGCACCGGTAATCAATACTCGCTTCATTGAATACTTTATATTAAGAACCTTCTCCTATTTTGTAATATACAAAACCTATAGACTCTAGTAATTCTTTATCTAGAATTCCTCTTCCATCAAACACAAATGCAGGCTTTTGCATATCATTATAAAGTTTTAACCAATCATACTCTTTAAACTCATCCCATTCCGTCAAAACTGCTATGGCATGTGCACCTTTACATGCATCATATGGAGAATTATAAATTGTAACTGAAGTTGCATTATCTTCTGAAGATCTGGAATTCAAATAGTCAAGATCGGAATAAATCTGTTCATCAGAAACCTTAGGATCATATACAGCCAGAAGCGCTTGTTCGTTTAATAGATCGTCCGCCACATAAATGGCTGCGGATTCTCTAGTATCGTTAGTGTCCTTTTTAAATGCCCAACCTAAAAATGCTATTTTCTTACCCGAAACGGTATTGTATAAAGTCTTTACTATATTGTATGCAAAACGACGTTTCTGATGGTCATTCATAATCACCACTTGCTCCCAGTAATTGGCTACCTCATGTAATCCATATGATTTCGCAATGTACACAAGATTCAAAATGTCCTTTTGAAAACATGAACCTCCAAAACCAACAGATGCCTTTAAAAACTTTGGCCCAATACGACTATCCATGCCAATAGCCCTAGCCACTTCGTTTACATCTGCACCTGTTTTTTCGCAAAGCTCACTCATGGCATTAATGGATGAAACTCTTTGCGCGAGAAATGCGTTTGCAGTAAGTTTGGAAAGCTCAGAAGACCATACGTTGGTCGTTAAAATACGATCCTTTGGAACCCAATGAGCATAGATATCAACCAAGGCTTGAATGGCCTTATGACCTTCTATTGTTGTATCCCCACCAATTAAAACACGATCAGGACTATGAAGATCTTCTATTGCAGTTCCTTCTGCAAGAAATTCCGGGTTTGATAGAATCTGAAATTTGACTCCATTCCCTGTATGATCAAGAATATTCTTTATTGCTTGGGCTGTCCGAACAGGGAGAGTTGACTTCTCAACAACAATCTTATCGTCTTGGGATATTTTAGCTATTTGTCTAGCACATAACTCAATGTATTTTAAGTCGGCTGCCATCCCTTTACCTGCTCCATAGGTCTTGGTTGGAGTATTAACTGAAATAAAAATCATTTGAGCCTCATCAATTGCCTTTTCAATCTCCGTTGAAAAAAACAAATTACGTCCTCTGGCCTCTTTAACAACTTCAGCCAAACCTGGCTCATAAATAGGCAATTGTGTAAGGTCTTCATGATTCCAAGCCGCAATACGTTTTGCATTAAGGTCTACCACGGTTACTTTTACATTGGGACATTTTTGAGCAATAACAGCCATTGTAGGTCCACCCACATACCCCGCGCCTATACAGCAAATATGTTTAATCTGTGTCAAAATCGATAAAAGCTTTAGATAATTTCTGTTCTTTCCAAAAGTACTATATTTCTCCAAAACTCCGAACGGCAGCTGAGATTTCTTCAAAAGAAAAGGAACGTTAATTAACATTCCTTGATTAGTTTTAAGAATGTATCATTCCCGCTGCCACCGTTTCATTTGTGGCCTCATCTATCAATATTATACTTCCGGTAATGCGATTTTCTCTATAAGAATCTACCATTAAAGGTTTTGTAGTACGGATTCTTACCCTAGAAATATCATTCATTACCAATTGCTTATCATCTGTTACTCGCTCATAGGTATTGATATTAATTTTATATAAAATTTCCTTTATTATCGCTTTTTGTTCATTGGTAGTATGCCTAATAATATACTTGGTATTTGGACGAGCTGGATGATTATTCAACCAACAAAGCATCACATCAAATTCCTGAGTTACCGTTGGGAGATTGTTTTTCTTAACAATCATATCTCCTCTACTTATATCAACATCATCTTCCAATGTAATGGTTACTGACATGGGGGCAAAAGCTTCGCTAACTTCATTTTTATAAGTATCCACAGAAGCAATGGTAGATGTAAACCCAGATGGCAAAACGGTGACCTCATCTCCTGGACGGAAAATACCACTTGCTACTCGACCTGCATAACCTCGATAATCCCTAAATTCCTCAGATTGAGGTCGTATTACCGTTTGTACGGGAAAACGAGCATCAACTTTATTAATATCACTTGAAATATGTAACGTTTCCAATTCATACAATAAGGGTGCGCCTTGATACCAAGACATATTTTGTGAGCGATTTACTACATTGTCCCCTTCTAATGCACTGATTGGAATAAACCTTATATCTTTTACCAACAGTTTTGATGAAAATTCTTCAAATTGGGTCATTATTTCATTAAACCGCTCTTGCTCATACCCCACCAAATCCATTTTATTTACACAAATAATCAAATGTGGTATCTGCAGCAAAGAAGCAATGAATGTATGTCGTTTGGTCTGCTCAATTACACCATGACGAGCATCAATTAAAATAATAGCAGCATTTGCGGTAGATGCTCCAGTAACCATATTCCTAGTATATTGAATATGACCTGGTGAATCGGCTATTATAAACTTTCGTCTTGGGGTGGTAAAATACCGGTAAGCCACATCTATAGTGATCCCTTGTTCACGTTCGTCACGCAATCCATCTGTGAAAAGCGCAAGGTCTACTCCTTCATGTCCTTTTCGTTTACTAGTATTTTCAATTGCTTCTAATTGATCTTCAAAAATTGATTTTGAATCGTATAAAAGTCTTCCGATTAGTGTGCTTTTGCCATCATCTACACTCCCTGCAGTTGTAAATCGTAAAAGTTGATTGTTATCAAGTTCCATATAAAAAGGGTGTCAGCTTCCTAATTGAAGCATGCATATTTTTTAGTTTTACGTCTCCTTTAATCAAAATAAAAATCTTGAGGTTAAAAATAACCCTGCCTTTTTCTATCTTCCATTGCTGTTTCTGAGCGCTTATCATCTGCACGATTTCCTCGCTCAGTTTGTCTCATAGCTGCTACCTCATCAACAATTTTTTCAAGTGTATCTGCCTCTGACTCTATTCCCCCTGTTATGGTGATATCCCCCAAGGTTCTGAATCGAATTTTCTTACTATAAACCTTCTCATCTTCTTGAATAGTCAAAAATTCAGATTGAGGAATCCAGCTGTTATTTCGCCAAACAACCTTTCTTTCGTGTGCAAAATATAAAGTAGGTATGTCTATTTGTTCCCTTTTGATATAATTCCATACGTCCATTTCAGTCCAATTACTTATTGGAAATACCCTAAAATGTTCTCCTTCTACATACTTACCATTAAATAAATTCCACAGTTCAGGCCTTTGATTTTTTGGATCCCATTGTCCAAAATCATCTCTATGTGAAAAGAATCTTTCTTTAGCTCTCGCTTTCTCCTCATCTCTCCTTCCTCCGCCTATTGCACAATCAATTTTGTGATTTTCAATCGTATCAAGAAGTGTAGTTGTTTGCAAAGCATTTCGAGAAGCATTGCGCCCTCTCTCTTCCGCCACCCTTCCTTGATTGATTGATTCTTGTACTGACCCAACTATAAGTTGAACACCTAATTCCTTCACTAATGCATCTCTAAACATCATAGTTTCAGGAAAATTATGTCCTGTATCAACATGCATTAGAGGAAATGGAATCTTACCTGGACTAAACGCTTTACGAGCTAAGTGGGTAACTACTATTGAATCCTTTCCTCCTGAAAATAAGATTACTGGATTACGAAATTGTGCATATACCTCGCGAAGTACATAAATAGCTTCGGATTCTAATTCATCTAAATAATTTAAATAATACCTACTCATTATTATTTTTTAACAAAGGTTTTAATTCTTTAAAAAGTCGTTGTGCAGCCTCTTGTGGAGTCTCTTGTAATGTTTTCACTATAAAAAAAGGAGCAACTGGTTCCTCATATGGTGCTGAAATTCCAGTAAAATCAGATAGTTCTCCAGCACGTGCTTTTGAATAAAGCCCTCTAGGGTCTCTTGCCTCACATACTTCTAATGGGGTGTCCACATATATCTCGTAGAAGAAGTCTTCTCCTACACACTGCTTCACCCAAGTTCTATCATCCGAATAAGGAGAAATAAAGGAAGCTAAAACCACAATACCGGCATCAGTAAACAGTTTTGCGACCTCTCCTGCCCTTCGTATATTCTCTTTTCTACCTTCCTTTGAAAAATCTAAATCATTGTTTAGTCCATTTCGCAAAGTATCACCATCTAAAATGTAAGTGTGATATCCTCTTTCAAATAATATTTCTTCCAATGCATTTGCAATGGTAGTCTTACCTGACCCAGATAATCCTGTAAACCAAACAACAATTGATCTATGGCCATTACGTTGATTTCGATCAACATAACCAATATGATGCCTATATGGAAATAGATTATTATTCACTTTTTTTTACATTTTTATCTTGATATCTTAAACTTCTTTCTGGTAAACCAAAATCACTCAAATACCAAACTCGCTCATGCAAATAATAAAGAATCATTTTAGTTAACACTTCAGCCAAACCTATTTTGACCCCAATAAAAGGATTCCCTGAAATAAGCCATGCTAACAGCATGGTATCCATTGTTCCTACCATTCTCCATGAAACTGTTTTTAAAAGATGTCGCTTACGACTATCCCTTACCGCAGAACGAAACCAAAGTCTTTCATGAAAATAATATAGAATCATTTTAGTCAGCACTTCAGCGACACCTACCTTAACACCAGTAAGAGGATTGCCCGAAATGAGCCATGCCAAAGCCATAGTGTCAAGCGTTCCGATAATACGCCAAGTTATTGCCTTAGCTATATGCCTTTTATGACTAGTATCACTACTCATAACTCACAACAAAATTTCCATTTGTAAGATTTACTCTATTATATTTCATTTCCTGATTAGTATCTATCGAAATTAATTTCATACCTATAGCTTTACAGAGTGCATGACCTGCCGCAATATCCCACTCCATGGTAGGAGAAAATCTTGGATAGAATTGAGCACCTCCCTCAGCTAAAAGACAAAATTTTAATGAACTTCCTTTGGTTAGAACAAAGACCTCATCAAATTCTTTATTAAGTTCACCTATATAGTCTTCAAGGAGGGCATCCCGATGAGATCTACTTGTAACCACAACAACGTTCTCTTTAGTCAGTTGAAATGGTTTTAAGACTAAAGCTTCATTTAAAGCACACTCAAGTGTTTTAAGACTCCATACAGAAGCTTTGCAGGCTAATCCCTTAGCGACGTCCGCAAAAAATAATTCGCCAGTTACTGGGGCATAAATAACCCCCAAAACAGGCATACCCAATTCTACAAGAGCTATATTAACAGCAAACTCACCATTGCGATTTATAAATTCCTTGGTTCCATCTAAAGGATCTACAATCCAGCAACGCTGCCATTCTTTTCTAATAGCATATGGAACTTCTTTGTTCTCTTCACTAATAATGGGGATCCCTGTAGCTGCTAATCTTTGATTAATAACTACATTGGCATTTAGATCTGCTTGGGTTATCGGAGAAGCATCTGGTTTATTTTCAACGGTAAATGCTGTTTCATAAACAGCGCGTATTTCTTGTCCCGCTTGCACTGCCGCTTGAATAGCTTGATATAATAATTTTTGTATCGAAACAACCGCCATTTCTTATTATTCTGATTGCAAAAATATTGAATAATTTTATAATAGTATACTAATTCGATAGATTAATTATTTTTTTAATTGTAAATAAAAAAAACTCCCCAATTGGGGAGTTCTAAAAATCGATTCTATGCTTATGAATTCAGTATTTGTTCTAAAATCTTAATAGTGATAAGATAGGTTGGCTTAACTCCTGTAGTACCCAATCCTCCTGAAGCTAGTGTGCTTCCAGTTTCTAAAGGATTATCCGAGGCATAATAAGCATACCGCACCTTTACATCTTCACGAATACTTTTTCGAACTCTAGAGGCCGACTGTATCGCCTTTTGATAATGTACTCCTTCCATTTCAAGTCCAATAACATTCCAAGTGGATTCTTGAAAAAACTTAAGAATATCCTTGTTCTGCAAAGAAGTACCTAAAACAGATACCATAGCTCCTTCAAATACAAGGAGACCATTTCCTTCAAAATCAGCTTTGGTAAGTTCATTCTTGAACGGATAATTATCAGCTGTTCCTTCAAATATATGAGCCGTAGGAATCATAAGATCTCCCTTCCCTCCTTCCAGTATCCCAGCTTTCCCCATTATGGAAATAGAATCTACATTTAAATAAACAGCATTTGATTTACCTTCTTTGTAAGGCTTTAAAAATTCATCAATTGTTTCATATGCCTGTTCACCAAAGGCATAATCCATAACAAATAAAACTGGTTTTTCATTATCCGAAGTCTCACTATTAACTGAGAATCCAGTTCCACCAAAATCAATTAACGCAGTATCAAAAATTTGAATATCAATATTGGTACCAGAGGTATCATCAATTGATATCATTCCATTTTTATGAGCGAAGTCTTTGACTTTTTTTCTAAGTAAATCGTTCTCAGGTTTACTCAAGGCTTCAAAAAGCTCCATTGGGTCTTTACCTTTAAATTCCTTCTCTAAAGCTTTAAAACCGTAAAGTGTATTCATCACACTATGCATATTCGCACTTATAATATGCAAAGGTCTATGGATTAATTTATGCTTTTTAAGAGCCTTTTTAATAGTATTTGCCCAAATTTCCCCATGGATATGATGACCTAAACGTTCGCGTAAAATAGGACTAAAGGTAATTGAACGTTTGTTGTCTGTTAGTTTCTCTTCAATTGCTAGTTTGCCTAACCAATATATAATGTGTAAAAAGTGTTCAGGCTTTTCCTTGGAAGCAAAACTCCCGTGCGCTTCTAATACCTCTTCAAATGTGCGACCTAGAATATTCCCTGTATGTATTAAAGCTACCTCTCTTTCAGCTTGGGTAAGTTTATTTTTTTGTACAGCAGCTTCTAACTTTGCCCAATCACGCGTAGTGCGCCCATTATCACCAATCATAACTCGTTTGGCAATTTTATGGGATTCTATAAATAAAAAAGTAAGATGAGTAAGAATATCATAAATATCTGATCGTCCTCTGGTTATCTCGATATTCATTTGCTCATCATCAATCCGATAACAATTTCGACGTCTTTTTGGAGGAACTATAGGTTTAAAATGAGACCTTTTATACCCTTCATCAGAAGTTAAATTAATAAAACGACACTCCTCAATACCTAATGGCAATCTTTCAAGCACATAGGTGAGTCCGTTGAGCTCAGCTTTGTCTTCAGCTATTGTACCATAAATCTCTGGGCGTAATAGTAATAAAGATTCTCTTAACGATTCTCCAGATATACCCATAGGCTTATAAAAACCTCTATTAAACAAATGTCGCATTGTAATATACATACGCTCAATAGCATTTGTAGATTCCTGCGCTCGGGTTCTTCCTTTGATTTTAGTGTAACTCATACGTTATTTTAATCTACAAAATTAAGTGTTATAATTCAATTTATATCTTTTTAAAAGATGAAAGCGCTTCCGCAACCTTGCGATCATTAGACAAACGCTGAACTTTATTTTGCCCACCCAACTTACCAATAGACTTCATATAACCTTTAAAACCATCTTTTACAATAGGTGTAATCTTAAGAGGTTGAAGTACTTTACCAGCAATCAAATCAAAATAGTAACTATTTTGCTGTTGCATATTCTCATCAATCTTTCGGGCAAAATCACTCATGCTTTCAGGCTCCTGCTCAAACTCAATTAACCATTCGTGATATGGTAATTCATTTTGTTCCGGTGTTATCTGTGGTGCAACTGTAAATTCATTGATACGAGCTTTAGTTCCCACTACGGAAAGCCTTAAAGCTTCTTCTACTTCTTTTGCAATTACATGTTCTCCAAAAGCAGAAATAAAATGCTTTACTCTTCCAGAAACAATAATCCTATATGGCTTTGTACTAGTAAACTGAACAGTATCTCCTATATTATACCCCCATAAACCAGCATTGGTAGAGATAATCATTACATAATTAACCCCTATTTCTACATCCTTAATTGTTAGACGTTTAGGGTTTTCAGAAAGGAAATTATCAACTTCTATAAATTCATAAAAAATGCCCGCATTCAGAAGTAATAACATTCCCTTTTCTGTTTGAGTATCTTGATAAGCAAAAAAACCTTCACTTGCTGGAAACAATTCAATACTATCAACACGACGCCCAATCAGGTTTTCAAACTTGGCTCTATAGGGTTCGTAATTTACTCCTCCATAAATAAACAAAGTGAAATTCTTAAAAATTTCTCCAACTGGCTTACCCGTGATAGAGGTTAGTCTTTCAAAATACATCTGAACCCAAGAAGGAATTCCACTAATCACAGTCATGTCCTCAGATACT
Organism: Imtechella halotolerans; assembly: GCF_028743515.2. Classification (GTDB taxonomy): domain Bacteria; phylum Bacteroidota; class Bacteroidia; order Flavobacteriales; family Flavobacteriaceae; genus Imtechella; species Imtechella halotolerans. Next base: position 2,542,814 of record NZ_CP117969.2, on the reverse strand, counting down.
GTTTCTCCAACGATTGCATCTACTTTAGTTTCCCAGTCTTCGATACAATTAGTTTCCCAACTAGGCATTCTGTTTTTTTGAAGGTAATTAGGAACATAATGTGCAACAATCCCTGAAAGTCTGCCTAATTTTATTCCATTTTGCTCTTTTAATATTGGGCTTCCTTGTAAAAAAATCATTTTACCATCAACAAAGTCTGCTTTACCGGTTTCAGCAATATAACTCAAGATCGCATTCCTTGCAGCACTTATATGATTTGGCATCGATTCTTTTGTAATAGGAATATACTTTGCACCACTAGTAGTTCCAGATGTTTTGGCAAAATATAAAGGTTTTCCCTTCCAAAGTACATTTTCTTCACCTAAAACAACACGTTCAACATACGGTCTTAATTCTTCATAATCCCTGACTGGAACTCTATCAACAAAATCTGTATGGTTTTTAATAGATTTAAAATCATGATCTTGACCAAAAACAGTTGCATTACCTTGTTTAATAAGCTCTTCGAATACTTTATCTTGAGTGCGATAAGGGCGAGAAGACCATTGAAGTGTTTTTTGTCGAATGATATAAGCAAAAACCTTAGCCGCGAACGATTTTATAGACATTTTTCTCTATTTAAAATCAATATAATTCATTGGATTAACAGGATAACCATCACTCCATAACTCAAAATGCAAATGTGGCCCAGTAGTGTACTCACCTGTATTCCCAACATTGGCAATTACCTCTCCCGCTTTCACCAACGCCCCCTGTGATTTATTCACAGAAGAATTATGTTTATACACTGAGATTAGACCATAACCATGCTCTATAATGATTACATAACCAGTTTCTGCCGTCCATTCTGCAAAAATAACTGTACCATCAGAAACCGCTTTTACAGGTGCATTATTTGGAGCTACTATATCTACAGCATAATGTTTAGTTTTAGGATTGTATTCATTAGAAATTGTACCTGATACAGGAGAAAAAAGTAGAACTCCTGCCCTAGTTGTTGCCCGTGTAAACAAATTATACTTGTCTTCTAAGGCAACTTCCTCTCTTAATAAAGAATCCTCTCTACTGGGAGCTAAATCAAGTATATTTGGATCATTTCTATACTGCTCCCAAAGTGAATCCTTGTTGATTTCATTAGTTTTTATATCCCCGGTTAGGACTTTTTTAATTGAACCTAAATATTGATTACTCATATACAATTCCCTTTCTAAAGAATCGGTCTTAAAAGTAAGTCGTATTGCTTCCTTTTTCAATTCAGCAGATGAATAACCAGGAATATATTCTCGTAAGGGTGTAAACGCAATTAGAATCGTGGTACTCACAATCAAAAAAATCGCAAACACAGACCCAACAACAAATACATTTAATCTATTGAGTTTTAAAGATAGTTTCTCTTCAAATGTCTCTTCATTAAGAATGACAAGCCTGTATTTATATAGCAACTTTTTGCGCAGTTGCCTTCTTCTTCTTCCTTTTTTAGGTTCCATGATACTATTTCTTGGTGAAGTGCGCTTTTTGGGCTGTTAAATTTATAACTTTTTTCAACGTTTTAGACTATTACTTTATTTTAAAACTAAGGTCTGTTTAACATATATAAGAAGTACTGGGCCTTTTTTAACGAATCCTTGGTTTCCTTTTACATTTTCTTATGAATTGGAAAATAGAAAACAAAAATTAATTACTACCTTTGCTTATTATAAATTATAAGAAGCATGATTTCAGCACATATCTTTTTGGGAATGATAGGAGCACCGCAAATTATATTGATAGTGGTTGTTTTACTATTATTATTTGGTGGTAAAAAAATTCCAGAATTGATGCGCGGTTTAGGAAGCGGCATCAAAGAATTTAAGGATGCTTCCAAAAATGATGATGAAAAAAAGACTGACGATAAAGCCTAAAGCATCGTTTAAAATTAATAAAAAACCACGCAATTTTGCGTGGTTTTTCTATTTAAAGTGAGTTTTTTATTCAGTAAATTCAACTCCCTTAAGAATCGACTCTAACTCAAACATATAATCTCGTTTATTAACAGAAGGTGCAAATACAAAACCTTCCATCACTAATAAACGATTGTTAGGTTTATCTTCAACAATATAGTTAAGAAAAGGTCCAGCCATTAAAAAATCTTTAACTTCCCAAGTTCCTTTACTTTCAATAGCAATCCTATCACTTATTTTAGCATCATACACACTTGGTGCAAATCCCTTTTCAGTAATCATATACATCCCTTCTTCTCTTCCAGGAATGTAACGTTCGCCTATTGAATCTCGCATCTTAACAATTGTTTCTACTCGTGTTGAATCTTCAGGTATGCTATTTAATGGCATTTCATATAAAATGATGTTAGATGTACCATTTTGGATTTGACGTTCAATCCAAAAAAAGTTATTTTCCTGTTTAACAATATTATAAACAGATGGCATACTTAGTTTTACTTTTAGCTTTTCCTCAAGCGCAGTTTCTTTATTTGTTGAAATACGTATCCGTCTCTGATTCTCAGCTACCTCATTTTCTTTAAATTGTTGAATAATCTTTGGAGCAAACTCTTGAATAGCTTTAATTAAATCGTCATCAGTATTACCTCTAATTACACCTAATTTTTGAGGTTTTGCAAACATATCATCCCTAACCGTAGCTCCTGCTACAGAATCTTTTTGAACAAGAAGTACATTACGGCTACTCCTAGTCATGTCCGTAAAAACGGAAGGAGGCATTTGATGTATTGAAAAAATAGGTTCTTCATTAGGAAGTCCTTCGACAGGTCCTGCAAAATACTTGCGTATTTCATCTCCTACAGATCCCTTCCATAAATCATTATCAATTACTACAGCAAGTGAATTAATTTTGCCAGTAGACTCAGGTAAATAATCTTTCTCTGTAGCTGTTTTACAACCAATTACAGTAGTGATAAAAATCGACAAGAGAAGTAGTTTTTTCATAAGGAAATCGTTTTTTAGTATAGGTCATTAGCATTGACACATTTTTAGTTTCATGCCTGGCTGTAATTTTTCTCCACTAATATCGTTCCATTTTTGAATATCCTCAATAGAAATTTTCGGAAACTTCTGGGCAATACTCCATAAAGTATCTCCTTTTTGGACTACATAAATCTCTTCTGCAGCCTTGCTTCCTGAATTTGATGTCGACTTAGCTACTACTGTACTAGGTGATAATGGTTTCTTATTTGTATAAATGGTTAATCTCTGACCAATTTGTATTGTATTACTTCTCAGGCTATTCCATCGTTTTAAATTGGTCACTGTAACGCCATATTTATTGGCAATCTTGCCAAGAACATCTCCACTTTTAACCCTATGATATATTCGATTTCCTCCTTCTCCTGAAGTTTGTACAAGGGCTGGTAATGGCTTCTCCATTTTTTCTTTTTCTGCCTCAACAAATGCATATATAGATTCTTCATTGGCAACAAATTTCCCAATTAAGTCCTTTGGAAGTCTTAGACTATATTTTTTTCCTTCAACAAAAGGAACAATATCTAGTTTATAAGAAGGATTGAAAAATTGTAGTTGTTCCTTAGAAACATCTAATAGTTCAGTCAATTGATCAAATGTAATTAAGCGTTTAACCTGTACTGTATCTGTTTGAAAGTAAATTGTTTCATGTTTCTTAGGATTAAATCCATGTTCTTGGGCATATTCAAAAATATACATGGTAGCTAAAAAAGCAGGGACGTATCCAGCCGTTTCACGTGGAAGATGTGGTCGAAGGTTCCAATAGTTTTGTTTACCTCCTGAGCGACGAATAGCTTTAGTAACATTACCCGGTCCCGAATTGTATGCAGCTAGGGCTAAATCCCAATCATTGAACATAGCATATAATCTTGATAGGTACTTTGCTGCTGCCTTAGTGGAACGTATCGGGTCACTTCGTTCATCCACATAACTACTCACATCCAAACCATACATTTTTCCAGTAGGATACATAAATTGCCATAAACCAGTTGCACCAACTCGTGATCTTGCACGAGGATTTAAAGCAGATTCTACAATGGATAAATATTTCATTTCCAATGGAATATTGGCATTATCCATTTCCTGTTCAAACAAAGGAAAGTAATAATGACTTAAGCTCATTAGCCGTTCCAAGGTTTTTCGCCTATTCTTTAAAAATGATTTTATTACACTTTCCAATGCCGGATTATACTCAACATTAAACGGAGTTTTCTGGTTGAGTACTTCCAAACGTTGTTTTAATACTTCAGTGGTTAATTCATTGTACGCAACCGAATCATATTCCATATTGGTGACCGTTTTGTACATATTTTCAAACAATTCTGAATTGGTAAGCTCCCTCATCCATAGGCTATCTATTCTTGAAACATTATCATGGTCCTTTAATAAATATTTACCCTCCTTTTTCGGAAAACGAAAAGCTGTTTCAGGATTGTTTTCAGTGTCTACTTCAGCACCTAATAACTCCATCGAAGCTGTCTCTAGCTGAGCTAACGTATCATTTTGAATGGATACTTTTTCAACAGTTTTGGTCTGTTTTTCTTTTTTAGATGTAATCTTCTGAGCCATTACTGGCATACTTAACCACATCATTCCTGCTAAAAAAAGGTATTTCATCTGCTTCATTTTTATAGTTCATGTCTATGTTTATTGTAAATGCCGGGGCGGACAAATATCAATCTTTGAAAGGCTTAATTACCTAACAAAAAGATTTTGGGATTGTAAAAATCGTTTTTTTTAGCTTACGTTTTGCTCGTATTATGTTAAAAATTAGCCCTTCTTTAGATAAAGAAGGGCTAATTCATTGAAAATTGATAGTAATTATACGTAATTACTTGATTCCTTAAATTCTTTAATTAGGATAAAATAGCCTTGATACCGGGTAATATACGACCTTCAAGACTTTCAAGCATAGCTCCTCCACCTGTTGAAACATAACTTACTTTCTCTTCAAAACCAAATTGTTTTACAGCAGCAACTGAGTCTCCACCACCTACCAAAGAAAATGCTCCTTTACTAGTAGCTTCTGCTATAAAATCACCAACTGAAATGGTTCCTTTTGCAAAAGAATCCATCTCAAAAACACCTACGGGCCCATTCCATAAAATAGTCTTTGAATTAAGAATCACTTTTTTGAAGCACTCCAAAGTATCTGGACCTGCATCTAGACCCTGCCATCCGTCAGGAATGTCTCCTACAGGAGCGACCTGAGTATTTGCATCATTACTGAAAGCATCTGCTGCGATTACATCAACTGGAAGGTATACATTTACTCCTTTTTCAGTGGCCTTTTTAAGAATTTCAATCGCTAAATCTTGCTTATCATCTTCACAAATCGAGCTTCCTATTTTTCCTCCCTTAGCTTTCACAAAAGTATAAGTCATACCACCACCTATAATAAGATTATCTACCTTGTCTAAAATGTTTTCAATAATCGTGATTTTAGAAGAAACCTTTGAACCACCTAGAATAGCAGTCACCGGTTTTTCACCTGATTTCATTACTTTATCAATACTTTCTATTTCCTTGGCCATAAGGTATCCAAAGCATTTGGCATTAGGAAAAAATTGAGCCACTATAGTTGTGGAAGCATGCGCTCTGTGTGCAGTTCCAAATGCATCGTTGACGTATATGTCTCCTAATTTAGCCAATTGAGACGCAAAATCGACATTTCCTCTTTCTTCTTCTTCATAGAAACGCAAATTCTCAAGAAGCAATACTTGCTTAGGTTTCAAAGATGCAACTGCTGCCTCTGCATCTTCTCCAATACAGTCCGCAACAAATTTAACTTCGGACCCTAAAATTCTACTAGCCTCGTCTATAATATGCTTCAGAGAAAATTCATTTTGAATACCTTTTGGTCTACCCAAATGACTCATAAGCACCACACTTCCTCCATCATTTAGTATTTTATCAATTGTAGGTTTTGCCGCTTCTATACGTGTAGTATCCGTTACCCTAAAATTAGCATCAAGAGGTACATTAAAGTCGACTCTTATCAGCGCTTTTTTATTAGCAAATTGAAAATCGTTGATAGTTTTCATAAAAATCAAATGGTTTAAGGCCCAAAGTTAATTAATTATAGCTTGCCATAGTTAGCTACTTATCAACCGAAAACGATTTCTGCTTCCTTAAATTCTTATTTTTTGAACAACTCGGCCCGCAATTCCCCAATCAAAAATTTGGTATAATTTTATGTACATTTGAACCATGCAATTCAGTGAAATATTGGGACATTCCCACATAAAAAAGCATTTAATTTACAGTGCTGATGCCGGACGAATTCCGCATGCACAACTTTTTGTAGGTCCCGAAGGAAGCGGCGTACTTCCAATGGCTATTGCGTATGCACAGTATATTTTATGTAGAAATTCTAATGGTGAAAATTCAGGAGGTAGTGAATCCTGTAATTTAAAATTCAATAATTTGTCTCACCCAGATTTACATTTTGTATACCCTGTAACTACCAATGATAAGTTAAAAAAGGATGCAGTGAGCTCACTTTTCTTAGAAGATTGGAGGGTATTTGTTAAAGAGCAAAGCTATGGCAATTTGTTTGATTGGTATCAAATGATTGGAGTAGAAAATAAACAAGGACAAATAGGGGTCGAAGAGTCTCAAGAAATTGTAAAAGCTCTTTCTTTGAAAGCTTTTGAAGGAGGTTATAAGGTTATGATCATGTGGATGGCTGAAAAAATGAATATAGCTGCATCTAACAAATTATTAAAACTATTAGAAGAACCCCCTAATAAAACATTGTTCATTTTAATTGCTGAAGATGAAGGGCAACTACTTCAAACTATACGATCTCGCTGCCAGGTAATTCAGTTCCCCCCTTTAAGTGATGACGCTATAGTTCAAGGACTTATGCAAAAGGGTTTCACTGAAAATGAATCCTTAAAAATTGCCCATCAAGCACAAGGCAATTTTAACAAGGCCCTTGATTTAGCTTATAATGATTCTGAGGACTTGACATTTGAGAAGTGGTTTATAATGTGGGTTCGAACTGCATTTAGGGCAAAAGGCAATAAAACATCAATACATGATTTATTGCAATGGAGTGAACAGATAGCAACTACAGGGAGAGAAACTCAAAAACAGTTTTTGCAATATTGTATGGAAATCTTCAGACAAGCTTTATTACTCAATTACAAGGCTTCACAACTAGTTTATTCTGAAATTAGTACAGAGGGATTTCAGTTGGAAAAATTTGCTCCTTTTGTACACGGAAATAATATCCTTGAAATTCAACAAGAGTTGCAAAATGCAATGTATCACGTGGAACGCAATGGAAATGCTAAAATTATTTTTACCGACCTATCGATAAAACTCACACGACTATTACATAAACCTCAATAAAATACTATACATAATGGATAACATCTTACACTTCGCATCTCAATTACTGATACTTTTACTACTAATAATCACATTTCTTCAAAGTGGATGGGATAAGATAAGTGATTGGAAAGGAAATCTTGAATGGCTGAAAGGACACTTTTCAAAAACTATTCTTAAAAATATGGTTCCAATTGCCCTTTTAAAGGTATTGGTTTTAGAAATCTTCACATCAATCCTGTGCATTATAGGATTTTTTAATCTAGTGATAGAAGGAAATACCTTATGGGCCTTTTATGGATGTATTATGGGTACTATCACTCTTTTAATGCTGTTACTTGGACAACGTCTTGCAAAGGATTATGATGGTGCTAGAACCATTGTAATTTATCTAATACCAGCTATAATGGGAGTTTATTTACTATCCCCTGCTTAGTTAAACTATACTCATAAAAAAGGCGCTATAAATTAGCGCCTTCCTTCTTATTCTTTACAAAAATTAGTCCTTTTTAGCATATTCTTCATTCAATGCTTTTAGAACATCCTTGGTAATATTATTTTCTTCTTGACCATACAAAACACTGCCGGCCTCATTTGATCCCAGAATATAAGTATAACCATTTTGCTTGCCATACTCTTTAATAAATTTCTTAACGGTTTTCACCATGGTATCCATTTGCTTCTGGCTTTCCAATTGGATCTCTTGTTCCTCCTGCTGTAATCGTTGCTGAATAAGTTGACTTTTTTGCAACAATGCATTATACCGTTCCTGAGCCTTTGCTTGAGGCATTTTAGGGGCTTCTAAATCAAAGTCCTCGGCTTCTACTTTAAATGCTTGTGATAGACTATCTCTTTTCTTCTCATAGGCATCAATTTTAACTTGAATACGGGCTTCAATGTCTTTCTTTTCTTGATAGTCATTTACCAAATCACTGCTCTCTATATAAGCAATTTTAGATTGTTGACAAGCTACCAATCCTACCAATGCAATTACGGCAATACTGATTTTTTTCATTTGTTAGTGTTTAGTTATTTCAATTGCTAAAACTAAACAGCATGGTAATTACCTTTAGCTGTCAGATTTTAGTTTAAATTTCAATTCTGACAAAAATAGAAAAGTAAGTCATTGAAAAAAGTTTTTCCACTGTTTTTTTGACTATAATAGATATCTATATTTCGAGAGATGAAAATAATTTACATCTATCAAAATTGACTCAAATAAATCAATCTACATGGGCGTTCTCAAACAAAGCCATACTTATAGTCATCTATCATCAAGAAATCGCTTAGAAAGCCTTAGAAGTCGGATTTACTTCTTTTAAGTACATATATCAGCGAAGAAAACTCTCCGGATAGGCATGCGGACAGATTTGAAAGGAAACCAATACATAAACCTCTAAGGAAAGAAAATTTTCGACCTTTATATTTCTCAGATAACATACTAACGTAAAAAGCATCAAACCACATTGGTTTTGTGCATACCACTTTAAATCCCTTTTCAGCAAAAAGTAATTCAATACTTTTTTGGGAGAAATGCCAAAGGTGTCTAGGAACATCGTATCCAGCCCAATACTTTTTATAGAATTTTGCATCAAAAGATTTAAAATTAGGCACTGCAACTATGATTACACCTGTTTCAGTCAACCTTCGATTTATGAAATTTAATTGGTCATTCAAATTAGATACATGCTCTAAAACATGCCACATTGTTATCACCTCAAAATACTCATTTTCAATTAATTCCATATCTGAATGAACCTTTACCCCTTTAGAAATTGCAATAGTTGTTGCTTTTCCATTAGGTTCATACCCTTCAGAATACCATCCAAGAGTATTCATTCTACTTAAAAAATCTCCTGTTCCTGCACCAATATCTAAAACAGTCTTTCCGTTAGCATGACTTGCTACTAAAGACGCTTTTGAAGATAAGGCTATGGATCTCACAAATTGATAAATCTTTTCAAAGAATGTTCTTTTACCATCTGTATGGGAAATATAATCTTCAGATGCATAGTATTTAGGCAATACAGAAGATGCCGGTTTGGGTTGTGTCTCAAGCATATCATACTGCTTATTGTAGTGTAACTCAAACACTTCCTTAGAAACAGAAAAATCCTTAAGTCTCATAATGACCGGGGTCTTACTTTTAAAATTCATGGGCTATTTACGTCCTTTAGTATCGTTGCAAGATTACATCCTTTTAATTAAAAAAACAAAAGAGGCATAATGCCTCTTTTGAAATAGTTACTATTTAGTTGATGTTAGGATTTGATTCTACTCTATTAGGGACAACTAACAACTCGTACATCGTCCACGTGTATAATAAAAGTTTATAAAATACAACAATTAGTATTAATCAATGTATAAAGCTTCCGAAGGATAGCTAACTTACTTTCAACAGGGTAAACTTATGGAGATACAGCAAATTAATCCATCGTCAAAATTTCTCCTCCCTTATAAATGAAAGCAATTTCATTCAATCTAATTGAAATTTCAACCACTTACCACACAATTTCACCAAAAAAAACCTCATTCATCATTTCAATTATCAACCATCTTATATGAAATCAAATTCGTGTCAATGGTCTTTCTTCCCTTCACACTTAAATAACAATTGGTATTACTACTTCATAAAACATTCATACCAAACATATTTAAACTAAATGACCCAACCACATCATAGCCTATACATTAGTAATTTATACTTGAAGATCCATTCATGAAATTTTCCAAGATAAAAACACCAAAAATTAATTGACTTGGACGACTTAAATCTTCAAATAATGTTCACAACATAGCTACTATGACAACTAATTTAGCCAAAACAGACCCATCTCTGTACACTTAAGCTTGCGATTTAGACAAAATACCTAAATAATCGTTGAGGTGTTCAATTGCGTGCCAAACGAAAAATGCCTTGAATTACAAGGCATTTTAATATATGTTTCACGTGGAACGGAGGTTATCGCCCCATATATACCAAAAGAATGCTAATATCCGAGGGAGATACTCCACTTATTCGTGAGGCTTGCGACAATGTTGTTGGCCTAATCTTTTTGAGTTTTTCACGTGCCTCAAAAGACAATGACTTAAGTTTATCGTAATCAAACCTTTCAGGTATTCTAATATCCTCTAATTTATTCAATTTATCTGCATTGTTTCTTTCTTTTTCAATATATCCTGAATATTTAACTTCAATCTCCGTTTGTTCCAAGATTTCACGATCTAATTCCTTTTCCTCTATATATTCCATTACCCCCGAAAAAGATTTCATATGATCTAAAGTGATATTGGGTCTTGCAAAAACCTTAAACATCTTATCCGACTGTTTCATAGGGGAAGACCCCAAACTTTCCAAAACTGGATTAGCTTCTTCAGGTTTAACACTAGTTTCTTTAAAAAATTCTACAAATGCACTAGCTTTGGCTAACTTCTCTTCCATACGGTCCATACGATCTTGTTGTGCTAGACCTATTTCATAAGACTTAGGCGTCAATCTTATATCTGCATTATCCTGCCTTAATAATGTTCGGTATTCGGCCCTAGAAGTAAACATGCGATAAGGTTCTTCTGTACCCTTAGTAATCAAATCATCAATTAATACACCTATATAAGCTTCATTTCTCTTTAAAACAAAAGAATCTCTCTCCTGTACTTTAAGAGCAGCATTAATCCCAGCCATTAACCCTTGAGCAGCGGCTTCTTCATAACCAGTAGTACCGTTAATCTGTCCCGCAAAGAACAAACCAGAAACCAATTTAGTTTCTAAAGTATGTTTTAATTGAGTAGGTGGAAAATAATCATATTCTATAGCGTAACCTGGCCTAAAGAACTTAACACTTTCAAAACCGGCAACTGAACGCAATGCTCTAAATTGGACTTCTTCAGGTAATGATGTAGAAAAACCATTAACATACACTTCAACAGTATTCCAACCCTCAGGCTCAACAAATAACTGATGCCGATCTTTATCTGCAAAGCGATTAATTTTATCTTCGATAGAAGGGCAATACCTAGGACCCGTGCTTTTAATAGAACCATTAAACATGGGCGAACGATCAAAACCTTCTCTTAACAACTCATGAACAGTCAAACTTGTATATGTCATATAACAATCACGTTGAACAGACAATGGCTTAGTTAAAGAGGAGTAAGAAAATTTCTCAGGATTATCATCGCCAGGCTGAACCACCATCTTAGAGTAATCTAAAGACCTTCCATCCACCCTTGGGGGTGTCCCAGTCTTCATTCTTCCAGATTCAAAACCTAAAGCAACCAAATCTTCTGTAATACCTGTAGCCGCCTTTTCCCCAGCTCTACCTCCACCAAACTGTTTTTCACCAATATGAATCAATCCATTCAAGAAAGTTCCATTAGTTAACACAACAGCCCTTCCATAAATAGAAACACCTAATGAGGTTTTAACTCCTATAATTTTACCTTGCTCAACTATCAATCCAGAAACCATTTCTTGGTAAAAATCAAGATTCGAAGTGCGCTCTAACATCAAACGCCATTCCTCAGCAAATCTCATACGATCACTTTGCGCCCGCGGACTCCACATTGCAGGACCCTTTGATTTATTTAACATCTTAAATTGAATAGCAGTCTTATCAGTGATTATTCCACTATATCCACCAAGCGCATCAATTTCACGAACAATTTGTCCTTTAGCAATACCACCCATGGCAGGATTACAAGACATTTGCGCAATGTTTTGAAGGTTCATTGTAACCAATAAGGTTTTAGCCCCCATATTGGCGGCGGCGGCGGCGGCTTCTGAACCCGCATGTCCAGCACCTACCACTATAACATCATACTCTTTATCAAACATACTTATCAAGAATATGTTTCACGTGGAACAAAACAAAATCAAGTAATGTTTCACGTGGAACATGTATAAAATACAGTTATTGTTTCACGTGGAACAGAGCGATTTTTTCCTCTTCCTTGTCCCTCATTATTATACTCTCTGAATTACTCTTATCCTTAAATCCACAATAGTGAAGCAGTCCATGTGCCATTACGCGCAATAATTCATCATCAAATGACACATTAAAGGTCTTGGAGTTGTCCAATACACGTTCTATAGATATATAAATATCCCCATGCAATAATGAGCCTTCTGAATAATCAAAACTGATGATGTCAGTATAATCATCATGCTGGAGATAATCCAAATTTATTTTATGTAGATATTCATCATTGCAAAAAATATAATTTATCTCACCTACAGAACAAGACTCAGAAGTAACAACTTGAGCTGCCCAAGAAGAATAACGTTCCTCGTTATTCAAAATAAAATCGGTCTCATAAAAGAAATTAATCATCGCTTCGAAAATAGTTCTTTACTCTTTCTTTATAATTTGACCGCAAAGGTAATACTTGTCTATTTAATATTTCAAGCTGCTTAAAATAATCTTCAGCCCTCATTACAGGCTTTACCGAACGAGCATTAATTATCATTTCATTTGATCGGCTTTCTCTAAGCTCATCTTGCCCCTGCTCAAATGAAGCATTTTCCAATTTCAACAACTGGTGATTCAAACGTTCCATCCGCTTTAAAATAGCCTCAGTAGCTCCTTTATCCAATAATTGATTTTCGATAAATTCCATTTCTCGAGCAAGGCTTATAGCGTTCTTTTTGTCATCGCCTTTTAAATTTCTTATTTGCTTTTCTAACTCATTCCTTAATTCTTGTTGTTGCTTAAAAATACGATATAATTGTTCGCTACTATCCTCAGAAAATTGATCAGAAAGGCCATTGACTTTACCTTGTTCTTGTTCACGCTTTATGCGTTCAGAGACTTCTTTGCCTAATTGTTTAGCCAGCTCTTCTTGAGATTGAATAATGTCAGGAAGTTGAAAACCTTTCCCTTCACCCTCTCCTTTGCCAGAAGAAGGATTCAATTGCATCTGTAAGTTACTTAAAACATCACTTAAAAATTCTGCAAGATTATTTGTTGCAGTCATAGCATACTGTTGATTGGCTACAGCTTGATACACGTTATTATCAGACAGCCGTTCTAAGGATTTATCAATATTATAATGGACATCCGATATTTCCTTATTAATGTTCTCTGACAATTCTGGACGTCTAAGAGATAATGAAAAAAGACTGTCATCTACATGTTGGAACATCACCTTCAAATCTCCTTGTCGAGTAAGAAATTTAGAAAACAACGGGTTCTTATTGCTCATTCCAGAAAAAGAAGAAACCAACTTCTCATTCTCAAAAGAAAATACTAATAGATTGTCTAAAATTTGCCTTAAAGATTGAATGTCCTCCTGTAACTGTTCCTCTGATCCTTGCATCATGGTATTTTGAAATGCTTCAGCCATTTGGTTTAATTTCTGGGCTATAGAGTTTTGTTTTTGTTTAGCAGATTTATAAGTTTCACTATTACTAGGCGGATTCTTAAGTCTATCTAGCACTTCTTCCTGATCACGACTAATTTGTTGTTCTAACTTATCAGTAAATGGAATTTCTAAAGGTTTAATCAATTTTGAATTTTCCTTTCTTAAAGTATTGATTTCAGACTTCACATCATTGAATTCAGTATTGATTTCTCGTTGATTTTCAATCCCAACTTGAACACTATCCATTTGAGACAAACTGGATTGTCTTTCAGAAATTGAAGTCAAACTTTCCTTTATCTGATTCATTCTCTGCGAAACATACATGCGTTTAGTTAATTCCAGTAATTGCTCTAAATTACGTTGACTAGAACTACGCTGTTTAGCTAACTGATCCATGCGCTCTTGAAGCTCCTCTTTATCCAGCTTTTTAGACAGTTCTTCAAGTTGCTTCAACAATTCTTCATTCCTTTCTAGCTCCAACTGTTGCCTTTCTAATCTTTCTTGAAGATTTCTTCTTAACTCTTCAGTTCCTGGAGTTATGGGTTGTTTAGCTAAATTATCTTTAAGCTGATTGGTGAAACGATTCATCATTTGTTCTTCGAACTGTTGCTGCTTAAAAAAATTCTCAATGTTCTTTCTATCCTGATATGTAAGGCTTGGATCTTGCTTTTGTTGATCCCTTATTTCATCCAAAATCAGTTCCTGCTCTCTAAAAGATTCCACACCTTTTTCAAACCCTTTCAGTGATTCCTCTTGTTGATTCAACAAAGACCTTTGATTTTCAAGATCGGTAAGTTCCTTAAAAGTAAAAATTTTACTTTTAGTCACCTTGCCATTTTGAAAAACATCATTATCGGTAACTTGAAAATAAAAATCGTAAACAACCCCTTTGCTTAAGTTAATCTCTTCTGGAAAAGTATAGAAAAAAACATCATAAGAATCATTTACAACAGGTAACTGAAGGATCTCAACAGCATCGGGTCTATCAGTAGGATAATAAAATAATTCAAGTTTACTTAAGCCATAATCATCACTTAATTCCCCATGAAAGTAATATGTCCGATTATCTACAGAATCAATTTTAGATGATAAATTCAAAACTGGGAACTGATCTTTAACTACATTAATTTGAAACCGTAAATTTTCATAAAACAAAAAAGAATCATTACTCGTTGTAATTCCATAATCCAAAGATTGAAATACCTGCTTTTTATGATGGAAATAAGAAGATTCCTTATCCATAAATACACTATCAGTACTAATAAATAAAACATCCTTGGTATGAGTTCCACGTATCTTCCAATTAATAAAAGTACCTTCTGGGACCAGGGCATTACCCGTATTCTTAATGACTTCATTACCCCTTTTAGTATAAGGCGGATAAATTAATTGCATTTCGAATCCTTCTAAGACAGGGATTCTAGAAACCACCAATTCATAGGACGGGCTTTGAAAAGAATTGGATTTTAAAAAAAAAGAAATGTTTTCTTTTACGCTAGAAAATTCAAACATAAAAGTATCCAAACCATCCTTTCGCATAACATACTCTTGCCCATCATAAACCACTGAAACTTCATTAGGAACCATACTGCCAACAGTCTGTACCATCAAAAGGAAAGGAGTACCTTCTTCTACTAGTAAAGAATTATTTAATAATTTAACTTGAAATGGAGAAGGAATTTCATAGGCAGTCTTGTAATCAACAACACGTTTATAACTTTCCGTAACCCAATTACCTTTACCTAACACAAATGAAAACAAAACAACAAAGAATGGTAGAATTGCATATGGAGCGTAGCGTAAGGAACGCTTAAAACTGACAGCTAGTTGAAAAGGTATAACTCTCAATTCTCTAGACTTTTGTTCAATAGAGGCCAGCACTAATTCGCCCTTATCAGGCTGAGATGCCAATTGGAAAACATTGACTAGTTTATCCCGAACTTCAGGAAAATAGTTACCAATTAGAATTGAGGCCTCCATTGTTGAAAGTCCCTTTTTAAATTCAAACAATCTAAGAATTGGAATAAATAAAAATCGATACAATAATCCGATTTCAACAGCAATGAAAAGCCAAAAAAGCACCGTTCTTCCAGCAACTGACAACCATAAAAAATATTCAATAAGAAGGGTAATCAAAAGATAAAATAAACCAATAAAAAGATATATAAACAAACCCTTTAGTAATTCGTTCAAATAATATTTACGGATAAATTGTGCTAACTTATGTTGAATCTCCTGAAACACCACTTTTAAGTTTAGGTTTAAGCTATTAAAATTACAATTTAAAACGAGATGTTTCACGGACATTAACACAAACCTTGTAACTTTGTTGACACAAATTCATATAAAATGACTAATAAAGTACGTGTTCGTTTTGCACCAAGCCCGACCGGACCATTACATATTGGAGGAGTTCGCACGGCCCTATTTAATTATTTATTTGCAAAAAAAAATGGAGGAACTTTCTATTTACGAATAGAAGACACAGACCAAAATAGATTTGTTCCCGGTGCAGAAGAATACATTTTTAATTCTCTTGAATGGCTAGGTATAGCACCGGACGAAACAGTTGGAAAAAATGAACTCTTTGGACCGTATAGACAAAGTGAGCGAAAACACTTATATAAACAATTTGCGGATGAATTAGTCTCTAATGGATTCGCATATTATGCATTTGACTCACCTGATAATTTAGAAAACCTACGTAAAGAGGCTGAAAAAGAAGGTAAAACTTTTACATACAATTGGGAAGTACGTTCAGTATTACATAACAGTTTCACTCTTTCAAAGGAAGAAGTAAAAACTAAAATAGCTAACGGAGATCATTATGTCATTAGATTTAACATGCATGATGGTACTAATGACAATGCATTAATACAAGCCCAAGATCTAATTAGAGGAGAGGTAAATTTTAATCCCGCCTTATTGGATGACAAAGTCTTATTCAAAAGCGATGGTATGCCAACTTATCATTTGGCAAACATTGTAGATGATCACCTTATGGAAACCACACATGTCATTCGAGGAGAAGAATGGTTACCATCACTACCATTACACATCAAATTATATGAAGCTTTTGGTTGGAAAGTTCCAGAGTTTGCACACCTCCCACTTATACTAAAGCCAATTGGAAATGGAAAACTTAGTAAAAGAGATGGCGATAAATTAGGATTTCCAGTATTCCCATTACAATGGAATGATAAAATCAGCAACACAAGTTCTAAAGGCTACAAAGATGATGGCTATTTCCCCGAAGCATTAGTAAATTTTCTGGCTTTGTTAGGCTGGAATCCTGGAACAGAACAAGAGCTATTTACACTCGAAGAACTTACGCAAGCATTTGACCTTAACAAAGTCAATAAATCTGGAGCAAGATTTGATCCAGATAAAATAAAATGGTTCAACCAACAATACATGCAAAAGCGTGACAATATGGTATTAGCTCAAGAGTACCAGAAAATAGTAAAGGATAAAAATATACAAATTGATACCGAAAAACTAGCTAGGATTATTTCCCTAATAAAAGAAAGGGCCGTATTTGTTTCGGACTTTTGGGAATTGAGCTCCTACTTTTTTCAAGCTCCAACCACCTATGACCCAAAAGCTGTAGGAAAACAATGGAAAGAAAACACAGCGGTATTAATGACAGACCTACAAACAATACTTAACAATTGCGATAGCTTTGAAAGCAGTACAACAGAATCAATTGTTAAGAATTGGATTGCAGATAATAATTATGCATTTGGACAAATAATGGCACCATTACGATTAGCTTTAGTTGGAGAACTAAAAGGACCCCATATTTTTGATATTATGGAATCCATAGGAAAAGAAGAAACAATTAATCGCATACAAAATGCCATAAAAACAATATAAATAAAGCCGCTAAAAGCGGCTTTTACGCTTTTAGATACCAAAGTCAGTTTAAAATAAAAATAATCAAATAGTGCCCCTTAAAACTAACCTTAATCAATGACTGACAACCCTAGAAAAAAGTGCATAATTATAGTACTCTATATTAAAACAGAAGCACTCTAAGAACAAAGCTATAATTGTAAATGATAAGTTTATAGAGAATTTATAATTCACACGTGAAACAAATCATACTCAGTCCAAAATTTATAAAAACCAATAAACACTACAATCTCTTATTCACATTGGATTAGGCCCTTTTTTTCGTACCTTTCCATATCATTCTAAATTTAAAATCATTATGATTGAAACTATTTTACTAATTGTTTTAGGACTATTCGTCCTTATGGGAACTTTTTTTACTGTTAAGCAGCAAACAGCAGTATCTATAGAGCGTTTTGGAAAATTTCAAAGCATACGGTTTTCAGGTTTACAACTAAAAATCCCCCTAATTGATAGAGTTGCTGCACGAATTAGCCTAAAAATTCAACAGCTTGATGTGGTTGTAGAAACGAAAACACTTGATGACGTTTTCGTAAAACTAAAAGTATCCGTCCAGTATGTTGTACTGAAAGAAAAAACATATGATGCGATTTACCGATTGGAATATCCTCATGACCAAATTACATCCTATGTATTCGATGTAGTACGTGCAGAAGTACCAAAAATGAAACTAGATGATGTTTTTGTTAAGAAAGATGATATCGCAATAGCAGTTAAACGTGAATTACAAGATGCCATGCTTGAATACGGATTTGATATCATAAAAACATTAGTGACAGACATTGATCCGGACACCCAAGTAAAATCAGCAATGAATAGAATCAATGCTTCAGAGCGTGAAAAAATAGCGGCACAATTTGAAGGAGATGCCGCCCGTATTCTAATCGTTGAAAAGGCAAAAGCAGAGGCTGAAAGCAAACGATTACAAGGACAAGGGATTGCTGACCAGCGTAGAGAAATAGCAAGAGGATTGGAAGAATCTGTAGAAGTTTTAAATAAAGTAGGAATTAATTCACAAGAAGCATCCGCTTTAATTGTTGTAACTCAACATTATGATACTTTACAATCGATTGGTGAACATGTTAATTCAAATCTCATTTTATTACCAAATTCACCTCAAGCAGGTAGTGACATGCTAAATAATATGGTTGCATCCTTCACGGCAAGCAATCAAATAGGTGAAGCCATGAAAAAACAAAAAGAAGCACAAGAAAAAGATAAAAAGTAGTTTTAAGACGTCCTGAGAAGACTTCAAAGCATTAATGATATAATCTTATGTCAATTTATATTTTGTTAAATACAGCCTATATATAGAGGTCATTTTTAATAAGATAACACAATGGAAAAACATTTTATTATTGACAAAAATTATTATTTATAAAAACAATTAAAAACCCTTATGGTATAAAGAAAAACCCTCGAAAAATCGAGGGTTTTATTATAGCATAAAAATATTACTATTTCTCTTGTACCTTTGCCCAGGTATCTCTAAGGCCAACCGTTTTATTAAAAACTAACTTATCGTTTGTTGAGTCCTTATCAACACAAAAATATCCCATACGTTGAAACTGAAATTGATCTCCTTCCTTTGCAGATAATAAACTAGGCTCTACAAAAGCCGATATCACTGAAAGTGAATCAGGATTAACATAGGATAAAAAATCATTTTCCTGACGATCAGGCTCTGCAACTGTAAACAATCTATCGTATAAACGTACCTCTACCTCCTTAGCATGAGAAGTTGAAACCCAATGCAAGGTTCCTTTAACTTTACGTAAACTAGCCTCTGTACCACTACCACTTTTACTCTCCTTATCATAAGTACAATGAATTTCAGTAATAACCCCTTCAGCATCCTTTACTACACTCTCAGCCTTAATAATATATGCATTTTTAAGACGAACTTCTCCACCCAATTTTAATCTAAAAAATTTACGATTAGCCTCTTCTTGGAAATCCTCTCTTTCAATATATAACTCTCTTGAAAATGGTACTTTTCTATAAGTCAAGTTCTCTTCCTCAGGGTTATTTTCAGCATCAAGCCATTCCTCTTTTCCCTCGGGATAATTAGTAATTACTACTTTAACTGGATCCAACACGGCCATAACTCTAGGAGCAGTTTTATTAAGTTCTTCCCGGACACAAAACTCTAATAATGAAACATCAATAAGATTATCGCGTTTTGCTATTCCAATAGTATCAGCAAAATTACGAATAGCCATAGGTGGATATCCCCTACGTCTCATTCCTGAAATAGTAGACATTCTTGGATCATCCCATCCTTTTACATGATTTTCCTGAACCAATTGTAGTAACTTTCGCTTACTTACTACTGTATGACTAAGATTTCTACGTGCAAACTCCCGCTGTTTTGGACGGACTAAAGAAGAATCAACTAATTGATCTAAAAACCAATCATATAATTCACGATGCATTGCAAATTCTAAAGTACAAAGTGAGTGAGAAATCTGTTCTATATAATCACTTTCTCCATGAGCCCAATCATACATTGGGTATATACACCAATCATTAGCTGTACGATGATGATGTTTATGTAAAATACGATAAAGAATAGGATCCCTCATCAACATATTAGACGAGGCCATATCAATTTTAGCTCTAAGAACGTGTGAACCTTCAGGAAAAGCACCAGCCTTCATAGATTCAAAAAGTTGAAGATTTTCCTCTAAAGAACGATTTCGATAAGGGCTCTCCTCCCCTGCTCTTGTAGGTGTTCCTTTCTGATTGGCAATTTCGACTGAACTTTGACTATCAACATAGGCCTTTCCCTCTTTGATGAGCATTAATGCCCATTCATATAATTGCTGAAAATAATCGGAAGCATAGCATTCATTCTCCCATTTAAATCCCAACCAACTGACATCTCGCTTTATTGCATCCACATACTCCTGCTCCTCTTTAGCAGGATTTGTATCATCAAAACGTAAATTGACAGGCGCCTGATACTTAAGTCCTAGACCAAAGTTTAAACATATAGAACTAGCATGACCAATATGAAGATACCCATTAGGCTCCGGAGGAAATCTAAAACGCAGCTTTTCTTTAGAAAATCCAGCTCTTAAATCTTCTTCTATAATGTGCTCAATAAAATTGAGCGATTTAGCTTCTTCAGACATAATATTCATTTGAAGTGCAAAAATACGGATTTTGATTTCACTACAATACGTTTAAAAGAAGTTTACAAAGAAGCAATAATTTAGTTGAAAACAGAGATATTATCATGTTTTTTCTTACTTATTGTTGATAAGTTGTGTATTTCGTCGATAATATTTGCTTTTTATCGGTTTTAACCATACTTTTAAACACCCAAATGAAGTAGACTTCCAATAACACCCCCAGGAGTCTTTGGAAATGAACTGAATAACTAACCTAAACTGTGCTGTGTATGAATACAATTCTACGCGCTCAAACAAGTCGGCTTCTTATAGTTGCACTAGTCCTCTTATGTGTGAACAGTGTTTCCTATGGTCAAAACTTAAAAAAGCCTACTTTATTATTCACAGCACCCTGTGCAAGTGAAAATTTTAATCAGTATAAGGTTAATTTTTCATGGGATCCACCGTTAGTATCTAGTACAAATACCTTCACATTAGAACTATCTGATGCTTCAGGAAGTTTTTCTTCACCTACAACGCTAACGACGGTTAGCAACATGAATACAACCTTAAATTTTGATTTCACATTTTCATTCCCAACCAATACTGCAGGAAACAATTTCCGTGTACGTGTACGCAGTTCAAATCCAGCACTAATTAGTCCAGAAAGTAATACATTCGAAGCATACTACTTAAATATAAACCAACCCCTAGTTATAAATAACTATGAAAATATTATATTATGTAACAATGCTACAGCCACTATTCAAGTAAACAACTTTCCTAATGAACCTGCTTATAGATGGTATAAAGATAACCTACTCATTTCTGGCCAAACAGGATCTTCATTACAGGTCTCACAACCTGGAACTTATTATGCTAGATTAGAATATGGTCCAAATTGTTCTAGTGTCACCACCTCAAATTACGTAACTGTTAGTTCAAGTGGAACTGCTTCTATAGCCATTAACGGTAGTAATTCTATTGACCTTTGTACAAACAGTAATCATACACTAACAGCAAGCCCAGTAGACCCAACCTTAGATTATTTTTGGTACAAAGACAATACTTTAGTTGCGTCAGGACTAGGAATGTCAAGTTATACCATTGATACCAGTGTTCAAACAGCAGAAGGAACATATCACGTAGAAGCTTCCAAACAAGGTACATGTAGACAAGCATCAGGCAATGTAGTTGCCAAGTTCACTGATTTTACTGCTACAATAACCAACCAGGACACCACAATGATAATGCCTTGGGACACAGTAACATTAAACACATCCACAAGTGCAGTAAGTCCAACATATCAATGGTTCAAAGACGGTGTAGCCATCAATGGTGCAACTAGTGCAACCCTTATAGCTACTGATAAAGGGGTATACTATGCAGAAATCACACAAAACAATGGATGTATTAGCACAAAGGCTACTAAAAACATTACGATTAAACATCCAGATCAATTTACAGTAACTATAGGTACTATAAGTTCCTATAATTCTTGTCAAAGCACCCAAGCAACAATAGGAGTAACCGAAATTAGATACTGGTATGAGGGTAACATTAATCCCATAAATCCAACCAATTACAATCAATTTAGTTATTCATGGACAAATAATGGTACAGCAATACCTTCTGCCACCACAACTAATTACACCATTGGATCCGATATAGAAAATGGAACCTATCAATTGACTATAGCTGTAGCAGGACTAACAGCAACATCAAATACATTAACAATTCAGTTAGCAACTAGTAATCCAATCGCAATCTTAGGATCAACAACACTAGCTTTGTGTACAGGTACAAACCATACACTTGAAGCAGATATTAATGACTCTTCTTTAACGTATACTTGGTACAAGGATAATAACCAAGTAGCAAACGGTGCCGGTTTATATACTTATACTATTGACACTAATTCACCTAGCGCTTCTGGCACTTATTACGTAACTGTAACTAAACCAAACTTTTGTACTCAAACTTCTGCCCCTGTAACGGCAAATTTTGAATCGTTTTCTGCTTCCTTATCACCAAACGCAGATACCTTATTAATGCCTTGGGAGAGTGTAACAATAACAGCACTTACCAATGCTTCAAATCCTAGTTATGCATGGTACCAAAATGGACAATTAATTAATGGGGTAACCGCCGCTACTCTGACAGTATCTCAACCAGGAAATTACTACGCAATAGTAACGGAAAACACAAGCTGTAATGCCAATGTAACTACCGAGACCATATCCGTATCTCATCCTCAAACATTTACCCTAACAATAGGTGAAACATCCACCTACACAGCATGTACAAGTACAGATATAAACTTAGGTGTAGTTGAACTAAGAGCATCAATTGCTGACGGAACCTCCGTTATTGTACCCGTTTCAGAATACATATATTTCTCAAAAGAATGGCAAAAAGATAATACTACAGTAAATGGACAAACCGCAGCTTCCATTAGTTTGAATACTGAAAATGAAAATGGGAACTATCAACTAATCTTTAAATTAAACAGCTATACAGCCATCTCCAATTCATTTAATGTACAATTAGCAAACAGTCAGATTCTATCAATAATCGGAAATGATAATGTAATTTTATGTCCTCAAAGTAGTTACACTTTAGAAGCCTCTATCCAAGATAATACAAA
The DNA here is from genome assembly GCF_028743515.2 of Imtechella halotolerans. Taxonomy (GTDB): domain Bacteria; phylum Bacteroidota; class Bacteroidia; order Flavobacteriales; family Flavobacteriaceae; genus Imtechella; species Imtechella halotolerans. The sequence goes on along the minus strand of NZ_CP117969.2, from coordinate 2,519,463 downwards.
AACATATACTTGGTTTAAGGACAATGTACAAGTTTCATCTGGAATTGCTCAATATACCTATAACATCACAGAAGCAGGTACTTATTATGTAACAACAAACAAATCTGGATTTTGTTCTCAAACTTCTCAAACTATAACCGTTTCAGAAAATTCTTTATTTGCGAATTTGGTAAATACGGAAGAAGTGATGATATTGCCATACCAAACTACAGATATCAACGTCACTACAAATATGAACAATCCCACCTATGTGTGGTATAAAGACAATGTACTACTAGCTGGTGAAACAGGTGCTACCTTAACAGTAAATGCACCCGGAACTTATCATGCAGTTGTATCACAAAATAATGGCTGTACCTATTCAGCTACAACTGAAACTAAAACTGTTTTATTTCCAGATGAAATTACTGCAACTATAGCAATACAAGGAACTTTTTCATCCTGCGATAGCACAAACGCAACTCTTTCTATAGCCACCTTAACAGCAGAAACCTATAGTGGAATTGTACAAACAATCCCAATAACTGATTATATACATTACAATTTTAGCTGGTTAAATAGTGGAATACCTATTAGTGGAGAAACGAACTATACAATTACTATTCCATCTACAAATCCAACAGGAACATATGAACTGCGAGTTATGCTAGGTACACTATTAGCTTTCTCAAACACCATAGATATTACTTTTGTTTCCATTGAAGATGTTACAATAAGTAGTCCTGATACGGTACTTTGTGATAACAGTACTATCCTACTTAGTAGTAGCACTAACTTACCAGAATATACCTACCAATGGTATAGAAACGGTACGGCTATTGTCAATTCCAATATGCCTACTTATAGTGTAACCCAGGATGGTTCCTATCTATTAGAAATAAGTTATAATGGCTGTGTAAAACAATCCAATACAATTACAATTGTGCCTGTAAATGAGGATTTAATAACATTAGACAGCCCAAAAACAATAAATATACCAGAAGGTTATACTAAAGTAGTTACAGCTAGCGGTGGCGATTCCTATTTGTGGATGGATCCTAACGGAACAGTTATAAGTTCTTCGAACAGTGCAACATTATCACTTGAAGGCATATATACACTTATTGCAACTGTAGGATCTTGTGATATTGTAATGGAAATTACAGTCCGATACCAAGTAAGTTTGGTAATTCCGAATGTAATAAGCCCAAATATGGATGGCTTTAATGACCAATGGGTAATTCCGGTAGAATATGCATATAACGAAGATGTAGAAGTATATATCTTCACTCAAAAAGGAGAAGTGTTGCTTAAAACCAATGCTTATCAAAATAATTGGCCAGAAGTGCCATTAACGAACACTGGAAAAGGGAACACTCCTGTGTATTTTTATAAACTTATACGTAATAATATGGTATTGAAACAAGGCACGATAACGATCGTAAATTAGTAAGTCATGTTTTTCAAGGGCCACATAACATGTGCTTTACTATTGCTTTTCTTGTCTGTTAAACTAACGGCACAGGAAAACGATCCTTTTATTGCCATAGAGGTGCCATCACATAATATGATAAAGTATAATCAATTTTTCTTAAACCCTACATTTTCTGCAGTTAACCAGCAGGATACCTATCTCAGTTTCTATCACAGAAACCAATGGAATGAGTTTACAGATAATTTTAGAACATACTTAGCCACCTATGGGAGTAAAGTGCAAGAAAAATATGGTTTAGGCCTTTCTATATACCATCAGAAAATAGGAGTGATTAATAACTTTGGTATTGTTGGCAATTATGCTTATGAAGTCACCATTAATGATGACATGAAATTCACTTTAGGGATGAATATTTCCTATTACAATAGTGGTTTTGATAAAGTTAATTCTGTTACAGCTGAACCTGACCCCAGAATAGCAGAATACCAGGTAAATTCTCTTTTTGATATTCAACCAGGACTTAATTTCAACTATAAAAACTGGCATGTAGGGGTTACAGCAGCCAATTTCTTTGACTTTAATCTATCAGACAAGGAAAAAGTAACTGCCTTAGCTGAAAAAACAATTACAGGGCACCTTTTGTATGTAAATCCTCTAAACTCCTATGGGATTTTTGAAGATGGCAATGTTAATTTCATGGCAAGGGTCCAAAAACCTGGAGATGATGCAATCAATCTTTCAGGAAGCATTCTTTTGGATTTACCAAGAGCTGGATGGGCACATGGGGGTTATGACCAATTTTATGGTATTTCAGCAGGAATAGGATTTCACCTAAATAACTTCTTAAGTCTAGGATTCTCCTATGAAAAGGGAATGAATACACTAGTTACTAATATGGGTGAAACCTATGAAGTAAATTTCACTTACAATATATCAGCAGCCAGAGAAGGAAGACCAAGCATGATTAAAAATTTAGTGGAAGCTCCCGTAAAAGAAAAAGAAATTAAAAAAGAAATTACCTCAGACAAAAAACAAAAAGAAGAGCTTGTTACCAACGAGGAAACAAAAAAAGAAATAGAAGAACTCCCAAAAACAGTTCAACCTTCCACTGAAACAATAGCAAATACTAAAACTACCACATCAGAAAAAATAAAAAGTACAAGTGAGGTAGAAAAGGAAATAGCAGCACTTGAGGCTGAGATTGAAGCCCTTAAAAAACATATAGAAGATATTAATAATACACTTCAAAATACAAAGTCTTCAACACAAACAAATCAAACAAACCAAGCGATAGCCGAAACTAGAAAACCAATAGATAAAATTGAAGAAAAAGAATATACGGTAACCACCAAAAAATTTGAAATTGATACAGAAAATCCAAGTGTACTAGCTAAAATGACAGACGGATTTTATGTAGTTGCAGATGTATTCACAAGTACTGATGACCTTAAAAAATTTATTGATAAGCTGGCTGAGAGGGGAATAAATGCCAAATCATTTAATGATCCGGAGTCAGGCCAAAGCTATGCCTATTTAGATCACTATAGCTCTTGGGATGAAGCAGTAGAAGCGGCCCAAGACAAATATGGTTTTGATGTTTGGATTATGCAAATAAATAAAAGGACCAAAGATGGAATAAACACGCAAACAGAGCCACCTAAATTAGTCGCTGCGCCTAGAAAATCAACAAACAATTCAACAAACGTTGCCGAAGTTGAGTTAAGAAGACAAGATCCAATTGAGGCTAGAACTATTGTAATTCCAAATATGACCCCAGGATATTACATAGTACCTGGCGTATTTGAAGACAGAAACAATGCATTTAGATTTATAGAACGATTACAGAATTACGGACTTAACCCTGATTATTTTATTAACCCTGAAAATGACTATGTATACATTTATTTAAAACATACTAAAAGCTGGAATGATGCCATGTATCAGTATTATTCTAGTCTAGATAATACATACTATGGAAAAATCTGGATAATGCATGTAAAAAACTAAAAACCCCAAATAACCAAAATAACTAATCCCAACAGCGTCCATCATGAAAAAAGGATTTTTAAAATACCTGAACTTCAGTTGTTATCTTAGCCTACTCTTTGTAGCTTCCTCTTTGCAAGCGCAAGTAAAAAACCCTTTTGATATACGATATCAAGACAACATAAGAGGGGAACTTACTTTTATTGCCAATAATATAGTCAATAGCCAGACCTCTTCAAGTTCGGCAAACACTGCCTATAATTTTACCGGAGACAACTCATCATACAATGATGATTTAAATATGCAGTATATTGATATTGATGGTGATCCAAATACATTCAGTTCCAGTAGTGCAACTTTAACAATACCAGATCCAGGGTGTTCACGTGTTCGTTATGCAGGATTATACTGGTCAGCGGTTTATAAATACAATGATGGTAATGATAGTAATTCAGGGCGATTTAATGATTATAACCAAGTAAAATTTAGAATACCAGGTGGTACCTATCAAGATCTAACTGCAGATGAGGTTCTCTTTAACGGTTTTGGTGATTCGGATTTTGGTGATTACAGTCCCTATGCAGCTTATAAAGATGTGACAACCTTACTAACCTCATTGCCAGATCCTAATGGAGAATATTTTGTAGCAAATGTAAGGGCTAGTACGGGAGATGATATAACAGGAGGTGTATCTGGGGGTTGGACCTTGGTTATTGTTTATGAAAATCCGACCTACCCTGGAAAATACATTACCACTTATGATGGATATGCAGGTATTAAATCTGGGCAAAGTGTTGATATTCCTTATAACGGTTTTATTACCCTTCCTCCACCCTATCCTGTAAATGCCAAATTAGCAGTAGCAGCATTGGAAGGAGACAATCGTATTACAGGTGACCAATTATCTATTAAAGCCAATAGCAATTCAAGTTTTACAACACTCGGAAATAGTGGAAATCCAAACGATAATTTCTTTAATAGTAATATTACCATAGATGGCGCAGTTCAAAACGCAAGGAATCCTAACAGCTTAAATACATTAGGATGGGACGTAGATTTATTTTCAATTGTCAACCCATCGCAGAATGTAATTCCAAACAATGAAACTGGTGCTATACTTCGAGCCAGTTCTACTGGAGATAAATATGATATCTTTTTTAGCTCTATAGATGTAGAAATCATTGAACCGGACATTGTCCTTCTTAAAACTGTAGAAGATATTGGAGGAAATGATATAGGAGGTGCTGACGTTACTTTGGGGCAAATTTTGGAATATGTACTTACTTTTCAAAACAATGGAAATGATGATGCTATAAATTATAGCATTCGTGATATTCTTCCCATTAATACCAATTTTATTTCTGCGGATTTCACTAATGCCCCTGGAACCACCTTTACACATGACCCTTCAACACGTCAATTACTATTCCAAATTCCAGATAATCTGGTCGAAAAGGGAGATCCGGCATATACTATACGTATAAGAGTCCAAGTAGTAGAAAATTGCAACGAGTTACAAGACGCATGTGCAAATATTATACAGAATCAGGCTTATGGTACTTACCGAGGGGAATTAAATGACAATCAAATTTCTGATGATCCAAGTTTTGCGCAATGGGATGCTTGTGGATTTGGAACACCTGCTCCAGCCAACTTTTTAGTTGATATAGATGATTGTGATTTTAGAAGAACAGAAGTTCTATGTGGATCCAACATCACCTTGACCGCTGGAAATGGATTTACGAGCTATCAATGGCGCAATGGTGCAGGTACTGTAATAGGAAATACCCAAAGTATCACTGTTAACACTCCAGGCACCTATATTGTAACAAAAACTGCTCCGGCTCCTTGTGTTAGCTTTGACGAAACAATCGATGTTATCTTTTATGGACCCAATACTACTAATCCAATAATTCCTTTTGCTGATGAAGTAGTAACCTGCGTAAACGACGGTTCTCAACTACCTAAAATTTATTTATGTGGTCTTAACGATGAACGATTTTTAAATCTTAATTTAACCGATGCCAGTGTAGTTAATTGGCAACAACTGGTAGAAGGTAGTTGTACTTTAAACACTTTGGATAACTGTCCTAATACTAATGAAAATTGTTCATGGAACACCATAGCAACTGGTAGTAGTTATAACGTATCAACCGAGGGTGAATATCGTATTGAAATAATTTACCAAAATGGGTGTCCTGCTTACTATTACTTTAAAGTATACACCAATCCACTTAATCCAGATGTTCGTAAACAAGATATATTATGTGGAAATGATGGAGAGATAACTGTAATAAATGTTCCTAGCAGTGATTATGAATTTCAGTTGATTAATCAAGCAACTAATGCTGTGGTACAAACATGGCAAACCAATCCTACTTTCAATGTATCAACGCCAGGTGCTTATACCGTTGAAATTCGTCAAACACTAGTGACAAATGGATGTACCTTCTATGTACGAGATATTGGAATCCTAGAACGAGATTTCAATGTAAACGTTATCAAACAAGACGTTGACTGTACAAATTTGGGAAGCATTCGTTTACAAGCAAACAATGCATTACCCCAATATTATTATGAACTATATACTAATAGCAATACACTTATCGCTTCTCATGGACCAAGTGACGATAATGATTATACCTTCACAGGATTAAATCCAGGCGATTACAGGGTACGACTTTATACAGATAATGGATGTGAGTTTGATGGTACAGTTACTATTAACAACTTAAACAATTTAGCTCTTATAGCCCGTACTTCCCAGCATATTACTTGTAAGGAAGGAAATATCCAAATGCAGTCAACAGGAGGACTAACACCACACCTTTACGCAATCTGGAACTATACCCCAGAAAACGGAGCATTAAAACCTGCTATTAGTTATGCAGATTATGCATCTATACCAAACAGTGCATGGCAAAGTAGTCAGATATTTGATATTCCAATTGGAGCACAAGGTACCTACCAGTTTATAGTTGTTGACAGAAATGGATGTTTTGCATTATCAAATTTAGAAGATATTGAACTTATTCCACCAATAGAATATACTGTAAAACCTGAAGATATTAAATGTTATGGTGAAAGTACCGGAAGTATAGGTATCAATATTATAAGCGCTGGTCAAGGTGGTTATAAAATTAAATATGAATTAGTAGCTCCAGATGGTACCATATTAACAACCAATTCAGGAACTTATGGCAATCTAGCAGCTGGTCAATACGAACTTATAGTATATCAATTTCATGGAAGTTTTGACGCTGATGGAGCTTGTATATTTAGACATGACATCACTATAAATCAACCAGATAGTCCACTTACAGGACAAGCTGAAATTACTACTACACTAAAATGTGATCCAACTAATGCCATAGTTGGTGCAACACTAACTGCCATAAATGTGTCTGGAGGAACAGCTCCATATCAATACAGTATTAATGGTATAGACTTTTCAAATACAACTGGTGTATTTAACAATTTATCCGCCGGAACTTATACCCTAACCATAAGAGATGCTAATGGGTGTATAATAACAGACACTGAAACAATACAGGCGCTGAATCCTCCTACCGATCTTACCATTACAGCAACAACACCCACTTGTCCGGCCCTTTCAAGTGATGTGAATCTAACTGTAATTGGAGGAACAGCGCCTTATATTTTTGAAATCATTGCGCCTACTAGTGAAGCAATTAATAACGGTAGTAATCCTTTATTCCCAGGACTTACAGCAGGAACATACACCTTTAGAGTAACAGATTCTAATGGATGCTATTATGAAGAAAACTACACAATTGACAGAGTTGTACCTATAGATATCATAGGTCAAACAACCAAAAATATAGATTGTTTTGGAACAGCCAGTGGAGAAGCATTGTTCACAGTAAGTGGATTTTCAACTACCTATTCCTATATATTGAATAGTAATCCTCCAATTACAGGCCAAACAAGTAGTAACATTTCTTTAACTGGGTTGCTGGCTGGTACCTATACAATAACTGTAACAGACGAACTTACAGGTTGCACAGATCAGGCTACTATTGAAATTGAAACACCTACTACCGCCTTAAGCTTAACAGTATCAAATACACCTATTACCTGTATATCAGATGCAAGCATTCAAGCCTCAGCAACTGGAGGATGGGGCGGATTTGAATACAGCTTACAATTACCAGACGGTTCTGTAATAGGACCTCAAAACAATGGTATCTTTAATAACCTCACACAAGAAGGGCAATATATTGTTACAGTCACTGATATAAATGGTTGTATAGAGACTTCTCAGATAACATTGGAAACACCAGTACCTATTACAGCCAGTCTTTTGGTTACAGATTGGTGTGTAGATGCTAACGGAGCAAGCTTTACTGTTACTGCAGCTGGTGGGCAGCCTCCATATTTATATAGTTTTTCAGGAAGTACTCCATCAGCTAATAATACATTTACTAATCTCCCATCAATATCATCCGGCCCGGTAAAAGTAATTGACGCATATGGTTGTTGGGTAGAAATAGAAGTCCCAGCCTTTCAAGATAAACTAATTGCAATTGCAAGCCTTACAAAAGATTTAGATTGTTCTCCATCGCCTGATGGCAATATTGAGGTAACTATCAATGGAGGATACCAACCCTATACTTATGAAGTAAACTATAATGGTGGAGGTTACAACGGTACACCTATTACTGCTGGTGCAACTACCTTTAATTACCCAGTAGTAAATCCAGGAACTTATCAATTCAAAATAGTAGATGAGAAAGGCTGTGAAACTGAATCAAATATCATAACAGTAACTCCTAAAGTATCTCCTTCAATTACTGCAGTAACGCAAATACAACCTATTTTATGTCATGGTGATGCATCAGGAGCCATTGAAATAGAAATCGACAGAACCACAGGATTATTACCTTTTGATATCACAATTACAGGACAAACAACTGGTCACACCGAAACTATAACTGATAGTTTTGACTACGAAATTATCTTTTCAGGTTTACCAGCTGATACTTATGATATTATTCTACAAGATGCCAAGGGATGTCAAGCAGTTCATTCTATTACAATAAGTGAACCAGATCCAATTACATTTGATCTTAATCAATCATATATAACTTGTATTCCAGGTGGAACAAGCCTAGGCGAAATTATTATAGAGAATGTAATTGGAGGTACAGCGCCTTATACCTATTATTGGAGAAATAATTTTGGAAGTTCTGATTTCTATCCAGCCCTCTCGGCAGAAAATCATACATTTACTGTTATTGATTATGGTTTTTATGAGGTTGAAATAGTCGATGCCAATGGATGTAGCACTATAAAATCATTAACGATGGCTTCTCCTCCTAATGGCCTTGAAATAAATATTTCTACAACTGCCGCAAATTGTATTACTGGAGCCACTGCCACTGTAACCGTTATTTCATCTATTGGTAGTAACAATTATGAATTTGCAATTTTAGAATTTCCAACTAGTCCTTATGCCAACCCTAGTAATTATTTACCACCTACCGCACCCTCAGTGGATTCCCATACCTTTACAGGCCTAATTCCAGGAGTTGAATATACTTTTGTCGTATATGACAAAGACACGAATTGTTACTTTTTAGAATCTGCCAATATACCTCCTTTAGCCGCACCAAGCATTGAAGTTTCCGCACTAACACACCACAACATAAGTTGTACTGGTGCTAATGATGGTAGTATAGATTTTACAGTTTCAGGCTATGATGTAGGAGCAACAGGTATCCATTATGAAATTTTCTATTCATCTAGTATATTATCTACTGGTATATATGGTACTATAACACCTACAGGTACATCAACTACCCTGAACAATATTGGTCCACTAGATCAAGGTAGTTATTACATTGTAGTACAAGAAATAGGAGGTCCAAATGATGGTTGCAAAAACGCATCTCAGCAATTTAGTATACTAGAATCTACAATACCACTTGAAGTAGAGGCAAATGCCATCGATAATGATAACTGTCATCTAAATGCTGGAAAGGTTCATGCCATAGCTCAACACGGAACAGGACCCTATCAGTATATTATCTTATCAGATACAGCAACTGCTCCAGATGAAACAAATGCTGCATGGTCTAGCGTTAATTTATTTAATGTAGAGGCTGGCAATTACATCGTATATGCCATGGATGCCTATGGTTGTATTGTTAATGATCCAGTTGTAGTTGAAGCCGACCCAACAATAGATATTTCGCTTTCAATAGTTGATGATTGTGTTGTTGAGGGTAATTTTGAGGTTTTAGTACATTTTGCAAATGCCACAGACATTGGAGTTGCTCCTTATTCTATAAGTATAAATGGTGGTGTTTTCCAGCAAATTACTATGCCATATACTATTACTGGTTTATCATCGGGATTACTTACAGTAGTCGTTCGTGATAGTAATGGATGTGATGAAACAGAAACATTAACAGTATTAAAACCATTAGGAGCATATGCGGTAGTTACAAACCAACCTTCTTGTTTAAATAATGATGGAGAACTACAAGTAAACGCCTCCGGTGGATCTGGAAATTTTGAATATATTGCATTTAATATCACAACTTCTGTTAGTTATGGACCTCAACCTAATGGTCTGTTTACTGGTTTAAGTGCAGGCCAATATGAAATCACAATTACAGATACTTCTACTGCTTGTCCTATAACCTTAAACGCTACATTAGAAGAGCCCATTCCGGTTATATTCAACGCAATTCCAACGGATGTTAATTGTTTTGGAGGAAGCGATGGTACTATTACTATTGAATTAGATCCAAGTAATACGGATACACCATACACCTACTCAGTAAACGATGGCACTAGCACCATTACCCAAACCAATCCTGTATTCACAGGACTTTCGGCGGGTACCTATACCGTGACAGTGACATCAGGAAAAAACTGTTCGGATTCTAAAACAGTTAGCATTAATCAACCAACCAATCTTACAGCCACCGCAATTGCAACTGATTTTGCCTGTGATCCTGATAATACAGTATTAACTTCTGAAATTACAGTAACTGCTAGTGGAGGTACTGCCCCTTATTTATACAGTATTGACAATGTTAATTTTGGTACCTCTAATATTTTCCAAATAGTAGATAATGGAAGTGTTCAAACTCCAACTATATATGTTAGGGATGCCAATGGTTGTGTTGCTAATGATACAGTAATCATAAATCCTCTTCCAGAAATAACAGCTGTTCTTGTAAGTCAGAATACGGCAATTACCTGTATAAATGATGAAGAAGTTACAGTTACCATCACAGGTGGTTCAGGTAATTTTGAAGTTACATTACTTCCAAATGGCCCTACTCAAATTATTAATGGTAACACCGCAACCTTTACAATAAATAGTGCGGGCAGCTATACATTCCAAGTTACTGATTTAGGAACGCTATGCTATTTTATTACTCAACCATATATTATTAATCCCTATGATACCATTGCTGCAACTGCTACAACTGCAAGTGATGTCACCTGCTTTGGAGATAATAATGGTAGTGTATCACTAAATGTTAGTGGTTATACCGGAAACTATAACTATAATTTACTTGATTCAAGTAATAATTCTGTAGCCACAGGTACAGAAAATACAGCAACCAATCCAATAGTAATTACAGGATTAAATGGAGGTATTTATACTATTTTAGTTACCGCCACTGATGCTCCTTATTGTGATGCCATTACAAATACATTTACGATTAGAACTCCAAGTACACCTTTAGCAGTTACCCTACTAAAAACAGCAGATGTAACTTGTTCAAATGATCAGGGTGAAATTCAAGCAATCGCCACTGGAGGATGGGGATCTTATACGTTTAGATTTACAAATATAACATCAGGAACTCCCGTACTCCTACAAGATTTTAATGCAAATAATTATCTTACAGGACTTGATGCAGGAACCTATGAAGTAACTGTTCGCGATGCTAATGGTTGTGAAGAAACTGATACTGTGGAATTAGAAATTCCTATTCCAATTACTGCAACTATTGCAGCTTCACATACAACTCTTGATTGTTTTGGCGACACCAATGCATCAATTTCAGTTACAGCATCTGGTGGAAGTGGTATTTATGAATATAAATTGCAATACTATGATAGTAACAGTGTATTACAAACATCCCCGATACAATTAAGCCCTATATTCAATAATTTAGGTGCTGGGACCTATAGCGTAATTGTTTCAGATACCTGGTCTTGTGAAGTTCAAACTATTGAGTTAACTATTGCGGAACCAACAGAGGTACAGGCAAGCCTTGTGCTGGATGCTCAGGTAACTTGTACAACCGACGCAAGATTAATTTTATCTGCCACTGGAGGTACTGGCCCGTATGAGTTTAGTTCTTCTCAAAATGGTCCATTTATCCCTTTCGCTAGTGGAACTTCTCACACATTTACTAATGTAACACCTGGAACGTATCAATATTATATCCGTGATAGTTTTGGGTGTGTTGGCCAAGTATCAAATCAATTGGTGGTCGACCCAGTTACTCCACTAGAAATTCATTTAGACCTTACAGCTGCAATAATTAATTGTACAGGTCAATTCAGTGCAGATATTTATGCTACAGCGACAGGAGGATTAGGTAATTATCAATATGAATTACTAGATGATCCATCCGCAATGATACCAATAGCTGGACCTCAACCAACTGGACTATTTACAGGATTGCCAGCAGGAACTTATTACATACAAGTTACCAGTGAAGATTGTGCCGAAGTGTCTTCTCCAGTTGTCATTACAGATCCGGATCCATTGGAAACTGTTACCAATACATTCACAAATGTGACCTGTTTTGGAGACAATGATGGAACCATTACTGTAGAAATGTCAGGAGGCACTGGGATAATTAAATATGCTATTTCGCCTAGCCTAGACAAATTTGATACTATTAACCACTTTACAGATCTGGCTCCAGGCAATTACACAGTTGTAGCACAAGATGCAAACGGTTGTTATGAAGTATTTGATTTTACAATTACTCAACCTGATCTATTAGAAGTAGTTTCTCATAGTGTAACAGACGAAATTTGTTTTAATGCTATGGACGGAACAGCTACTATTACCCTTACAGGTGGTACCGCACCATATTATGTAAGTTTAAATTCATCTGATCCTAGTGATTTTATTGAAATCGTAGGAGATACCTATACTTTTACCGGTTTAATACCAGGGGTACATTTTATCTTTTATAAAGATGCGAATGACTGTGAACACTATTTAATACTTGATGAAATACTTCCAGGGGTAGAACTAACACCTACCTATGAAGTTGATTATAATTGTACTGCCAATGTTCCTGGAAATGTACTTACCATCAGTGTAAATCCTAACGTAGTTGCAGATGTAACCTATAGTCTTAATGGGGGCACACCACAACAAAGTAACATCTTTACTGATGTTCCTCATGGTAATCATATCATTACAGTAAGTCATAGTAACGGTTGTAGGGAAGACTTACCTATTATAATTGAAGAAAAATTCCCTTTACTAATGGATAGTAGAAATTCAGAAGATGTATCCTGTTTTGGTGGGAATGATGGAAGCATTCAATTGGTAATGTCTGGAGGTAATGGTTTAATTGAATACGAATTAAGTTCTAATCTTGGTGTATGGGTAACTTCTGGTACCTTTACAAACCTAATTGCTGGGAATTATACTATACGTGTAAGAGATGAAATTAACTGTGAATTAGAATTCAATTTCACCATTAATGAACCTTTAGAACTAACAGCATCCATTACAGCAAGCACAAATGAAATTTGTCTAGGTGATGCTAATGGAACGGCAACTATTAATGTTACTGGCGGTACTGCTCCATACCAAACGAGCTTAAACAGCAACACAAACTACGTTACTGGCCAATTCGATTTTACTGGATTAACTGTAGGACCTCATACAATATATGTTCGTGATGCTAACAATTGTGAAACTTCAGTACAAGTAATTATTACTGAAGGAGTAGACATTCTTCCATCAGTTGACGCATATACAGTTGATTACAATTGTATGTCTAATGTACCAGGTAACATACTGACTATCAATGTAAATACCTCTGTAGTTGGAGATGTTACATTCAGCCTCAATGGTGGTACACCACAACAAAGTAATATCTTTACTGATGTTGCTGCAGGTTCACATACAGTAACTATTAACCATATAAACGGATGTTCAGTGCCACTAGAAGTAATAATAGAAGCAAAACAACCACTTCTACTTGTTTCTTCTGACTTCACTAATGTTTTATGTAATGGAGGCAATGACGGAAGTATAACTCTAGTTATGAGTGGTGGAAATGGAACGATAGAATACGAATTAAGTTCCAATCCTGGTGTATGGGTAACTTCTGGAATATTCAACGGATTAACAGCTGGAAATTATACAGTAAACGTACGAGACGAAATAAACTGTACTCAAACTTATAATTTTACAATTAATCAACCTACTTCATTGAACTCATCGATTGTCAGCATTCAACCAGAAATATGTGCTGGTGACAGAGACGGAAGTGCACAAATAACAGTTAGTGGTGGAACTGCTCCATACAGTACAAGATTAAACACACAATCAAATTTTGTACAAGGCCAATTCACCTTTAATAATTTGGCTGGTGGAAATTATACGGTCTTTATTAGAGATGCCAATAATTGCGAAATAACCTTACCAGTAACAATAGATTACGGAGCTAATCTTACTGCAAACGTTCAAGTTACTTATGGTTGCGAAAATAATATGCCGAGTAATACAGTTATTGTAAATATTGACCCTACTGTAATTGGTGATGTAGTATTTACATTAAATGGAGTTGATCAATATGAAAACATATTCTATAACGTTCCTCCAGGTCCGCAAATAATTGAAATTCTTCATCCAAATGGGTGTTATGATGTAGTAACATTTAGTATTAATGATATTCAACCATTGACATTGCAAGCAGTACAAAATAACATTAATCAAATTACTGCTATTGCTTCAGGTGGTGCAGGTGGATATCAATATTACTTTAATGATCGCCCATATGGTACTAAAAACACTTACTACATTAACCAATCTGGGTGGTATGATGTAAAAGTTGTAGACGCTAATGGATGTGAAGCCTATGCTCAGATATATATGGAATTCATAGACATATGTATACCAGACCATTTTACACCAAATCAGGACGGAAATAACGATAGCTGGAGTCCATGTAATACAGAAGGATTCCCTAATATCTATACTAAGATTTATGATCGCTATGGACGTCAAGTAGCTTTACTTAGAGTTGGTGATAGTTGGGATGGTACCTATAACGGACAAGAACTTCCAACAGGAGATTATTGGTATGTTATTAAATTGAAAGGAGAAAATGATCCTCGTGAATTTGTTGGACACTTTACATTATATAGATAAGACACAAAAAGGGCACTATGAAAAAATTGATTCTTAGTATATTTATACTTTTGGGCTTTACGAAAATAAGTTTTGCACAAGAAGTAATGATTCCAACTGCAACACAGTACCTGGCGGATAATGAATTTGTTATAGCTCCAACCTATGCTGGAATTGGTGATTATGTGAAAATTCGCCTAAACGGTTTTGCACAATGGATTGGCATAAAAGATGCACCAGACAATCAAACCTTTGTTGGAGATATGCGTTTAGGAATGCGATCTGGTGTAGGCCTATTATTATATAGAGATAGAAACGGAAATACTCAACAATCTGGTTTAAAAGCTAGTTTTGCTCACCATCTTACATTGGATAAGGCCGAAAAACAATTTTTGTCTTTCGGTCTATCCTATAATCTAAACCAGTTTAGAATAGCTACTGAGAACTTTAATCCTGGAAGTAATACTAATAACCCAACACCTGATCCCGGAGTTACTGATGATAGGTCACTCACTAACCATAACTTTGATGTAGGTGTTTTGTATCGAAGTGGTGGTTTCTTTGCTAATCTAACAGTAGGAAATATCCTTAATAAGGATATGGATATATTTGCCATTAATGAACCTAATAAACTAAGAAATTATTCTATTTATACGGGTTATCGTTATAAAAGATACAACAATGGTAAATTTGAATTCGAACCATCTGTATTCTATCAATTATATGAAAGCGATGGACGTTCAAGTACAGATATCAATATTAAAGCAAGATTGCTTGATTTCGAAGACTACTATTGGGCTGGCATTACCTATCGGTTTCTAAATGATCAAATTGCAAGACCCCTTACTGTAGGGCCTATGTTTGGTCTAAAGAAATCCAATTTATATTTTGGTTACTCATATCAAATTACTTTGAATGAATTAAGCATGTACAATTCTGGGACACATATGGTAACCATTGGTCTTGATTTATTCCAAGGTATTAGTAATTGTCCTTGTATGATGAGATAGATGACTAAGCTTTGTACATTTGTATTTTAAATACTTGAATAGTGGGAATAATAAAAGTTACCAACATTAAGGTTTATGCCTATCATGGTTGCCTTGATGAAGAAGGAAAAATTGGGAGTGATTATAGGGTTGATGTTATGGTAAAAGCCAATTTACAACCATCAGCCTATAGTGACCACTTAGCTGACACAATCGATTACGTGCACGTGAATAGAATTGTCAAAGAAGAAATGGGTATTCGTTCTAAATTATTAGAACACGTTGCAAAAAGAATTATTGATCGCATTTTCAAAGAAATACCTATTGCTGCTCAAGCAACTGTAGCTGTTTCCAAATTAAATCCTCCTATAGGTGGAGACGTTGAAAGTGTAACCATTGAAATGACCTTGTTACGTTAAGGTAGGAAAGCACGCAATTTTTAATTGGATTTATAAAATTAATTAGTAGATTTGCCGTCCAAAACGATGGCATCGTGGCCGAGTGGCTAGGCAGAGGTCTGCAAAACCTTGTACAGCGGTTCGAATCCGCTCGATGCCTCAACAAAAAAGCACCTTTAATAGGTGCTTTTTTCTTTTACTCGAATATTTTCTAGTGTATTCTTTAATTTTTCTTTCTCTGCGGGGAAAAAACCCTGCAGTACTAGTCCTATACCAAAAACCACAAGAATCACGCTTATAACGCTTTTAATACGGTAAATACGCAATGTTGTGAGCTTGTTCCTAAGTTGCTTTGCTAAAAGTATCTTTAAACAGTCCACTAAAAGGTAAGAAACAATAATAGTACTGAAAAAAGTAATGATTCGTTTTGGTTCCATATCTAGTTGTGGACCGAATACTATAATAATTCCCAACCAAAATCCTAAAACACCAATATTTATAAAATTTAAGAGAAATCCTTTAAAAAATAGACTTAAATAATTCTTTTTAAGAGGTTCAAAAGTATCAGCATCCTCCTTTTTCTTTTTAAGGTAATCTCTTCGCTGTTTAACATAAGAAATAACACCATAACTTAACAAAATAGCACCACCGAAAATGAATAGTCCAGGATCATCTTTTAGCTTTTCTAATATTTGATTAGTACTAAAATAAGCAACTAGAATAAAAAAGACATCTCCTACTATTACACCTAAATCAAAAACAAATGCAGCCCTAAAGCCTTTAAGAGCACCAGTCTCTAATAATACAAAAAAAACAGGACCAATGGTAAAGGCAAGTAAAATTCCCCATGGAATTGCTGCAAGTATATCTTGAATCATAATAAAAGCTTAGCAATTCAAAAGTAGGAAAAAGGCAATAATAAAGCACCTTTATAGAAAGAATAAGGTGCTTTATTATTTTTTAAAAATTCAAAAATTTATTGTTCTACAATTGTACCTCCTAAAACTGTTTGTTGATCTATAGCTTTTGGCTTACCATATATTCGTATGGTACCACCAGCTCTCACCTTGGCATTTACATACTCAGATGCATTAATATACGCATTCCCGCCAGCACTTACTTGAACAGTTGTCTGTTCGGTTTTTAATAAATCGCCTTCGAAAAATCCTCCAGTATTCACTTGAACATCTTGATTTTTAGCAATTCCACTCACTTCAATTCTTCCTCCAGAAACTGCTTTACTCATAAGTTTCTGAACATTAGTTTTAATGTTTATCTCTCCTCCCTCCTGCACTCTTAAATCTAAACTTACCTGAGAAAATGTCTCTTTAGAGGTAATAAGCGATTGCTCATTAGCATCCAATAAATCTATAGAATTATTGAAGTAGACCTTAACGAATGTGGTATGACCATTGAAAATTTTATTAATCTTCATCCGAATTTTCAAAATACCATTAGTATTTACTACTACCACTTCATCAGTAGATTCACCTGATATTTCAACCTTATTTTCCGTCGAGGAAATAAGTGTTACTGAAAGTCCATCATAAACCTTTAATTCATTGAAAGAACCAACTTCCTTAGTAAGTTGCGCAAACGAAGCAGCTGAAAAAAACATAGCTGCAAATAATATCAAATGATGCATTTTAATTTTTTTTGAATGTGTTTCTTGTTATAATAACGTTTTCTATTCAAAAATTATTCCATAAACAATCTAAAACCTATTGACGTCTTCCTAGTAAATGAAAATCTAAATGTCTTTTAATAAGATCTGTATTTTTAACCTTCACCAAAACCTCGTCTCCAAGTTGGTACATATTTTTTGTAACTTCCCCTACAATAGCATATTGTTTTTCGTCAAAAACATAATAATCATCTTGAATATCTCTAACACGTACCATACCTTCACATTTATTTTCTATAATTTCTACATAAATTCCCCACTCTGTAACACCTGAAATTACACCAATAAAAATTTGATCTTTATGATCTTCCATAAATTTAATCTGCATATACTTTATAGAATCTCGTTCTGCATTAGCTGCTAAATTTTCCATATCAGAAGAATGACGACATTTTTGCTCATATTCTTCTACTTTAGCAGATGCACCACCGTCTAAATACTGTTGAAGTAAGCGGTGAACCATAACATCTGGATAACGACGTATAGGAGATGTAAAATGAGTATAATAATCAAATGCTAATCCATAATGACCAATATTATCAGTACTATAAATAGCTTTACTCATACTGCGAATAGCTAGAGTATCCACTAAATTCTGTTCCTTTTTACCTTGAACTTCAGTTAATAGACTATTAAGAGAACTTGTAATAGTTTGCTTTGATCGCATATTTAAAGAATAACCAAAACGGCCAATTATTCCCTGTAATTGCATTAATTTTTCTTCATCTGGCTCATCGTGTACTCTATAAACAAAAGTCTTTTCTTGTTTAGCTATAAATTCTGCAACTTTTCGGTTAGCCAATAACATGAATTCCTCTATAAGCTTATTGGCGTCCTTAGCTTCCTTAAAATATACACCTATAGGGTTACTGTTTTCATCTAAACGAAATTTAACTTCTACCTTATCAAAAGAAATAGCACCTGATTGCATGCGTTTAGAACGCAATTTTTTAGCTAAAACATCCATAGTCATAACAGCCTCCACAATTTCTTTAGAAACCGTATAAGAAGTATCTGTAATAGCAATATTCTCAGGCATTAAAAAAGAACTATAGTCACTTTGTTTGTTTAGTGTATAATGTTCAATTATGGCTTGGGCTTCTTCATAAGCAAATCGCTGATCTGAATAAGTAACAGTTTTTCCAAACCATTTATTAACTAGTTCAGCACTACCATTTAACTCAAAAACTGCTGAAAATGTATACTTTTCTTCATTTGGTCTCAAGGAGCAAGCATTATTAGAAAGTATTTCTGGTAACATAGGTACTACTCGATCAACTAAATAAACGGATGTAGCTCTATTATAGGCTTCATCGTCAAGTAAAGTGCCAGGAGTAACATAATGCGAAACATCGGCAATATGAATTCCAATTTCAAAATTACCATTCTCTAACCTGCGAAATGATAGAGCATCATCAAAATCCTTAGCATCACGGGGATCAATAGTAAAAGTTAACACATCACGCATATCTCTTCTCCTACTAATCTCATCTTTGGTAATAGATGTATCTAATTGATTCGCATAATGTTCAACTTCTAATGGAAAACTATATGGTAATCCATACTCAGCTAAAATAGCATGAATTTCGGTATCGTGATCACCTGGTTTACCCAATACTTGAGTAATTGTACCATAAGGAGAATCAGCCTTTTCAGGCCAATCATTAATAGAAACAATCACCTTATCACCATCACTTGCACCATCCAATCTATCCTTTGGAACAAATATATCAGTGTACATACGATGATCAGAAGGTAAAACAAAAGCAAAATTTGGATGCATTTGTACAATTCCAACAAAACTAGTTTTCTTCCGTTGAATAACTTTAGTTATATGACCTTCTACTTTTTTTCCAGAACGTCTACGTGGAAAAACATAAACTTCCACTTCATCTCCATGCAATGCCTTGTTTAATAAATTGGAAGTAACAAAAACATCTTCATCAAGATCTTCACATAGTACATAGGCATTACCATTACTTGTAATTTCTACAATACCAGTAAAATAATTTTTAAGTGGAATGGATTGATATTTTCCTCTTTCAGTCTCAAGTATTCGCTTCTTTTCTTTTAACTGTACTAACCTTTTTATAAGTTCATTACGACTTTTGGCATCAATAATATTAAGTTTAGCAGCTATTTGTTTATAGTTAAAAGTAGCATTAGGTTGAGCCTCAAGTACTGAAAAAATTCCTTTGGTAAGTTCGTTTTTACGCTGCTTATCAGCGCTTTTTTTCTTTCTAGTCATATAATCATTCTTAATGCTTAAAAGTAATGATAATAATTATAAGATACAGTACTCTGTTAAAAGTTAAAATTTTATTAAAATTAATGTAACATTTCTAAACAATCGCCGTCTATAGAAGTATGAAACGTATATACAAAATCATAACGTTATTCATTATCATCTTTGTGATGGGAATCTTCTTTTTTGCAAAAAGTATTCAAAAATCATTGGATGAAAAAGAAGCAGTAAAGACAATAGTTCCTAAAAGTTCTACAGCATTCACTCAAGCTTATTAAACTATAAAATTTCATATTCTATAGTTCTTTATCACATCTCATCTTACTTAGATAAATACCTCAAACAATTTTATTTTTTTGATAGTTATCAACCACTAATAGTATAATTAAAAAGAAAATTAAATTTTTTAAAAATATTTTGATTGTTATTATAGCTTGTTAATAGTGGCAATAAAAAATGTTATAACTGTTTTTACCATCAATTTATACAAACTTATATTGATTAATTAACAATCCTTTTAATCTTTAAATTACTATAAATGAAGAAATTTTAGAAGGTTATTAACAGTTGTCAATATCTAGATAGTAGCTGTAAATTTTAATAAATTACAACGTTAATATCTGTTGATAACTGAAAAATAAAATGCTAATAACTATCAATAACTTCTACTTGACTAGTATTAATTATATTCTGTATTGTAATTTTTTTTCAATTATAAAATAGTATAGCTAATTAATTTCTGAATTTGTATTAACATTAATTGTTAATATATAATTAACTGAAAATTAATTAGTTATAAAACAGAATTAACAACCGTATTTTTTGTTGTTCATAAGTGTGATTTTGTACTTTTGTAGTGACTATAATAGTCATAATATCAACTCTTATACATTATAACTCATGAAAATTGCCATCGGAAATGACCACGCAGGAACTGATTATAAATTTGCCATTGTTAATTTCTTACAGGAACAAGGTCACACTATAGTTAATTATGGAACTGATACCTTAGATAGTGTCGATTATCCTGATTTTGTTCATCCAGTAGCAACTGATGTAGAAAATGGAAACGTAGATTTAGGAATTATCATTTGTGGAAGTGGAAATGGTGTAGCAATAACTGCTAATAAACATCAAAAAGTCCGTGCTGCACTATGTTGGATAAAGGAAATTGCAGAATTGGCTCGCCAACATAATAATGCTAATGTAATAAGTATACCTGCTCGATATACTTCAATTCCTCAGGCTATTGAAATGGTACGAATTTTTATTTCTACACCTTTTGAAGGCGGACGTCATGAAAATCGTGTTAATAAGATACCTATCAAATGTTAAATGATGCAAAAGCATCCTTCACATAGCCATTCACATAATCATAGAACTCCGCAAGCTAAGAACTTACTTATCTCTATTATTTTAAATTTAGGGATTACAATAGCTCAAGCAGTAGGTGGTATAGTCTCTGGAAGCTTAGCCTTGCTTTCAGATGCATTACATAATTTTACCGATGTTATTTCATTGGTAATAAGTTATATTGCCCATTTACTATCTCGAAAAAAAGCATCAACTCTTAAAACTTTTGGATATAAGAGAGCAGAAATTATTGCTGCATTTGTGAATGCTTCTACTCTTATTGTAATTGCCATTTTGTTAATGATTGAAGCCGTAAAACGTTTTTTTGAACCTCAAGAAATTGAATCATCTTTGGTAATATGGCTATCAGTATTAGGAATTACCTTTAATGGATTAAGTGTTTGGATTCTCAAAAATGACGCTGATAAAAGTATTAATATGAAATCAGCGTATATTCATTTATTAACAGATATGTTGGCTAGTGTGGCGGTTCTAGTGGGTGGATTACTAATGTTGTGGTATAAAATTTATTGGATTGATAGTGTACTAACTTTTGTGATATCTATTTATCTGCTTTTTGTGGGATATGATTTATTGAGGAAATCTACTAGGATGTTGATGCTTTTTACTCCAGATCATCTAGATATAAAGAAGATCGTAAGAGAAGTACACAAGATACCAATGGTGAAAAAACTTCACCATATTCATGTATGGTGTTTAAATGATGATGAATTACATTTAGAAGCCCATCTTGACTGTGAAAAAGATATTACGCTATCACAGTTTAATGAATTACTAGCTAAAATTGAAAAAGTATTACATGATAAATTTGATATCAATCATGTAAATATTCAACCGGAGTATAAAAAGGAGGAGGATTCCAAAGATTTTATAGTTCAGGATTAAAATTTTTGCGCGACGGCCTTCGGCCGATTATTATTTAAACCGGGCTATTATTTAATAAACTATGATGACTTTTTACCTGAAAAAATTTAATGAATTATCTAACCAGGAGTTATACGAAATACTACAATTACGAAGCGAAGTCTTTGTAGTTGAGCAGACATGCATTTATCAAGATATTGATGGAAAGGATTATAAAGCACTTCACTTATTTGGTGAAAAAGAAGGAGAAATTGTAGCATATACCCGTCTTTTTAAGGCTGGTGATTATTTTGATAATGCTAGTATTGGTAGGGTGGCTGTAAAACAAATTCATAGAAGTTTTGGGTATGGCCATCAAATTATTAAAGAATCTATAAATGCAATTTATAATAATTTTGGAATATCCAATATTGAGATTTCCGCTCAGAAGTACCTCCAATCTTTTTATGAATCGCATGGTTTCAAAGCTTTTGGACCAGATTATTTAGAAGATGGAATTCCACACATAGCTATGCTACTTACAAATGAAGGGATTTAATGAAGCATGTTTCTATATTGGGCATCATTATTTAAAATTGCTGCTGCTGCCTTTACTGTTTCATCATGAGTAAGATTATACGTAAACAATCCTTCTTGATAAAAATAACGCTTAAGAATTTCTTCATTTAAATCAGCAACTAATTCACTCTTATAAGTATCAAGAGCGGTTAATTTATCAGTTTGAAGGTGTTCTAATAGTTCCTTATAATCATTTTGAATTGACTCACTCCACTGACTTGCCTCCTCAGTTGATTTAGCCTGTTTTAGTAGTTTCTCAGCTGGAGTTTCATAGGAAAATGTACTATTGCTAACAAAGGATTTAAAATCGTTAAAATCAGATTCACTTAATTTATACTGATCAATTGACGAAATTGAATTTCGATAATAGTAATCCGTTGCAAAATCAAAAATAACCTGACTGCTATTTAATGCATTTGTGAAACTACTGCTTTTTGAATTAGCTACTTCTAAATCAGGAAATACACCGCCTCCATCATAAACTGCACGACCATTTTTCGTTTTAAATTGATGAATATTTGTAGTCTGAATTGCTTTACCTTGTTCGTCTCTGTTGCGATAATCTAAGGCTTGAATACAACGACCACTAGGTGTATAATATCTAGAAATAGTCACCTTTAATTGAGTTCCATAAGTTAGTTTTAAAGGTCTTTGAACCAATCCTTTTCCAAAACTACGTGCGCCTACAATTATCGCTCTATCCAAATCTTGTAGAGCTCCAGATACAATCTCACTAGCAGAGGCACTTCTACCATTCACCAATACGGCAAGAGGTATTTGAGTATCAACAGGATTATTTCGTGTTTTATAAACTTGATTGAATTTTTTTACTTTTGATTTGGTTGTGACAATAACCTCTCCTTTAGGTATAAATAAATTTGTTATATCTATGGCCTCATTTAAAAGTCCTCCGGGATTGTTTCTAAGGTCGAGAATAAGACGGCTAATTCCTTGACTTTTTAGGTCTTCTAAGGCAGCTTTAGTTTGTTTATATGCTTTATTATTAAAGCGTGTAAGAACTATATATCCTGTTTTATCATCTATTTTTCCATAGAATGGGACAGCATCTACTTCTACTTCACTACGTGTAATAATGGTAGTGTACTGCTTTTTTTGTCGTAAATAAACAATTTCAATAGTTGTATTTGAAGCTCCCTTTAAGAGTTCATCTGCATCTTCTTTTACATCGGCGATTGTAATATCTCCAATTTTAATAATTTGATCTCCTGCTTTTAAACCTGCTTTATCCGCTGGATACCCTTTGTAGGGTTCTACAATCAAAATTTTGTCTGGATAACTGCGAACTAGAGCGCCAATACCGGAATATTCTCCACGCTGATTTATTTTATAGGCTTCAACATCTTGCTCATTCAAGTACACAGTATAAGGGTCGAGATCATTTAGCATGCTTTTAATTGCTGAGTCCATTAAAGCAGCTGGATTGGTTTCGTCTACATAATTCATGTTCAATTCTTTGAATAATGTAGTGAAAATTTCTATCTGCTTAGCAATCTCAAAAAAATCCGACCGGTAGGCTACCGTAGTTAACAGTAAGGTTATAGCTGTAAAACCAATGATCAATTTTTTTTTCATTTAGGAAGCTTTTTTATTTTTTAAATAGGCTCTTCTGATAAACCAAACTAAAATAGCTAAAAAGAGTACAAATGGCCAAATGTGTAATATACCTAAGAAGAATAATGATATTCCATTAAAACCACTTTTGATTGCATTCCACATCTTATTACCATAGGATTGAGTAATACCTGTTTCGGCATCACGTTTGTAAAATTCCATTCGAATTGTACTATAAGCCACTTGGGACTGTAAATAATTAAGACGACCTTGACGTGCTTCAATTTCTTCACGTATATTGGCTAATTCACGCTCAATTTCTAGAATATCTTTTACATTCTGAGCTTTTGAAAGTAATTCCATGTAACGCGCTTCAAGGGTTCGTTTCGCAAGTAATCTAGCTTCGATATCGACAAATTCTTCTGTTACATCTTTAGCAGAAATTCGCTTGGTATCAAAATATGAAACTGATCCGCTTAAAGCATCTATCATAGATTGAAAATGAGTGTTAGGGATTTTTATAACCAGACTTCTATTTATTTCTTGATATCCTTTTCCTGATTCGTCACTTTGTAAATATCCATTGTATTTTTTTACTAAATCCAATGTTTCTTGATATGTCTTGTTTAAATCACGGGTTTCAAAACGCAAATAAGCATCACGAATGATTTTTTGTTCTGTAACCGAGTGATTACCCAGATTATTCTCAAGTGCAGGAGGTGCTATATTTTTTTGCTCGATTATAGATTCATCATACGTTATGGCATTTTGCACGGTATCATCGCTATTTCCTCCACAAGCCAGTGGTAATATAGCAAGCCAGGTATACATAATAAATTTCATATGTTGTGATTTATAATCCTTCCTTATTCTTAAAAGCCTCCAAAAGTTGAGCCATTCTGGAATGAATTTCATCAAAAGAAGGAATTTCTTTACCAAGATACAAAATCATAAAAGCATATGGAGTTTCGAGGGTGTTAAAATACAAGGGTTTATGTAATCGATAGCTCTCTCTTAAAAGTCTTTTTATTCGATTGCGGATGACGGCCTTTTTAAATGTACGTTTTGGAACTGTAACTCCTACTTGAATGGGAACATTTTCAGGCAACGATGAAGCTAGATAAATAAGCTTAAGTGGATATTTTGAAACTGATTTCCCTTCAGCAAAAAGTTGCTCAATATTTTTTTGACTACAAAGCCTTTCCTTCTTGGGGAATCTATAATTCATTTGGTTTTATTATGGATGTAAAAGTAACAAAAACCGCCCGATAATAGTATTCATCATCGGGCGGTTTTTAAGGCATCTTTCGAGTCTGTTAGTCTTGTGTACTGTATATGTTATTTTCTCTGTTAACATCAGCCATGAGTTCACTAGGATCTATAGCGATGGCATTTATACTTGAATATGGTTTTTCAATATAAATTTCATAGGTAGGATATGCCCATGCCCAACTAGGTTTAACAGTTCGAGGAATGTGAGGATACGGGTTTTCTTTTTCACCAAATTGTAGTCGCTGAGGAATGTATATTGACTCTTGTGTCTGATCATTATATAGTATGTAAAGATCAATAGGCATTGGCATTTCACCCTTGCGCTCTAATACTATTTTAGTCCCAGTACCTTCGGCACTTACAGATTGAATTGTATAATCAATGGTATGCGTGGTTTGCATAAACTCATTAAGGTACCAACCTAGTTGAAGTCCTGATACTTTTTCAGCTGTACGTATAAAATCATTAGGAGTAGGATGCTTAAACTTGAAATCCTGATAGTATTTTTGAAGTGTTTCCATTAGTTTATCTAACCCAATAATGTAGCCAAGTTGTGAAAGAAATACTGAGCCTTTGCTATAGGCCATGGTAGAGTAAGCACTATTGTACTTGTATCGGTCTGAGTGGGTGGTAGCTGGCTGTTCTAGACCACTTTTTACTAGGCGTAAATAGCTGGAGTATGAACCTTTGAAAGGATTAGGTTCATTTTTCTCTAAAATGATATTTTCAGCCAAATCAGAAATAAATGATGTAAAACCTTCATCCATCCAAGCATGTTTAGATTCATTGGTTGCCAATAGGTGTTGAAACCAAGCATGTGCTAACTCGTGATTAGTTGTTCCAAATAGGCTGTCAAAATTCTCACCTCCTGCAATTAGCGTACACATGGCATATTCCATTCCACCATCTCCACCTTGTATTACTGAGTATTGTTTCCATGGATAAGGACCAATGTTTTTATTGAAAAAGTCTAGAAGTTCTGCTGTCTTTGGTTGAACACGTGTCCAGGCATCTCGGTATTTTTCATCTTTTTGATATAAAAAGTGAAGGGTTACACCACTTTCTGTTTCCAAAGTGTCGTGAATATAATCAGGGTCGGCGGCCCATGTAAAATCATGAACTTGAGGAGCAATAAAATGCCAAGTGAGTGTTTTTCCTTTGTGTTTTTTGACCTTAACACCTTTGTCCTGATATCCATATCCGATTTCATTTCCATTTTGAAGGTATCCAGTACCTCCCAGTATGTAATTCTTATCAATGGTTATTTTTACATCAAAATTTCCCCAAACACCGTGAAACTCACGTGCGATATAAGGATCTATGTGCCATCCTTCAAAATCATATTCTGCCATTTTTGGGTACCATTGTGACATGGAAAGGGCTATACCATCGCGACTATCACGACCACTTCTTCGTATTTGTACAGGGACTTGACCTTCAAATACCATATCAAAAGTTGCTTTATCTCCAGGTTGAATGGGTGAGGCAAGTGTGACTTCTAATATAGTACCCTCTACTCGATAGGATACTTGATGGCCATTTTGTGTTAGAGATTTTACATCAATAAATCCAATTTCTGAAGGGGTAAGCTTAGAAATACGGCTTTCATATTGTGGATTTTCTCGAGTACCTAAATTGACGGCCATTCGTCTGTCAGGATCTGGAATAGTTTGTAATCTCGCATCCATTTCACTGTCCGGCTGAAAGGCATTAAAGTGTAAATGATAAAATACCTTATGAAGTACGTCAGGAGAATTATTGGTATATTCCAATACCTGTTTACCATTGTATTTGTAATTAGTAACATCCATATCTATAGACATGGTATAATCTACATGCTGCTGCCAGTAGGAGTGATTTCCTTGGGCAATCAAAGAGGTTACTCCTAAAAGGAATAATGTCTTTGTTAAGATCCTTTTTATCATGTGGTTGCGGTGTTAGAAAACAGAAAACCGCACAAGGCGGCTTTCTGCAATAGGTTAATGTATATTTTATTTTCCTTTAGCCATGCGCTCTGCTAAAATTAGGGCATTGTAAGCATTTACAATAGTCCCAGATTTTGAAATTTCAGCAAAAGGCTTAGTTGTCTGAGGATCTCCAACAGTTACATTAGTGTTAGGAGTTAGCCCTGACTGAATAAGTACTTTTTTTACTTGAGAAGCTGTAAGCTTAGGATAGTATGAACGAATAAGTGCTGCTACACCTGCCACTGCAGGAGAGGCCATAGATGTTCCCTGAAGGAATCGATATTCGTTGTTAGGTGCAGTAGCCCAAATTTTTACACCCGGAGCAAATACGTCAACATTGATTTTTCCATAGTTAGAAAATCGAGCAACCATTGAAGGGCCATACTTTACATTTAAAGCCCCAACAGTTACAAAGTTATCAGCGATTTCTGGTCCGTTGTTTAATTGGTCATTAGGAAATACATTGTTTTTGTCAAGATCCTTAGAATCATTTCCAGCGGCGTTTATAATCAATACATCTTTAGATGCGGCATAAATAATAGCATCACGTACCCATTGAGAATGAGGTGAGTAGTCTTTTCCAAAGCTAGTATTGATAACTTTTGCTCCATTATCAGCCGCGTAGCGTATAGCTAATGCAATATCTTTATCATATTCATCACCATCAGGAACAGCCCTTAAAGCCATAATCTCAACATTGTGTGCTACACCATTCATACCAACACCATTATTTCGTTGTGCTGCAATGATACCTGCCACGTGAGTACCGTGTAAAGATTGCTCCAAATCTGGGCCTATTACATTGTTGTTTCCATGAGGAGCATCACTAAGATCATTCTCATTATCTCCTAAAATCTTACGACCATTGTATTCTAGATTTAGATTGTAATTAAGTTGGCCTGCAAAGTGTTTGATACCATCTTTAAGGTCATTTTCAATTTCTGAAATACTATCAGCATATGAGAACATTTGTAAAATGAACCCTTTAAATTGCTGCATACTCTCATCTTTAGCTTCAATAGCTTCAACTTCAGCTTTTGTATAGGTTTCTTTACCAGTTTCTTTTTTAATAGCAGCATCAGATTGATGTAACATTTGCAATAGTTGCTCATAACGGGTTTTGGTGCTCATCGCTTCATTATACTTTTCGTCAAAAGCAGCCTTGGCACTTGCATAATCTGGGTTAGATGTATCACCACCGCGAACTATGCGGGTCATTTCCAATGTCTCATGATTGATATCACCCAGGAAATTCCACCCGTGAATGTCATCTACATATCCATTTTTGTCATCATCTATTCCATTGCCAGGAATTTCATTTGGATTTGTCCAGATAACATTTTTAAGATCTTCATGATTGATATCTATTCCAGAATCAATAACACCCACAATAATTTTTGAACCTTTTTTTCCTTTAAGAAGGGTGTAGGCCTTGTCAACACTCATTCCAGGAATAGTGTCTGTAAGAAGATCTGAATGAAACCAATTTTTTAATTGATCATCAGTTAGGTCAGCCACTTTTAGTGGCACATTATCAATACGATCTACCGGAGTGGATACAATAGAGGTTGATCCACATCCGTAAAGAGCCAATGCTGATGCTACAGCATAGAGGGGTTTTCTTAAGTACATAATTATGAATTAAAAAGTTCGTTAAAGGTAAAAATTTCTTTTAGTCGAACGCCTTTTTCTGTATGTTGTACAGTACAAACTTGATTATGGGCGTCATGTTCTAGGAATAAGTAATATCCTTCATCTGCTGCTTTTTCCAAGAATTTCTTTTTTTCTTCTAGTGTTAGTAAAGGACGTGTGTCATATCCCATTACATATGGAAGAGGAATGTGTCCAACTGTAGGAAGTAAATCGGCCATGAAAACCAAAGTTTTTCCTTTATATTGGATATGTGGTATCATTTGTTTCTCTGTGTGTCCATCAACAAACAAAATACTAAAACCTAAGTCATTATTATAGGAATAATCTGCTTGTGGTGATGTTATGAATTGTAAATGACCACTTTCTTGCATGGGAAGTATATTTTCCTTTAAAAAGGATGCTTTTTCCCTTGCATTAGGATTTGTAGCCCATTGCCAATGATTTTCATTTGTCCAAAATCTAGCATTTTTGAAAGCGGGTTCATATGAAGTGCGATCCTTATTCCATTGTATACTTCCTCCACAATGATCAAAATGGAGGTGAGTCATGAAAACATCAGTAATGTCATTTCTATGAAATCCATGTTGTGCTAATGAACCGTCTATAGAGTCATTTCCCCAAAGAGCGTAATGACCAAAAAATTTATCATCTTGTTTATTACCCATGCCTGTATCAATGAGTATAAGACGATTACCTATTTCAATCAACAAACAGCGAGCAGCAATGTCAATTAGGTTATTGGCATCGGCAGGATTGGTGCGATTCCATAAAGTTTTGGGAACAACACCGAACATTGCACCGCCATCCAATTTGAAATTTCCGGACTCTATAGGATATAATTTCATGAAATGACTGGATTTGTGCTGCAAATTAAGAAATGAATGGCATTTAGGAGGTTATAGAGATAAGATATTGGCCTTATTTTAACATTTGATCTTCTTGAGTAAACATTTAGTTGTAAAAAATCGATTAATTTTAGCATTTAATTTGCTAATTGACCTTGTTATTAAGGGGATAATTATCTAACTATGGATGTATTTTTGGAACACCTACTACATGAATTTGAACTACCATTAAGTAACCCGGTGCTTATTTTTTCATTGGTATTACTCATTATTTTGCTTTCACCTATACTTTTGAGAAAACTTAGTATTCCTGGTATTATTGGCCTCATTGTTTCTGGTGTAATTATAGGGCCATTTGGATTTAATCTTTTAGAGAAAAATTCTGCAGTGGATTTATTTTCTACTATTGGGTTACTTTATATAATGTTTATTGCCGGACTTGAACTTGACATGAATGAGTTTAAGGCTAATCGTAATAAAAGTCTTTTGTTTGGGTTGTTCACCTTTTCAATACCATTGATGGTTGGATTTCCAGTCTGCTATTATCTTCTAGGGTATGATTTTAATGCTAGTTTTCTAACAGCAAGTATGTTTGCAACTCACACTTTAGTAACATACCCGATAGTTAGTAAACTTGGAATTTCAAAAAAACAAGAAGTTGCAATTACAGTAGGGGGGACGATACTAACCGATACGGCCGTACTTATTATTCTAGCTGTTATAATTGGTTCCCATAATGGTGGTCTTTCACAGGAATTTTGGATTCGACTTGGAATTTCTCTTGCCATATTTTCTGCCATTATGTTTTTTGTAATTCCAAAAATAGCCAAGTGGTTTTTTGAAAAACTTGAGAGTGAAAAACATTCTCACTATATTTTTGTGTTAGCAGTTGTATTCTTCGCTGCATTTTTAGCTGAAGTTGCTGGTGTTGAACCCATAATTGGTGCATTTGTGGCTGGACTTGCCTTAAATAAGCTTATTCCTCATTCATCTGCCTTAATGAACCGTATTGAGTTTATTGGGAACTCTCTTTTTATTCCTTTTTTCTTGATAAGCGTTGGTATGCTAGTAGATGTTCGGGTAATTCTTAGTGGTCCAATGGCTATTATAATTGCGCTAACCTTATCTATTGTGGCTTTGTTCGGTAAATGGCTTGCGGCTTATTTTACTCAGAAAGTGTTTAAATATTCACGAACACAAAGACAAATCATTTTTGGATTAAGTAGTTCACATGCTGCGGCAACCTTGGCTGTAATCTTAGTAGGATATCAAGCAAAAATTTTGGATGAAAATATTCTTAATGGAACGATTATTCTTATTCTAATAACTTGTATTGTAGCATCATTTGCTACAGAAAAGGCAGCTAAGAAAAGTGTCGTTGAAACTGAAAGCGGGATGGATGATTTTAAAGAAGCCAATAAAAAAGATGAGCAAATCCTTCTTCCGATAGCCAATACTGCAAATATGGATAAGGCGTTGGAATTTGCCGTACTTATTAAGGACAAAAAATCACGAAATCCACTATCTATTCTGACAGTAGTGCCAAATAATGATGCTGCAGAAAAAAATATCTCTAAGGCAAAAACTAAACTGGAAAATTATATTAAAACAGCAGCGGCTTCTGAGACAAATGCTGAAGTTGTGGCTACTATCGATCATAACGCATCTAGTGGTATTGCAAGAACTGCTCGAGAATTAATGGCAGATATAGTTTTGTTAGGGTGGCCACAGCGTAAAGGGTTTATAGAAAAATTGATTGGTGAACGTATCGAGAGTATTTTACAACTTACAGAAAAGACACTTTTTATATGTGATTTTGAACGTCCCTTAATTAATCATAAACAGCTTTTTGTAGTGGTTCCTCCACTTGCTGAATTAGAAAACGGATTTAGATTATGGGTATCTAAGGTATCTAGATTTTCACAAGAATTAAGTTTACCTATAGTATATCATTGTAATGAAGAAACTCAAAAAGCAATTGTTAAGTGTACGAAACAATTACGCATTAATACTGTAAATCAATTTTGTCTTTTTGAAGATTGGGAAGATTTTTTCATTTTATCTAAAAACCTCCAACAAGACGACTTCTTTATTATCATTTTGGCTCGCAAAGGAGCTATTTCACATTTGAATGTGATGGAAAATTTACCCACTAAATCTGAAAAATACTTTCCTACACATAGTAAGATTGTTATTTATCCATAAAAAAATCGCCCAAATGTAATTGGGCGATTTTTAATATTTAAAAGAAGATAGTTTAGTCATTTAATTTAAGCACAGCCATAAACGCTTGTTGCGGAATTTCTACATTGCCGACCTGACGCATACGCTTTTTCCCTTTTTTCTGCTTCTCTAAAAGTTTTCGCTTACGGGATATATCGCCTCCATAACACTTGGCTGTAACATCTTTACGAAGAGCTTTGATTGTTTCTCGTGAGATAATTTTCGCACCAATGGCAGCTTGAATTGGAATGTCAAATTGTTGTCTAGGAATAAGCTCTCGAAGCTTTTCGCACATTTTTTTACCAATATTATAGGCATTATCAGCATGAATTAATGCAGAAAGAGCATCCACGGAATGTGCATTAATAAGTACATCGACCCGAACAAGTTTTGATTCGCGCATGCCTATAGGGCTATAATCAAATGAAGCATAGCCTTTCGAAACGGTTTTCAATCGATCATAGAAATCAAAAACTATTTCTGCTAATGGCATGTCAAAATTCAGTTCTACACGTTCAGGAGTCAGATAGGTTTGGTTTGTTATAATACCACGCTTCTCTATACATAAACTCATTACATTCCCAACAAAGTCTGATTTTGTGATAATCGTTGCTTTAATAAAGGGTTCTTCAACTCTATCCAGTAATGTTGGTTCTGGTAAATCAGAAGGGTTATTAACAATAATTACTTCATCTGGATTTCTTTTGGTATAGGCTTGATAACTTACGTTGGGGACTGTAGTAATTACAGTCATATCAAATTCTCGTTCTAAACGTTCTTGAATGATTTCAAGATGCAGCATTCCAAGAAAACCACAACGGAAACCAAAACCTAGAGCAGCGGAACTCTCAGGAGTAAATACTAGAGAGGCGTCGTTTAGCTGTAATTTTTCCATTGAAGATCTAAGTTCTTCATAATCTTCGGTATCAACAGGGTAAATTCCAGCAAAAACCATTGGTTTTACATTTTCAAAACCTTCAATGGCATTAATAGTGGGATTAAGAGCGTCTGTAATAGTATCTCCTACTTTTACTTCTCTAGCATCTTTAATACCTGTAATAAGATATCCAACATCTCCAGTTTTAACAGCATTTTTAGGATGTTGAGTAAGTTTTAAGGTTCCAACTTCATCTGCAAAATATGTTTTACCTGTGGCTACAAACTTAATCTTTTGTCCTTT
Organism: Imtechella halotolerans; assembly: GCF_028743515.2. Taxonomy (GTDB): domain Bacteria; phylum Bacteroidota; class Bacteroidia; order Flavobacteriales; family Flavobacteriaceae; genus Imtechella; species Imtechella halotolerans. The sequence continues at coordinate 2,485,859 of NZ_CP117969.2, read as the reverse complement.
CTTTATTTCACCATTCATTACTCGGAAGTAGGTCTCTACACCTCTGAAGGGGTTATAAACCGAATCAAAAATAAGTGCTTGTAGAGGTTCATCAGGATTACCCTTAGGAGCTGGAATTCTCTCGATAATAGCCTCTAATATTTTATCAACTCCTAAGCCAGTTTTACCACTTGCAGGAATGATATCTTCATGTTTACATCCCAATAGATCAACTATATCATCACTAACCTCCTCAGGGTTGGCACTAGGTAGATCTATTTTATTAAGAATGGGAATAATCTCTAAGTCATTTTCTAGAGCCAAATAAAGATTGGATATGGTCTGCGCTTGAATACTTTGGGCGGCATCTACAATAAGTAATGCACCTTCGCAAGCTGCAATTGAACGAGAAACCTCATAGGAAAAGTCAACGTGACCAGGAGTATCAATTAGGTTAAGAATATACTGCTCACCTTTATAGGTATACTCCATTTGGATTGCATGGCTTTTTATAGTGATACCACGCTCACGTTCCAAATCCATACTATCCAATAGTTGGTCTTGTTTTTCTCGTTCAGTAACAGAACCTGTGAAGTCCAACAATCGGTCAGCCAAGGTACTCTTACCATGGTCAATATGGGCAATAATGCAAAAATTGCGAATGTGTTTCATATATACAATTCAATGAATTTGCAAATATAGGGTATTTCCTCAGTATTGAAGTCGTTTTTGCAAACAGTGAAATTAAATCCGGGAGACTTTTATCTAATTTATTGAAATGAACTTAACTGACTTTCAGTTTCTTTCTGAAATTCAAAATTAGGTAAATCAAAAATTTATGTTAAATTTACCCAACTAACTAACCGAAATCTAATCAATTTTATAGGGTTTTATCACCTTAATAGAACACTTTATATTTATGAATTTCACCATAAAAACTAGGGTTCTTGCAATAGTAATGTATTGCTTGGCCCTTTTTGCTTACGGTCAAGAATATACAATAAGTGGTAAAGTTCTTGATGAACAACGTAAACCAGTTTCTTTTGGGACTGTTTTGCTACTTAAGGCTGTAGATTCTTCCTATATTAAAGGAACTTTTACAGAAGAGTATGGCAACTTTGAGATATCGTCCTTATATCCAGGAGGATACCTAATTAAAATAAGCTTTGTAGGATATAATGAATTAATTTTTCCTGTAGAAGTAAAGGAAAATGTACAATTAGGACGTATTATTCTAAAAGAAGATTATCATGAAATAGAGGGTGTTGTTGTAACGGCTAATAAACCTACGGTGGAACGACTAGCGGATAGGTTGGTTTTTAATGTAGAAAACACTTCTCTCGCTAACGGCTCTATGTGGAATGTTTTACAAAGTACTCCACAGTTGCTTACTTCGGGAGATAAATTAACTGTTAAGGGTGAAACTCCTATTATTTTTATCAATGATAAAAAGGTGTATTTAACAGCTACTGAATTACAACAACTTCTAGAAACTACACCAGCGACACATATAAAGTCAGTGGAGGTGATTACTAATCCACCTGCGAAGTATGATGCAGAAGGAGGAGCTGTCATTAATATTGTAATGAGTAAAAATCTTGCAACCGGGTATAATGGCAGTATTAACGGACAAGTTACCTACGGAGAAGCGGCGAAGTACCTTATGGGAAGTAGTCATTTTTATAAAACGAGTAAAGTTAATTTTTATACTAATTATTCATACAGCCCAAGAGAGGATATACATTTTAATGGTGAAGATATCCGATTTCTTAATCAGGGAAATCAAATTGGTCATTGGGAATCTGAAATAGATCGTTCTACAAACAGTGAAGCACATAATGCTTCGTTAAATTTGGATTTACTTCTAGGTCAAAAAAGTTCACTTTCTCTATCAGGCAATGTAGTTTATACTCCATATTGGAAGCGTAGCACAGAAGCAACTACTGAAGCTTTTGATAATGCAAATCAATTGGATTCACTTTTTAATTCATTAAACCTAACCAAAGATGATAAGATAAATGCGAATTTGAGTGTGGGTTATGATCATCAAGGAGAAAAAGGAGAGAAATTCTCTGTATTGTTACATCATACCTATTATGATGGAAATCGTACTCAGGATGTGAATACTAATTATCACTATCCAGAAAATATGATGATAAGAAATAATCGATTTAATTCCGAATCTACTCAACAAATTAAAATATATACAGCACAACTAGATTACCAACTACCAATAGAAAATGGGGGGGTATTAGAAACTGGAGCTAAAGGAATAGTTATTTCTACTGATAGTGATTTACAACAATTTTATGTGATAAATGGTAGTCAGGTCGTTGATCCTAACAATACAAATACATTTTTATATGATGAAAAAAACGCTGCTGCCTATCTTAGTTACTCAAAAAACAGTGAAAAATGGGGTATTGCAGTAGGGGTTCGCGGTGAATATACTCAAACTGAAGGACATCAATTGGTGACAGATGAGTTAAACACAAATGAGTATTTTAGTTTGTTCCCTACAGCGTCATTTAAATATCATGCGTCAGATAGCCATGATTTTACCTTATCATACAAAAAAAGGATTGAACGTCCGGTATATCAAGATTTAAATCCTTTTAAATATTTCCTTACAGATAATTCATATACTTCAGGAAGTCCATATCTAGAACCAACCATTCAGCATTACGGAAGTCTTGATTATACTTTTAAAGGAGCCTATACCTTTTCTGTATTTTACAGGCACAGAGAACATCCTATGGCGGAGTTGAGTTTTTTAGAAAATGACAATGCAATTATTAAATATGTAACTACCAATATGAAGAATAATACAGGGTATGGCTTTGATTTTATTGTAAGTAAACCAATTACTCGATTTTGGTATTTATATCTTGAATCCACCTATTATAAGAATCAAGTACAATTTTATGCTGTAGAAAACAGTAATCAATTAGTTCCTAATGACCGATGGACAGGGTATGTTTCGGCTAATAATTACTTAACCCTTTTGAAAGATCAATCATTAGGGATGGAGGTTAGCTATCTATATACTTTTCCTATGAATGACGGAAATTTTGTAGCAACTGCCCGAAGTAAATTTTCAATTGGTTTTAATAAGTCACTATGGAAGGAAAGAGCTGCTATTACTTTTAAAGCGGATGATATTTTTGATGGTTTCAATTTCACATCAAGCTCCGCCTTTTTGGATCAACAAATAAATTATAAAGCAAGGTATGAAACCCGAACTTTTATGCTAGGGTTTCGGTACAAATTTGGAAATTATCGATTACGTGTCAATACGCCAGAGCAGGAACTTGAAGAGCGAGACCGTATTAAAGACTAATCATCCCTCATTTTTTTAAAAGCTTTATCTTTGTCCTTTAAAAACCTAAGTAAGTGGTAAAGATTGGTAATGTTTCGTTAGGGGAGTTTCCGCTGCTATTGGCACCCATGGAAGATGTAAGTGATCCGCCGTTTCGTCGTTTATGTAAAATGCACGGAGCTGATATGTTGTATAGCGAATTTATTTCCTCTGAAGGTTTAATTCGTGATGCCATTAAAAGTAAACAGAAGCTTGATATATTTGATTATGAACGACCTGTTGGTATTCAGATTTTTGGAGGTGATGAGGAGGCAATGGCAATGAGTGCCAAGATTGTTGAAACTGTACAACCAGATGTTTTGGATATTAATTTTGGTTGTCCTGTAAAAAAGGTTGTTTGCAAAGGTGCTGGAGCTGGCGTACTTAAAGATATAGACCTAATGGTACGACTAACCAAGGCAGTTATAGATAGTACTCATTTACCAGTAACTGTAAAAACTCGTTTAGGTTGGGATGAAAATTCTATAAATATTGATGAGGTAGCAGAACGACTTCAGGATATCGGTGTTCAAGCACTTTCAATTCATGGCCGTACACGTGCCCAGCTTTATAAGGGAGAGGCGGATTGGTCTCATATTGCACGTGTTAAAAATAATCCTAGAATTCATATTCCAATTTTTGGAAATGGTGATGTAGATACACCAGAAAAGGCCTTAGAGTATAGAAATAAATACGGGGTAGATGGAATCATGATTGGTCGTGCTGCTATTGGCTACCCATGGATTTTTAATGAAATTAAACATTTTTTCAAAACTGGTGAAAAACTTGCTACACCAACTATTAATGATAGAGTTGAAGCGGCTCGGAATCACCTAACATGGGCCATAGAATGGAAGGGTGAGAAGTTAGGTGTTTTTGAAACTCGTCGTCATTATACTAACTATTTTAAAGGAATTCCTAATTTTAAAGAATATCGTCAGAAAATGGTTACATTTGATGCATCTACAGATGTATTTCAAACATTTGATGAGGTTTTGGATCAATTTTCAAATCACCATGTAATGTGATTTTTGAATATCTTATGATCTTAAAAAAAACCCTTGTGTTAAATACTTCAGAAGGGTTTTTTTAGTATTTTTATGTATCTATGATAAATAGAAAACGCTATGAATTCACCTCTTCCAGATGACTATCTTGCACCTCATTATATACATAAAATTAATTGGCTCCGAGCAGCAGTTCTCGGTGCAAATGATGGAATCTTATCAACGGCTAGTATTGCAGTTGGAGTTGCTGCGGCTAGTGATACCAGAGAACCAATAGTATTAGCTGCATTGGCTGGGCTAGTAGCAGGAGCGCTATCTATGGCTGCTGGAGAATATGTTTCTGTAAGTTCTCAGACTGATATAGAGAAGGCTGATATTGAGCGAGAGAAAATGGAACTTAACGAAATGCCAGAATTGGAATTGCAGAGAATGGCAGAAATTTATGAAAAACGTGGACTAACTAAAGAATCAGCTATGGAAGTAGCTGTGCAATTAACAGCTCATGATGCATTAGGAGCGCATGTTAGAGATGAATTAGGTCTTAATGAAGTAAGTCAAGCACATCCCTTGCAAGCAGCTTTTGCATCGGGTGCATCTTTTACTTTTGGAGCTATGTTTCCGTTATTAGTTGCTATTTTCCTACCTGTGGATTCTATGGTTATTTATCAATATACCATTGCTATCATTTGTTTGGTGATTTTAGGGGCATTAGCTGCTAAAACTGGAGGTTCAAGCATTATTAAAGCAGTGTTTCGAATTACTTTTTGGGGCTCTATAGCTATGGTACTTACCGCTTTAGTAGGGTACTGGTTTGGAGTAAATGTATGAGATAATAATAGGATTACTTTAATCCCATATTGCAATTAATTGGTGAAGGGTGGGACATAAAGTAGGCACTTAACATTAGTTATTCAATCCAAATCCAATACGATGTTTCAATTGGGTTTAATTTTTCATCAGTTATTGTAAATTTTAAGGAATACCCACCTGATTGTAATGTTTCAGGAAGTGATACTTTCCATAGATGGGGTGAATTACGTTTTGTATATGGAGCAACTTGACTATCCTTGTCAGGAGCATTTTTACTTTTTTGACTTTGTTGAATATAGTGTACAAAGGGATCCATTTCTCGTGTTTTTTTCATAGGAAGAATGGTCCCATCCGGCATATGAATTTCAACTTTAGTTTTTTCAGAACCAGCAAAAACATTTAGATAAATTTCTCTATTTTTTGATACAAAGGAGGTAGGAGATCCTTTGTAAGTATCAACCCATAAACTGGATTGTTTTTCTTTTGGAAGCCCTACGCCTTTGTAGGTTAGTTTATAGTCATTTCCATTAAAATCAATTTCAAAGTATCCTTTCGGAGTTCCACATTGCATCAGTGAAGTAGGCGTTCCCTCCCAATCTTTTTGCCCTCTCCACCAATTGCCACAAGATGCACCCGCAGTAAGCTCATGAATAGTATTCCCTGATGGAGTTTTAATATAATTTTGAAATACGGTATGGGTGTGGCCGCTTAATAGCAGCGTCTTTTTAAAAGAATCCAGAATCTGAATAAGTGAATCCTTGTTAGTCATAAAAAGTAATGGAACATGTTGATTTATTACAATAGGGGTACTCTTGGGTACATTTTTCAATAGCTGGGATATAAAACGTAATTGGTTGTTAGGATAGGTTTCATCATAGCCGTATGAACCTTTTGGGGTAATACTGTTTAAAGTAATAAATAATATACCATTTTTATAGAAAGCATAATTTTCCGGACCAAAATAGTTCCGGAAAAGGTCTGTTTGTGATTCCTGTGAGGACGAAAAGTTACGATCGTGGTTACCATAGACAACTCGATACATTTTTTCTGTATTTTCAATCATTGTTTTTAATGAGGAGAATAACTCTGGGGTATCATTTACTAAATCACCAAGGTATATGGTTAGATCATAATCATCTCTATTATTGACTTCTTTTAATATAGAATTGGCAGCATAGAGTAGTTCTTCAGAAGAACCTATTTGTATATCACCAATAGCTAATACCTTAAAGGAAGTCGAAGTTTTTTCTTTTTGCAGTATGAAATTATATTCTTTTCTGGAATCTTGGACGATATGCCACCAAGATTTGGTTTGGACACTATAACCAGAAGGGATTATAGGAAAAATAGCAGATCCTTTTTCTACTTCAATACTAAACCCCCCTTTGTTATTAGTATATACTAATGTATCACCATTTGAAATGGCAATAGGCTTTTTAAAAGGTTTGCCGGAGGAAAGTAATACTCTTCCTTCTATAATCTGTGTTGAATTTTGCGAACTGATAGAACTCATAAGGGAGAAATACAGTGTCAAAAAACAGAGAAGAAATGTATAGGAAGGGGTCATAGTGATAATTTTTAGAAAAAATAAGCAGAGATTATTCTCTGCTTATTTTGAATTTAATTAATATGATTACTGGTTATCTGGGGAATCGTATTTAAATAAGTAAACATCATATCCAACCAGGTATGATGCATAAGCAACACCATTAGGAGCTACTTCAATATTGAGGTCATCAGCAATATCAGCAGAAAGTGTAATAGCACTACTCCAGTTATTTACTTCATCGTCAAAAATAACAAACGTTGGATTTTCAGCTGCATTTTTATAAAGTAGCATTGGAGTGCCATAATTGTTAACAGCAATATCAAAATCTCTGGTTTCTGTAGTTGGAATCATATCCCCCAAAGTTGTCCATGATTTAGTTTCACTGTTATACATTTTAACTTTTAGTTGGAGTTCGGTACCTTCTCCAGTATTTTCAGCATACGCCATATACACATTCCCTTTGCTATCAACATCCATGGCTATATTATAGTAGCTAATAGTATTCTCAGGAGAATCCTTCATTTTATCAGCTAAAATTTCCCATTGGTTGTTTTCATATTTGTATACAGAAACTGATTGTAAGTCACCGAAATCTAATACACTTAAATAGATAGCGTCATTTACCTGTTTTGTAACAATAAACCTTGAAGCGCCTGAACGTCCATTAATTGGTAGGTCTTGCCAAGACCCTTGCTCATTAACTTTTAAGAAAACACCTCGTCTATCTTCACTGCCAGTTACATCATTTAAGTAAAATCCATATAAATTGTTATTAGAATCTATACTTAAAGCAGATAATGAAGATTTTAGTCCTGAATAGGAACCTCCACCTACATAACTCCAACTTCCAGATTGGTAGGCCATTACTGAAGCCTCTTTAACTCCACCTGGGGTGTCAATAAAGCTTATGTATGGAGTTCCAGTATTATTAAATACAAGGTCCAAAGTATAGGTTCTGGTATCTGAAAAATTTGCAGCACCAACACGTGTCCAACTTCCCTGATAACCTATTAGATTTAACCTGCGAAGACTTGTATCTGAGTTGTAAGAAATATAACCTATGTAAGGTACTCCTGTTTGAGGATTAATTCTTAATGAAATATCTGAAGCCGGATTCTCAGAATAGGTGCTTAAAGTGCTCCAAACTGCTGCGGCCATTTTTCCAATGTTAATAGTGTAAATTTTATTGGTCTCTTTTTCTGACACAAGGTATTCTACAGAGGCAGTAAAATCATTCGAGGTGGTACCACTTTGTTGAATAGTGGCTCCCACTTTAACAGCATCACCATCGGTAGTGGTGAAGCGTGCCACCAAAGCTGTCAGGTCTGTTTCAGCCGGAAGATCGATTGAAATTGCAGTTTCTGTACTTGAAATATTCTCTATCACGAAGTCTTCAAAAAGTACACCATCATTGTCGTCCTTGTAAAATCCGAATGAAGTGATTCCTACTTCAGCGGGCTCTACCTTAGGGTCATTATCCTTGCTACAGGAAAAAAGTAGCGAGGATGCTACTGCGAGGGAAAATAAATTTCTTACAGTTTTAGTCATAATAATTAAAATTAAGGTTATTGATTTTTATAGTTTTCTGGATAAAGAATGGCATTAACTCTAGGAGTTTTAAGTAGCTCTTTCTTTATTACTTTTATAATATCTTTTTCCGTAATTGAGTCCAACATAAAATCATAGTTATTTACATGATCCCAGGACCTATATTTTTTGAAATAATAGTCTCTAATTGCTTTGGTCCAGAAGGCATTTGTATTTCTTTTAGCATGGTAATTTTTTTTTGAATTTTCTTTTACATTGTCGAGATCTTGCTTGATAGGTAATTGTCCTGTGGTAATTTCTTTAAGGATCTTGTTGACTTCTTGTATAAGTTGTGATGCGTCTTCTGGAGCACAGTTAAAAGAGATGGTATGCCTACTTAAAGAAGTAGGTGTTGAGGTTGAATTAAGGGAAACATTTACACCGTAAACTTTGCCTGCGTTTTCTCTTAATTCTTCATATAGACGAATTTTAATAATGCCTTCTACTAATTCATTTAATACTTCCTTTTTATGAAGATCTTTAATCTTTTTGTCATGTTGGAATACAACTGAAACAGTAGCTTTGGGCGATGGCGATGCATATCTAATAAATGATTGAGATTTTTTAAAACCAGAAGAGGGGAAGTAAGTTTTAGGATTATATGAATTGTCTGAAGGTAGCCCCCCTAGATAGGTTTCAATATAAGGAAGAAGGTCATCGAGTTTTTGATCAGAGATAATAATTACAGTATAGTCAAAGGCATTTCCAAAGAAAGCATTATACAGAGGAATCATATCGCTTACATGAAGTCCTTCTTCTATCATCTCTGGAGTTGTAGGAATGGTCGTATAATCCTTTCCTTTTATTAAAAAGTTAAGTTCATTTCTGAAGTCTACTTGCTTGTCATTTGGACTTTGTTCGGCTTTTAGAATAGATTGTTCTTTAACTTTATCAAATAGAATGGAATCAATCTGTGGTTGAGTCCATTTTAAATAGAATAATTCGAAAAGTGTAGAGGTGTCTTGTACATTTGAACTTCCAAAGAAACCACTTCGAGTTTTGTCAACTAACATTTGAACTTTGGCAGAATTACCAGCAAGAAAATGACTTAATGCTTCACGAGAAAAATTGCCATAACCACTCAGGGAAACGATAGGTTCAGCATACATGGATGTTAGATAGTCAATAGAATCCATGCCATAGAACCCTCCAGCACGAAACCCAGAAAGTAAAACCTTATTTTTTTCTATATCGGAGTGTTTGTAGATAATTTTCACGCCGTTACTTAGAATTAATTCGGTAGCGTCAATTTCTGAAATCGGATTTATAGAGGTTGTTTTACCTGCAAGTGGATGTTCATTTAGAAGTTTTTCTGGAACAAAAAGTGAATCTTTATAGGGAATAATTTTATGAGGAGCAGAATTTATTATTGCTAATAATTCTTTGTTAAGTGGAAGTTGAGTTTTCATTGATGCATTAGTAGTCATCAAATACCTTTTTGGACCTAAATTGATGTTTTGTAAATAGGATAAAATGGTTGTTGAGTCGATTTTTGGAATCGATTTTTTTAGTATTTCTAATTCGTAGGAAGGGTCAATAATACTGTTTCCATAGAAAAAATCTTGATACATCTGATTCATTAAAGAAGAAGACGAAGAAGACTTTTCAGCCTGTACTTTACGTTTAAAAGAGCCGTAAAGATTTTTTTTAGTTTTTTCAATTTCTTGATTCGTAAATCCGTAGGTGTATAATTGACCTAAATGAGTGTTAAATTGTTCAATTCCTTTTTTTAGGTTGCTGGAATCCAATTCAACTGTGGCAATAATTGCACCCTTAACAGGTAAAAAGTTACCTATAGAGATACTACCATCTGTATAGAATGTTTTTCCCTTGGAAAGCTTCGCAAATCGTTCTTTAAAAAGACTGTTAATTATCGTTCGTGTAAGATATTGCTCATATAAATTGATAGAGGCTACATCCCTTAGAGGAGGGATCAATTGAATATAATTTAATTCAGTTTTGGTCACCCAAGAATCTGAATAAATTAGAAGACTATCCTTAGTGTATGATGGTATGGGATGTTCTTTCCAATTCGGAGAAGTGGTTTTTTTACTTTCAAATTTTTTCTTGATCAGTTCTTCTACCTTGTTTACATCAATATCTCCTGAAATGGCAATTGCCATTATTGAGGGGTCGTACCATTGGTTATAGAATTGTTTAAGCTCGGAATGCTTGAAGTTTCTTAAGATAGTAGTATCTCCAATAACTTTTCTATTTGAGTATAGGGAACCGTTAAGTAGCTGGTCAAGAAATGCTTGTGAACTATTTAGTTTAGGGGATTGTTTTGATAGCCACTCTGAAAGTATTACTCCACGTTCTTTTTCTACTTCCAATGAGTCCAAGAGCATACCATCTACCCAGTCTGAAAGAATTGTAAGGGTTGAATCTACTACCTGGATATCCCGTGTGGGGATTTTTAGTTTGTAAATAGTTTCCTGGAAAGAAGTATGGGCATTTAAGTCATGTCCAAATTTTGCACCTTTTGATTCCAAAAAACGGATTAATTCGTTAGCCTTGAAATGTTTAATACCATTGAACGCCATATGTTCTAGGAAATGAGCTAATCCTAATTGATTATCAGCTTCTTGCAAAGAACCTGTTTTTACAAAAAGACGCACATCTGCTTGATTTTTTCCTTGGTCTGTGGGATAAATGTAATAAGTCAACCCATTAGAGAGCTTCTTTTTTATTAGTTGGGGGTCTTGTAATAGTCTTTGTCCTACCATGTTAAATGACAGGAAAGGCAAGAAAAGGAAAAGGAGAATGTAACGCAATGAAATAGTCATTTAGGGATTTACTTTTGTTATTTTTAAGGCACTTAAACGAGCATCAGGACCCGGAAGTCCCATAGTAAGATTTAGGTTATTATTAGTGAGTTGCAGGGTCAATGTATTATCCTTTTGCGTGTCTACAGGCTGAGATAACCAACGTATCTGTATAGGACGTCTATATATACCTTTTGGAAAGATTAATGGGTTTTCTGATGTGATTAGTTGGAAATCGATGCCTTCTTGTAACCCATCACCTAAGTTAACGGTATAGGAGACCTCTAAATCTTTATTAAGAGGTTTTGAACTTAATGAAACGTAATAAGAAACAATATCTCCTCTATTTGAATTAACTTGAATCGCATCAGCATTATTAAAACTAATAGAGACAAAAGGATGGTCATAAGGAGTTACCTCATCTTTACTACATGAAATTAAGGAGGTAAGTGTAATTAGCAAAAGTAATTTTATATGTTTTTTCATTAGAAAACCTTTTGAATTAGTAGCCTGAATTTTGTAAAATGTTAGTATTTGCATCAATCTCTGCTTGCGGTATTGGAAGGATGAATAGATCACTTGGGTAAGCAATAAATTGAACAGTAGAAAGTGTATTTTCAGCTCTTTCTAAACTTTGGTGATTACGGCTTAAATCAAATAGACGATGACCTTCAAATGCCAATTCTTTAGCACGTTCATTCATTAGTAAATTCATCATTTCTTCTTGAGTATTTTCAGTTATTTCAATCTCAATGGGAGTTTTCTGTAATGCCCTAGCTATTAAAGATTTTAAATCGCTTTTAGCTTCTTCTAAGGAATTTAGTTTGATGTTAGCTTCAGCACGGATAAGGTACATTTCTGAGGCTCGCATAAGTATTAAGTCATACTGTACTTCTCCTTGATTAACATCTGTTTTTGTATGTTTTAGGGTGCTGTGTGTACCATTATTTTGTACCTGCAACAGATCTAGTCGGATATCTTCTTGATCTTGAAAAAGAGTAATTAATTTAGTAGATGCAAAACCTATAGGACCGTTGTTATAAAAGGATGAAGTTGCTGATTTTTGTAACCATCCATTTAGTTTAAAAATAGTTTCCCCTACAAAATTATTTTGTGTAAATACATTAATGTAATCTGGTCCTTGGGAAAGAGATTTTGCTTCTATTGCTTTTGAAGCGTGCATAATTGCCTCTTCATTTTTACCCATATAAAGAGATACTCTAGCCAGTAGTCCTTGAACAGCAGAAGATGAAGCGTAGTACGGAGCTTTATTTTCATTAAATGAGGCCCCTTCAAATAAAGCATCGGCGTCTTTTAAATCACCTAAAATTTGTGCATATACATTTTCAACTGTATTACGTTTCAAATTATCATTTGGTCCAGGAATTTTTAAGACTATCGGAATGCCTAAATGAGAAGCATCGGTAGTATAATTATAATTTTGTGCATATACTTTGACTAGATCAAAGTGAACCAATGCTCTTAGAAATAAAGCATTAGCCATGATGTTATTAAGCTCATTTTTATTTCCTGGAAACTTCTCCAACAAGGCTGGATAGTAGTTGATTATGTTGTTGATGTTGGTAAGGGCGTCGTAACAATATTCCCAAATGTAACTTACTGCACCAATGGTTTGATCGGGATTTGAGATATAGTTGAATTGAGGAGCCATCTTAGTGTCAGCACCAACTATTGTCATTTCAAGCATATCGCCAGCAACATCGGGATATAGTAAAAATTCTGAATCGTAATATTTGTAAATTCTACTATATGCTCCCGGGAGGGCTGCTCTAACACCATCCATGTCTGAGAAAAACACAGGTATTGATGAACGTCCTTCATCCTCAACCTCTAAAAAGCTTTGACAAGCTGTAAATGAAAGACAAAGAATACTTATAACGAATATGTTTTTTAATTTCATATGAAGTAGGCTTATAATGATACATTTATACTAAGTGATACCGAAGTTTCCATAGGGTATCCACTCATGTTGTTTTTATATGAATTTCTGTTAGGTTTGTCATAGGGAGTCCATAGGAGTAGGTTGTCCCCAATAAGGTAAAAGTTAACCGTACTAAATCCCCATTCTTTAGCCTTCTCTTGTGGAACAGTGTAACCAAGACTAATATTCCGAACTTTAATATGCGTCTTTTTATATAGGAATCTTGTGGAGTTCATAACTGACTGTGAGCTAATACCCCAAAGTGGCCTTGGAGACAATGTGAGATCTCCAGGATTTTGCCATCGATCCAATTGATTGATTGATTGGTTTTCGTTCATGATGTTTAAGCCATCAGAGGTAACGTTTCTGCCGAAAGAGGAAAAGCCATAACCGCCTATTGTATAGTTGGCCATTACTCTTAAATTAAAATTTTTATATTTAAGAGTGTTTACAATGCTTCCGAATACGTCAGGAGCTGCTTTTTTTCCATCAACTACTCTATTAATTGCACTATATTCTCTTGTGATGTTTCCGTTAAGATCGTACCATAGAGGCGCTCCATCATTGGGGTCAACACCCGCCCACCGAACGAGGTAATAAGTGTCAATTCCTTCTCCTTCTTGCCAACGAGTTACCCCAAAGTTTCTAGAAATTCCATTATATAGTTCTAAAAGCTTATTTCGATTGTGAGAAGCTACAATGGTAGTGGTCCAATCTAGATTTTTGGTACGGATTGGAGTACCCTCTAGGGTTAATTCTATTCCCTTATTCTCAATTGATCCCACATTTCGATAAATGGTTCTTGCTCCAATAGTTCTGGAAACATCAAGTTTACTCAGTAAATCAATGGTTTTATTTCTGTATATTTCAGTAAGTAAACTAACTCGGTTGTTTAAAGCTGCAACCCTAAGACCAACATTGGTCATATAAGTAGTTTCCCAAGATAGATAAGGATTTGGCGGGTTGCTCATTCCTGCTCCTAATGCCCCCCCGTATTGATAGCTGTCTGAAACTACATATACTCCATCAGCTTCCTGTCTTCCAATTCGTGAATTTCCATTAGTTCCATAACTAGCCTTTAGATTAAGAACATTTATAAAATTGCTTTTAAAGAAATTCTCTTTGTGGATATTCCAAGATGCACCAGCAGACGCAAAATTTGCCCACATTACATTACTTCCAAAATTTGAGTTTCCGTCTTTTCTGGCACTTAAAATTAGGTTATATCTATCATCCATTGAATAGGATAATTGTCCTAAATAGGATGCACTACGAGTTGTGGAATTACTTCCAGATCCAGTGGTATAAGATGCATAAGATACTTCTCTTAAATGATCATTAGCGAACCCTGCTCCATAAGACGACACATAGGTGTTTTGCCTTGAAATAAGCTCAACCCCAATTACACCAGAAAGTGTGTGTTTTCCAAATGACTTATTAAAATTTAAACGATTTATCCATGACCAGTTGGTAAAATTTGAACTTGACCAACGCGCATATCCTTCCGGTTTCCCTTCTATATTATATCCAGACCAGTTTTTCATGGAACTGTATATATTTTCGTTACTCCCTTGATAGTCAATGCCCAATTGAGAAGCTATATAGATATGTTTGTTAAGGGTGTATTGTGCATTAATATTTCCTTGAAAGTTGAATGTTTTTTGACCGTTGTCATTTTGTTCGCGTTCAGCCAGTTCATTAAAAAATTTCTTTGTAATCCATCTTGGGCTACCATCTGGGTTGCGACCATCAATTATTTTGTAAAACTGTCTAAAACTACCATCACTGTTGTATGGAGAGATAATAGGAAGAGTACTATAATAGCTATGTCCTGGGGTGAAAAGATCATTTTCATTATAGGTCCCAGACATTATAACATTTAATGAGAATTTATCCGAAAGAGTAAACTTAGTATTAGACCTTAGCGACAATCGCTGTTGTTGATTACCTTTAATAGTTGCTTCGTTATTAAAATATGATCCAGAAAGGTAGTATGTCATTTTTTCGGTACCCCCACTAGCAGACATGTTTAATTGTACATTGGAGCCTAGATCATAAAATTCATCATACCAATCAGTATTAGTCGATGAGTAGCTATTTAAATCATTATCCGTAAATGGAAAATAAGCCATGTCATTTCCTGCATTTAAATAAGCTTCCTTGGCTAAGGTCATGTATTGTTCGCCATTTAACACTTTAAACTTTGTACTTTCATTGATTTTTGAAATTCCAGTTCGTAAAGAGAGATTAAGTTGTGGCTTTCCTTCTTTTCCTTTTTTGGTGGTAACTAAAATCACACCATTGGCACCATCGGCTCCATATATTGAAGTAGCTGAGGCATCTTTAAGAACCGTAATGGATTCAATATCATCAGGATTTATATAGGAAAGGGGACTGATACTTGTTTGTAATCCTCTTATCATATTAGTTCTGTCTCCTGTGTGCATGGGTACACCATCAATAATCCAAAGGGGTTCATTGGAGGCACCTAAGGAGGCTTCTCCTCTTATAGTTACACTATAACGTGGTCTCGCGCTGGAGGCATCATCACTTTGAGGATTAAATTCAAGTCCAGGAACAATTCCTTCTAGCAGTTCATCAACTCTTTTCTGAGGGAGGTTTTGTAACTCCTTACTAGTCACTTGAAAAGCGCTGGAAACCAAATTGGATTTTTTTTGGATAGTACCATAATTACTGGTAACAACTACCTCTTCCAAAGATTGGGTATCTTCTTCTAAAAGAATATTTAGGAAACTGTCATTTTTTATGGTTATTTCTTTAGTTATGAAACCCATACTCCGTATTTGGAGTATACTATTTTCAGGAACATCTGACAGCGTAAAATTTCCATCAAAATCAGTTATAGCCCATTTTGATGTATTATTTTTAAGAACAAGTGTAGCACCAACAACAGGAATACCACCTATATCTTTAATCGTACCATTTACAGAAAATAATTTTTGTATAAAACTGTTAATAACACCTTCGCTTTGAGAATTACTTTTTTCCTTATATAGTATAATTTGGCGTTCAATAATTCGATAACGTATAGGAGTATCCTTTAAAAGGAGGGCCATAACTTGTTCAATATTACCCTCTTTAATTTGGATATTTACTTTTTTGGTGACATCTGTTTTTTCTAAACCTGATTGAATAAAAAGATATTCCGAAACAGATTCAATAGTAGCTATTGCCTCCTTTATTTCTTTATTTTGTAGGGAAAGAGTAATGCCTTTTTCTTGCGGGAAAATTTTTATTACTTCGATACCTGCATACATTGTATTGTGGACCAATAAAATGGTTAGTACACAAAAGCTTTTTAGTATGAATTGCCTAAGCTGTTTCTGTGGCTGGTTTATAAATTGCATTAGGAATCTCGTTTTTGTTTATTACTATTTGTTTATACTGAATGATGTATTTGTAAGAAGAGAAAGTGTTTCAATAACATTATTAACATCATCCGAGAGATAAATTTTCCCTGAACAAGTTTTCTTTGATAGTTTATTTGAATCACCTTTAAATGAGATGTTATAGTATTTTGTTAAGGCCGAAAGAACTTCTGAAATTGGAGTGTCTTCGAAAACTAAATAACCTTTAGTCCAGGAGGTATATAAAGCGGTATTTACAGCTTTTTTAGAAAGTTGACCATTATCGATAACAATCATTTCTTTTGGAGCCATGGGAAGTTTTGTCCCTTGCGGTGTTAATACCGAAACGCTTCCTTCTACTAAAACCACTGCATCTCGAATATTTTCCCTATAGGCATTAACATTGAAGATTGTTCCATAAACTTGGACTTCAAAATTTGATGTGGCTACTGTAAATTGTCTTTTGATGTCTTTTGCAACTTCAATAAGGATTTCACCTTCAACATTTATTTTTCGTTCATTCTTAGGGAATATGGCAGGAAAATGGACTGTACTCCCTGAATTTACCCATAATTTACTACCGTCTTCTAAAACAATTTGTGAGCGCTTACCATAAGGAACTCTTAGTGTATTAAGACCTGTTTTAGTGCCATCTAATAATTGGTTTTTATAGGAGATTTGACCTAAGGAATCAACTTTTAAAATCGCATCTGGATCTAATACGATGGTTCCTTTTTTAGTCAGTAATTCAATTGAAGGATCTGTGGTGTTGCGTTCCACAATTACTTCGTGAATTACATTGTTTTTTTGGGTTTTATAAAATACACTAATACCTATTAAAAGTGAAATACTTGCGGCAGAAGTCAGTAATACCCTTTTTAGGGTAAAAATAGGTGCCTTAGGTGTGGGGTAATTTGAGTGATATTTAGCCTGAGTTGCAAAAATTCGTGAATGAAGCTCTTTCTTTTGCGATGACTTTAAAGTTGTCATTTCAAATTGAACGGAGTCTAGTTTTAGACAGGCTTCATTAAATGCATTTAGGTGTTCAGGGTGTTTTTTCAAGTAGGATTCCCAATAGGAATCCTCTAGGGGTTCTTTGGAAAGTTTCCAAACGATGAAATAACTGTCTTTTAAGAAATCGTTAGCGGTCATACATTGTTTTTAGAGTCATTGGGGCGGGATACATTTCCGCAGACCTATAGAAGACCGAAGAATCTCGATTATATCATCGTTATTTTTGTTAAAAAATAGTTAATATTAGTTTTTGTGATTGAGATAAATCATCAAATAGAAGAAAGTTGACCCGTGTTTTCTTAGCTCTTTCAATGCTTTAAGTATTAGATTACGACAAGCAGGAATGCTTATTTGTAAAATTTCTGCTATTTCAGCATAGCTGTAATTACCGGTATATCTTAGGTAGATAATTTCTCTTTGGCGTGGCGTAAGTGTTTTAAGTACATGCTGTATTTTTTTTTGAATTGTATTTTCAAAATCAGCATCAATAAGCATTTCTTCTATATTCACTGTTATGGAAAATGGTAAGTCACCATCTTCTGTAGAATCAAGATTCTGAACTCTTTGAGATTCATTAATAAGTTCGTTTCTAACACTTTTTATGAGATACGATTTTTCATTTTCAATATCAAGGGGTGACTTTTTTTCCAATAAACGTTGAAAAACATTATGAATAGCATCCATAACAGCATCTTCACTAAACCCCATACGAATCCCATAGTCGAACATTATGTCAACATAGTTGAGGTACAAAACATTAATATGATTTGTAGTATTTGAAAGCATGGGGGGTACCTTTATTTTAAAGTCAAATATATAGATAGTTGTTTCAAAAACAATTGTATGTGATACTTTTTAAAAAATTGAAGTGGTTTTGAAGTGTTTACCGAAGGTTATTCTTGTTAAATTGTCAAAATCGTCTTTAAAAAGAGCTGTTCTTAGAGTTCTAATTGGTTATAGACTTTTAATGAGTTTGTTGTTTGATAGAAAAATGTGGCATGTTTGTTGTAAATTTTCGCGATGAAACCAAATTTTAAACTATGAAGATAAAGTACATTATTAGTCTAATTGTAACTTCCACAATAGTTGTGTCATGTGGAAGTTATGGATATGTTTATCTAGATTACCCGCAATCCCCTCAAGTTAGTTTACCACATGAGATTGATGAAATAGCTATAGTTAATCGTTCTCTTATTAAAGAAGAAAACCGTCAGAACAGAGTTTTTGAATCTGTAATTACAGGTGAGGTGGCTGGTTCTGATAAAATAGCATCTGACGAGGCCATAAAGGGAGTTCTAGCTGGAATGCAAAATCAGAACTATATAAAAATGATTCTTCCGGATACCCTTAGGATTTATGGTACAGGTACAAGGCAGTTGCCTGATGTGCTCTCTTGGGATCTAGTTTCTGGTATTTGTGCTGATAATCAAGCTGATGCTCTTTTAGTACTTGAAACTTTTGATTCCAATTCAAACATCGTTATTCAAACTGCTGTTCAACAAGTGTCTTCTGTTTTAAAATCAGGAAAGCCATCTCCACAATTGCCTCGTCAAGCTCAGGTTGATGTGAGAAGTTATTGGAGATTGTATGATCCATATACCAAAACAATTATAGACCAATTTCAGCAAACACACCTATTAAATTTTTCTTTGATAAATGGAGTGCCTCCTCTAAATGCACTTCCAGAAACAGCCTACGCTGCTGGATATGATTATGCTAGTAGATTCCTACCGGGATATTATCGTGTAAAAAGAGATTTGTATAAGAAGGGAAAAGGGAAAGATAAAAATGAATTTGCTACAGGATGGAGGCGGAGTGAAGTAGCAAATTGGAAGGATGCAATTGAAATATGGACTAGGATTGCCAGTAATGTAAATAGCGTTTCAGCCGGACGTGCAGCTTTAAATGTTGCTGTGGCATACGAAGTTCTTGGAAATACAGAATTAGCTCTTGAATGGGCACAACGTGCTTATGAAGATCATGGAGATAAACAAGCCCGAGATTACGCTAAAATTTTGCTAAGGAGGAAACGCTTTGAACTCTAAAAGAAGGGAAATTATGATTAATAATTTATTTTTACACTAGTTGTCGTTTGTAAAGTTCATGAGTTTTATTCCTTATGTAATTATTTTTAATTCTAAATAAAAAAACCTTGTAAATTAATTTACAAGGTTTTTTAAGTTTAAATGTGGTCCCACCTGGGCTCGAACCAGGGACCACCTGATTATGAGTCAGGTGCTCTAACCAACTGAGCTATAGGACCGGTACAAACAAAATATTGTTTTGAGTACGTTTCTATAAACCATTCGGTGGTTTTTAGAGGATGCAATATTACTACTATTTTTAATTTGCTACAAGCATTTTGTAAATATTTGCATTATTGTTTTATATGTTTTTATGGTGTAGGTGTGGCATCTTGACAAAGTTCGACTAACACTCCATGTGTACCCTTGGGGTGTAAAAAAGCAACTAACTTATTATCGGCACCTTTTTTTGGCTCCTCATTAAGTACTGTAAATCCTTCATTTTTTAATCTTTGTATTTCAGATTTTATATCTGCTACCTCAAAAGCAATATGGTGAATACCCTCTCCTTTTTTTTCAAGAAAACGGGCAATAGGACTATCTGGACGTGTAGCTTCTAGCAATTCAATTTTGCTTTCGCCAGTGATAAAAAAACTTGTACGTACCCCTTCACTTTCTACTTCTTCCATTTTATAAGGGTTTGTATTAAGTAAGGAGCTAAAAAGAGTATTGGCAGATTCAATATCATGTACAGCAATACCTATATGTTCAATTTTTCTCATAATAGAGTTAATTTCCTGTATAACGGCTATAAAGGTACAAATAGGTGAGTAAACACTGCTGTTATCTATGGCAGGAATTACGTATTTTTGCATTATGGAAAGTAATAGACAGAAAAAAATAGCAGGTGTGCTACAACAGGATCTTGCCGAAATTCTTCAAGGAGCGGCAAGAAGCGGTGGAATGCAGAACCTATTAATATCAGTAACTCAAGTAAAAGTAACTGTTGATCTTTCAATTGCAAAGGTGTATCTCAGTATTTTTCCTAAAGAAAAGTCATTGGAATTGATGGAAGGAATCAGCTCTAATGCTCCTTTAATAAAGCATGAGTTGGCGCAGCGGACAAGGGATCAATTGCGAAGGGTTCCTTCACTTGAATTTTTTATTGATGATTCATTAGAATACATTGATCAAATTGAACGTTCTTTGAAGCGCGTCGACAATCCTATTGATAACCCCGATATGCTCCCTCGCAGAAAGAAGTCATAAACGTGAATTTCCCGTTATATATAGCCAAGCGATATCTCATTGCAAAAAGTAGGCAGAACGCAATTAATATAATCAACCGGATTACGGCTGCCGTAGTAGTTATTGGAGGTGCTGCACTTTTTATTGTTTTGGCGGGATTCGCAGGATTAAAAACATTTAGTCTTTCATTTGCATCACTAGTTGATCCAGATTTAAAAATTCTACCAGCCACGGGTAAATATATTAATCTTACTCAAAATCAATGGGAACAAATTAAATCCTTGCCGGAGGTGGTTTCATATTCTGCTGTAGTTGAGGAAAGGGTTTTTCTTAATTATAAAGATAAAAATCACATAGCTTATTTTAAAGGTGTTGATAGTTCTTACCCAATGGTAAATAATGTTGACAGTATTTTAGCAGTAGGGAATTGGGATTTGAACGAGCATCAGGTGGTTGTTGGGGCAGGTATCCTAAACTTGCTTGGACTAACACTATATAATACTAATTCAAGCCTACAAATTATAGTTCCCAAGGCGGGAAAAGGTTCAATTACATCTGCCACACGTCCATACAGAGATGCTTTTGTAAGTGTTTCTGGTGTGTACCAAGTAACGGAAGAGTTGGATAAAACATATGTTTTTGGCACCATTAAAATGGCAAGATATTTACTGGATTTAAAGTCAACTGAATACTCAGGGGTTGAATTGAAATTAAAACCAGGAACAGATCCGAAAGAGATACAGCTCAAATTACAAACCCTTTTAGGAGAACAAGTATTAATAAAAACTAGAATTCAACTTAATGACGCTCTTCATCGAATGCTGAATACTGAAAATATTGCAGTATATCTAATTTTCACCTTGGTACTTATTGTGGCCTTGTTCAATCTAGTAGGAGCACTTATTATGATGATACTTGATAAAAAGAATGATGCTAAAACACTATACAGTTTGGGAACTTCAATTCGCAATATTCGTCGAATTTTCTTTTTACAAGGCCTTCTGGTTTCTTTTTTTGGTGCAGTTGCTGGATTACTATTAGGCTTACTAATAACACAGTTACAGATAAGTTTTGGTTTTTTAATGATTTCCTCTAGCCTCCCTTATCCTATGGAAATTACACCTACCAATACCGTAATCGTTTTTATAACAATATTGGTTCTTGGAGCGATTGCTTCTTGGATTGGAAGTAGTCGAATTTCTTTTAAATTAATAGCGAACAAATAAAGTTCTACCTTAAATAGTTGCATTTTTCTTAAAAAGAATATATTTGTTTAATGATTGATATAGTTTAGTCCTTTTTTGTAAAGGATTCTTCCCGAAATTAAATTGTGATACTAGTCCTTTAGGGGGGTGGTTATAGTTATTATACTTTTCATTATTTCAATCAATTCAATCATGCGATTATTTTCTTCAAAAATATCTTCAATATATAAATTAATTAAAGAAGCACTAAACGGGACTGAAGGTTATGACTATACTCGAGGTCCAATTCAAAAAGCGGTTATTTTATTAGCTATTCCGATGGTGTTAGAAATGGCAATGGAGTCTGTTTTCGCACTAGTGGATTTGTATTTTGTAGGACATTTAGAGAATAGTAGTTTTGCTGTACAAACAGTTGGTCTTACAGAATCGGTTCTTACTATAATTTATTCTCTGGCTATAGGTATTAGTATGGCTGCAACGGCCGTAGTGGCAAGGCGCATTGGAGAGAAAAAACCAGAACAGGCTTCAAAAGCTGGAGTGCAGGCCATTTTAATCGCAATGGTGATTAATACTGTATTAAGTGTTTTTGGGATAGTGTATGCTACTCAAATACTTATTTGGATGGGGGCTTCCAATGAAGCTGCCGTCTATGGTACAAACTTTGTACGTATAATGATGGGGGGGAGTATTTCAATTATGCTCTTATTTCTGATTAATGGAATTTTCAGAGGGGCAGGTAATGCTTCTATTGCTATGAAGAGTCTGTGGTTAGCCAATGGTTGTAATATTATTTTAGATCCGATTCTCATCAATGGTTTTGGACCAATTCCAGCATATGGGCTTACAGGAGCAGCCATAGCAACTACAATTGGAAGAAGTGTTGGTGTGGTTTATCAACTTTACCATCTTTTTAATGGTAAAGGTATTTTGAAAATTACTCTGTCTTATTTTATTCCAGACAAAGAGTATATTAGATCAATAGCGAAAATAGCTGCTCCGGGTGTATTGCAATTTGTAATAGCTTCATGCAGTTGGATATTTATGGCTAATTTAGTTGCAGTTACTGGTGGTGATACCGGATCTGCCGGATATCAAACTGCCTTGCGCATAATGATGTTTTTTATTCTTCCAGCTTGGGGATTAAGCAGTGCAGCTGCAACTTTGGTGGGCCAAAATTTAGGTGCCCAGCAATGGGAACGCGCTGAAAAATCGGTAATAACAACAGCCCGTTTTAATGTTTTTTTTATGGCATGTATTATGGTTGTAAATTTAATTTTCGCACCTTATATACTTAAGTTTTTCACAAATGACCCTATTGTGCTTACCGTTGCTGTAGAAGCGTTACAAATTATGAGCTTGGGTTTTGTGTTCTATGGTATCGGGATGGTTCTTGTAAACGTTTTTAATGGTGCGGGAGATACATGGACGCCTACTAAAATTAATTTTGTTGGTTTTTGGTTGTTTCAAATACCATTGGCGTATGTGCTGGCTCTTTATATGAACTGGGGTCCTACAGGTGTTTTTATGGCAGTGCCTATTGCAGAAACAGGCATTTCAATTGCGGGTTATATCCTATATAAAAGAGGTAATTGGAAAAAGGTGACGATTTAATTCATGGAATTTTAAGGAATACAAATGTGTTAAATAGTTAGGTAACTATTAGCAATGTTCATGAACTCTGGATGGCAACCTTTCTTTGAAAACAGACGTACAGGATTTCCCATATTTAATGATGATGGATCTGGAATTCTTAATAACGGACGTATTCCACAACGATGGATGTATCCGGCAGATGAATCAATTAACAATGCTTTAAATTTAACTGAAGCTCTTTCTAGACAATATTTAGGTGAGGATTCAATAAATGCCACAATGTGGATATTGAAAGAATAAATTGATTTTAATTTAAAAAGATAGCGACTGTTTTAACTTTTGGAGGAGTCGCTATCTTTTTAAAATATCTTTATACCAAATAATTAATTTTAGAATTTTCTTTTATGGGTTCTTTTACTCTTTTTTTGTCTTTATCAGCATTTAAGTTTTTATAAATGTTTTTTGTTTGTCTGTAGTCAATCCAAGAAAGAGTAACAATAATAACTAAGGCGATAAGCAATAAACACATCAAAATAATAACCATCTCTTTTTCATTTTTGAGCTTTTATTGTATGACACCAAAACTTTGGAAAAGTCACAAAAAATATCAGATTTATTTTAAAAAATTCCAATCATTGGACGCCTTGCAATCTATTTATGAATGATGACTTCTTGTTCGGATATAAATTCAATTGGAAACATCTTTTTATCTCCTGAATCAAGTTCAATGGTAAGTGTGATATGATCTATTGCAATAATTTTTCCTGAAGTATTTCCAATAGTTATTATTTGGCCTATGGAAAGGTTTTTACGAGTATAAAAAACCAGTAATTGTTTATGAACTATATCCTTTGCGCCAAAACCAATCGCAAGAGAAATTGTAAAAAGGACAGCTCCAAGTAATACAATAAAATTGTTAGTGAGTAATGAGGTGTCAATACCTGCTTGCGCTAATGAGGTAATAATTGTTATAAATACAATTCCATAAAAGAGAATCCCTCCTATTATTTTTGATCCTGCTATTTTGAAAGCAGTTAGGACATTTCCGATATTCTTTCTAGCAATACTGGCGACATGAAATCCAAAAGCCAAAATGGTTATGGCTATGACGATTTTAGGAAAATAGTTAATAACCTCTCCTGCTTTTATTGACACATATGACAGGCCGAAAATGTCCGCTCCTATGACTATGGCCAAAGTCACTAAAAACCATTTGGCAAGAGTTGTTACAATAGGCGTTAGGTTAAATGTTATTCCTGATTTTCGTAGGATATCATTATCATTAAGCTTATTACTCAAATGCTCGAGTCGCGTAACCTTCAGTATTTTTCTAAGAGAAAAAACAATAATTCTAACAGTAATCCAAGCGACCATTATGTAAACAATTATACCTAAAGCAATAGGTAGAAACTCGTATAGGTTTTGCATTAAAGAGTTAAATAGATCTAGATTAATGTGTTGTGTTAAATGTGATGATAGAAGATACATAAAGGTATTTTGTTAAGTGTTATTTATCTTTTTGAATAGATTTAATAATTTCGTTAAGGGAGTCTGGTACTTGAATTGCAAACAAGTCGGCAAATTCAAGCCAAAGCTTAATCAAGGCAATATCGTCAACCACACGCTGCTTTAGCAGTTCTGGAAGTTTCTCATCCCTGATGATTTGTTTGAAAGGATTTTCCATTAGTTTAAGCTTTTATATATGGTTGTTAGTTTTGCTTTAGCTCTATTAAGGCGCATTTTTGCAGCGCTCTCACCAATTTCCAAAGTGTCGATTATATCTTTGATGGACATTTCGTCTTGGTATTTCATAAGCAATATCATTTTATCATTTACATCCATAAGGTCAAGTGCTTTCATTAAAATGTCAGCCTTCATTTCTAAAATGGTACTATCTTCAATCTCCTCAATATCGGCAAGTGTTGTTTGGTCTGCTAAAGGATGTATTGCTTCACTTTTTTTGTTTACCACACGTTGAACATGGTTTACGCAAAAATTATAGGTAAATGAATATAGCCATGTAGAGAATTTAGCATTTCCTTTAAAAGAGGACAATTTGAAATAGAGTTTTATGAAAATATCATGAGTGATATCTTGTGCTTCTTCTTTTGATTTAACAAATGAAAGACATTTGTTGTATACAGTATTGGAGTATCTATCGTAAAGTATGGCAAACGACTGTGAATCACTAGAGCTTGCTATCTGTGAAACCAACTCTTCATCGCTAATAAAATCATTCATTTTTTAACACAGAAATTATCAATACAGCTTTATTTTACTTTTAGACCCAATTGGATTAAAAAGGTCACATCTCCGGTGCATGATTTTGAATTCGATTTATGGTGTGACTTTTTTATCGACCTATTAATTTTTATAAGAAAAGGAAGTGGTTTCCTAAAAAGAATAGCACTATTAGTGTTTTATCCCAAAAGAAAAAGCGCATTGTTTGTTCTGTTTTTAAAACACTCTAATTGATGAAAAATGGGTGTGAATTTTTTATTAACAATCCCTTTCCAATCAATCTAAGGTCAATACGAAGACCACGAGCCAAATTGTAGTAAAGGAAAATGTCCGCGATGTGATACTGATTGTATTTGATTTATAAGTACTTTTAAAAGGATTTCCATCATATTAAGTTGTAAACTTTTCAAAGTTGCCTACTTACACGTGATTTTTGATACTAGAATTGAGCTAGGTTTTTATTGTAGATAATGTAAATAGGGACTTATTTTTTAAGCATAGAGCCCGTAGAGTTTTCCAATATACTTTCCTACTACATCAAATTCCAAATTAACTGTACTTCCAATTTTCAAATTCTGAAAATTTGTATGTTCATAGGTGTAAGGAATAATTGCAACACTAAAGCGATCCTTTTCCGAATCTACAACAGTGAGACTTACACCATTTACAGTTATGGAACCTTTTTCAATAGTAACATTAGCAAGAGCAGGATTATATTGAAATGTAAAGCCCCAACTTCCTTCATGTTTCCTAATGGCAATACACTCTCCAATTTGGTCTACATGTCCCTGGACAATATGCCCATCTAAACGATCTCCAAGTTTCATTGCACGTTCCAGATTCACTAAATCCCCAGGTGCAAGATTTCCTAAATTAGTCTTTAATAATGTTTCTTCGATGGCGGTGACAGTATAACTATCGTCATTAATAGCGATTACAGTGAGGCAGACCCCATTATGAGCAACACTTTGGTCGATTTTAAGTTCAGAGGCCAATGGCGTTTGTATAGTAAGATGAAGATTACTTCCTTCTTGTTCAAGTTTGGTAACTGTTCCCAGTGTCTCAATAATTCCGGTAAACATAAGTGTCAATTAAATTAATTACTTTTGCAGGGTAAAATTACGAAATATTACTGAGGGCTGAGCCCTATTAAAGAGGGTCTTATATCTATTCAAATTTCAGGCAACCATAACACTTATGAAACACCCGTCACATATTAAAGTAGGAATCTCTATAGGGGATATGAATGGAGTAGGGATTGAGCTTATTCTTAAAACTTTTGAAGATGCTCGTGTTCTAGAATTTTGTACCCCTATTGTCTTTGCATCAAATAAAACAATTTCTTTTCAGAAAAAGCATTTTAACAGTCCGACATCATTTAATGGCATTGATAAAATTTCACAGGCAATTGAAGGAAAATTAAATGTGTTGAATTGTTGGAAAGAAACTCCTAATACTGAATTCGGGAAGCCTACGGTTGAATCAGGTAAGTTTGCTCTTTTGTCTTTCAAAGCTGCTGTTGAAGCACTAAAGAGTGAAGAGATAGATGTTTTGATTACAGCACCTATAAATAAACAAAATATTCAGACAGACGAATTTAAATTTCCGGGGCATACTGATTATTTGGCAAAAGAGTTGCAAGGTGAAAGTCTTATGTTTATGGTAAGTGATTCGTTGCGTATAGGTCTTCTTACTGATCATGTTCCTGTTAAAGATGTTTCAAGACATATTACAGAAAAGAGGATTACTCAAAAGGTAAATAGTATACATGATTCCCTTATTAGAGATTTCCGAATTGGGCGTCCTAAGATAGCAATGTTAGGTATCAATCCGCATAGCGGAGATAATGGAGTTATTGGGGAAGAAGATGATAAGGTAATGAAACCTACCATTGAAAAACTTTTTTCTCAGGGTAAAATGGTTTTTGGTCCCTATAGTGCTGATAGTTTTTTCGCAACAGAAGCGTATACTAAGTTTGATGCTGTTGTTGCAGCCTATCACGACCAAGGTCTTATACCGTTTAAAACATTGTCTTTTGGTCAAGGAGTTAACTTTACAGCTGGTTTAAATCGTGTCAGAACTTCTCCAGACCATGGTACAGCTTATGATATTGCAGGTAAAGGAATTGCCGACCATAGCTCCTTCCAAAAAGCATTGTATGAAGCAATAGCAATTTACAGAAATAGAAACGAATACGAACAATTGAGTCAAAAGCCATTAAAGAAATTAAGTCATAAGATATAAACAAAAAAATGTTGATAATTCAGTATTGGATATTTAAAAATTTATATCTTTGCACCCGCCTTTTTGTATGGTAAGGCTCGAAAATCTGAAATAGAAAATGAAAAAGTTCAAGCAGTATGATATCCCTTTTGTGGGATTGAAACAAGGGAAGCACTCATTTCAGTTTGACATCGATGCCAAGTTCTTTGAGTTGTTTGAATACGAGGGATTTGAAGATGCGCATATTTCAGTTCAATTAGTGCTGGAAAAAAAATCTACTTTGTTGGAACTGGATTTTAGTTCTAGAGGAACAGTAAATGTAGCTTGCGATCTAACCAATGAACCTTTTGATCTAGGGGTTAAAGGGAAATTGCATTTGGTTGTAAAGTTTGGAGAGGAGTTTAATGATGAAAATGAGGAATTGTTGATAATTCCCCATGGGGAGCATCAAGTAAATGTGGCACAATACATTTATGAGATGATTGTGTTGTCAATTCCAGCCAAACGGATTCATCCAGGCATAAAAGATGGTACACTTTCCTCGGATATATTACAAAAACTCGAAGAATTACAACCTAAAGAAAAGGATACTAAAGAAGCAACCGAGGAAATAGATCCTCGCTGGAATACACTTAGAAAACTATTAACGGATAAATAAGATTGAACAATGGCACATCCTAAAAGAAAAACGTCAAAAACGAGAAGAGATAAGAGAAGAACGCATTATAAGGCGTCTGTTCCGCAAATAGCTATTGATCCTACAACTGGAGAGGCGCATCTTTATCACAGAGCTCACTGGCATGAAGGAAAATTATACTACCGTGGACAAGTGTTAATTGATAACACTGCTGAGAACGTAGCATAATCAATACGTAGTAATACATTTAAACTCTCACGAAGGTGAGAGTTTTTTGTTTGAAATACTACAGAAAACACTCGAAAAATGCATTTTTAGGTTAAAAATCGATTAATTTTAGTATTTTTCATCTAATTTTGCCACTGTTTTATACTTTTTAGGCAAAACATTTATTTTTTAAATTATGAGCAAAACAACAGCTGCAATTACTGCTGTAGGCGCTTATGTGCCAGACTTTGTATTGACCAATCAGCTTTTGGAAACGATGGTGGATACCAATGATGAATGGATAACAACCCGTACAGGTATTAAGGAGCGAAGAATTCTTAAGGGAGAAGGTAAAGGAACCTCTTTTATGGCTATAAAGGCAGCTCAAGATCTTATTAGTAAAAGTCAACTAGATCCCCTAGAAATAGATATGGTTATTGTAGCAACTGCTACTCCTGACCTACCGGTAGCGGCTACAGCTGCATATGTCGCATCTGAAATCGGAGCTTTAAATGCGTTTGCATATGATTTGCAAGCTGCTTGTTCAAGTTTCCTCTATGGAATGTCTACTGCTTCCAGTTATATTGAAGCTGGAAGATATAAGAAAGTTTTGTTGATTGGTGCTGATAAAATGTCTTCAATTTTAGATTATACTGATAGGGCCACCTGTATTATTTTTGGAGATGGAGCAGGTGCTGTATTATTTGAGCCTAATAATGAGGGATTGGGTTTGCAGGATGAATATTTACGCAGTGACGGTATTGGTCGAGAATTTCTTAAGATTGAAGCTGGTGGATCTATATTACCCCCTTCTGAGGATACCATTAAGAATAAGAAACATTTTGTTTTTCAAGATGGGAAGACTGTATTTAAATTTGCTGTGTCCAACATGGCCGATGTGGCTGAGAAAATCATGAATCGCAATCACCTTACAAAAGATGAGGTTCAGTGGTTGGTGCCTCATCAGGCCAATAAACGAATTATAGATGCCACTGCTCACCGAATGGGGCTTGAGGAAGAGAAGGTGATGATTAATATTCAGAAGTATGGAAATACGACTTCAGCTACATTACCGTTGTTATTGAATGATTACGAACATTTGCTCAAAAAAGGAGATAATCTCGTATTCGCAGCTTTTGGAGGCGGATTTACTTGGGGTGCTATCTATTTGAAATGGGCTTACGATACAAATAAAAACTAACAAACTAATTACTTATCATGGATTTAAGAGATATTCAAAACCTGATTAAATTTGTAGCCAAGTCCGGCGCAAGTGAAGTAAAGCTTGAAATGGACGATTTTAAAATTACTATAAAAACAGCAGGAGAAGAGGTAAAAGCGGAAACTACCTATATTCAACATGTACCTATGTCAGCTCCTGTGGCTCAGCCTGCTCCTCAAGCAGTTCCTGTAGCTGCAGCTCCTGTAGAGTCAGCTCCTGTTGCTGACGAAAACAGTAAATTAATAACAATTAAATCCCCTATTATTGGTACCTTCTATCGTAAGCCATCTCCTGATAAACCTTCATTTGTTGAAGTAGGTAGCACTATTTCTAAGGGTGATGTATTGTGTGTTATTGAGGCTATGAAGCTATTTAATGAAATTGAGGCTGAGGTAACTGGTAAAATAGTTAAAGTTTTAGTTGACGATGCTTCTCCAGTGGAGTTCGATCAACCTTTGTTCCTGGTAGATCCGTCTTAATCCATTAAAAATTCCGAAAAGCACTTCCTTGATGACCAACTAGGTCAAAGGAAGCTAGGAATGTGTAATTTTTAATTCAGCCAAGATGTTTAAAAAAATATTAATAGCCAACAGAGGTGAGATAGCACTACGGGTAATACGTACGTGTCGAGAAATGGGAATAAAGACGGTAGCAGTATATTCCACTGCCGATGCAGAGAGTCTGCACGTTCGCTTTGCCGATGAAGCAGTATGTATTGGGCCACCAGCGAGTAAGGATTCTTATTTGAAAATTCCTAATATAATTGCAGCGGCAGAAATCACGAATGCAGATGCAATTCATCCAGGGTATGGTTTTCTTTCTGAGAATGCTAAATTCTCCAAAATTTGTGCGGAGCATGGTATAAAATTCATAGGTGCTTCTGCCGAAATGATCGATAAGATGGGGGACAAGGCGACAGCAAAGGCTACAATGAAAGCTGCTGGAGTTCCAACTATACCTGGGTCAGAGGGTCTTCTGGAATCATTAGATCAGGCTAAAAAATTAGCAAAAGAAATGGGCTATCCTGTAATGCTGAAAGCTACGGCAGGTGGTGGAGGAAAGGGAATGCGTGCTGTTTGGAAAGAAGAAGAAATTGAAAAAGCTTTTGAAAGTGCCAAACAAGAAGCTGGAGCAGCTTTTGGTAATGACGGCATGTATATGGAAAAGCTTATTGAAGAACCTCGTCATATTGAAATACAAGTTGTTGGAGATCAATACGGGAAAGCTTGTCACTTGTCTGAACGCGATTGTTCAGTGCAAAGACGTCACCAGAAACTTACCGAAGAGACACCTTCACCTTTTATGACTGAAGAACTCCGTAATCAAATGGGGTTGGCAGCAGTAAAAGCTGCTGAGTTTATAAAGTACGAGGGTGCAGGAACAGTAGAATTTTTGGTTGACAAGCATCGTAATTTCTATTTTATGGAAATGAACACTCGAATTCAAGTTGAGCATCCTATTACAGAGCAAGTGATTGATTATGATTTGATTAGAGAGCAAATTTTAGTTGCAGCAGGAGTACCTATCTCAGGCAAGAATTATACTCCTAAATTACATTCCATAGAATGTCGTATTAATGCCGAAGATCCTTATAATGATTTTCGCCCGTCACCTGGGAGAATAAATACCTTACATGCTCCTGGGGGTCATGGGGTGCGTCTAGATACCCATGTTTATAGTGGATACGTAATTCCACCTAATTATGATTCTATGATTGCTAAATTGATAACAACTGCTCAAACTAGAGAAGAGGCTATTAACAAAATGAAGCGTGCTTTAGATGAATTCGTAATTGAAGGAATTAAAACTACTATTCCTTTCCATCGTCAACTAATGGATAATCCAGATTATGTAGCTGGTAATTATACAACCAAGTTTATGGAGAGTTTCAAAATGGAACCTGTAACAGAAGAATAAATAAAAAAGCCCCTAAGTAATTAGGGGCTTTTTTATATGCCATGTAAAATTTAGAATTTCCAAACGTATCTTTGATGAGTTTTTCTTAACTTACTATATCAAATTCGGATTTATGAATTTCAGCTATTGGGAACTTAAACATTGGCTTACTGATATTGATTTTGCAATTATCGGTAGTGGAATTGTTGGTATAAATTGTGCCTTGTCTTTACGGGAGCGTTATCCTGCTGCTCGTATTGTGATTCTAGAGAAAGGTATATTGCCTCAGGGGGCAAGTACAAAGAATGCTGGATTTGCATGTTTTGGAAGTTTATCTGAATTATTGAAAGATCTCAATCAACATACAGAAGAAGAAGTATTAGAATTGGCTACCTTACGCTGGGAGGGACTTAAAGAATTGAGGGCTAGAGTTGGCGATCATGCATTGGATTTTCAGATGTATGGAGGGCATGAAATTTTTATGAAGTCTAACCCGGATTTCTATGAAGCTTGTTTGGAGAACATTCCGCGTATAAATAAAGTGCTTAAACCTTACTTCAAGGAAGAAGTGTATGCTGTTCGGGAAAATGTATTTGGATTTCATAATGTTCAAGACTATTATATTACAAATGCCTTTGAAGGTCAATTGGATACTGGTAGAATGATGGATAGTTTATTAAAGCAAGCATATGCTGCTAATATTAAAATATTCAACAGTGTTTGGGTAGATACTTTTGATGATCTTGGGGATAGGGTTGTTATTCATACTAATGTATACGAGTTCTCTTCCAAAAAACTATTTATTGCAACCAATGGATTTGCTGCTGAATTGGGAGTTGAGGACGTTCTTCCTGCAAGGGCCCAAGTATTGATAACTAAACCAATAGAGAATTTGGCTGTTAAAGGTACTTTTCACATTGAAGAAGGGTTTTATTACTTTAGAAATATAGATAATAGAATTTTATTTGGGGGAGGACGAAATTTAGATATTCCTGGGGAAACAACTACAGACTTTTCGCAAACTGCACTTATTCAAAATCGACTAGAACAGATACTAAGGAGTGTAATATTGCCTAATATACATTTCGATATTGAGCATCGATGGAGTGGTATTATGGGTGTGGGACATGAGAAAAGGCCTATTGTGAAGAAGGTTTCTACCAATGTTTTTTGTGGAGTAAGATTGGGTGGAATGGGAGTCGCAATTGGTACTCGCATAGGAAATCAATTGGCAGCTTTAGAAAAATAGAGATGGGGCGTATTATTAAATGGATACGGAAATGTATTCTGTGGTTTTTTGGAATATCACTAGGTTTAGTCTTGGTTTTTCGATTTCTTCCCATCCCATTTACATCCCTTATGTTTATTAGAACGGGACAGCAATTTATAAAAGGTAATGAATTAAAGTGGAAACATGATTGGGTTTCTCTGGATGAGATTTCGGATCATTTAGAGCTGGCGGTAATCTGTAGCGAAGACCAAAATTTTACCAAACATTTTGGATTTGATATGAAGGCCATACAGAAGGCTATGGATTATAATAGAAAAGGTCAAAAAATAAGAGGAGCTAGTACTATTACCCAACAAACAGCTAAGAATGTTTTTTTATGGCCTCATAGGAGTTGGGTACGGAAAGGTCTTGAAGGATATTTCACTATATTAATTGAGGTTTTTTGGTCTAAAGAACGTATTATGGAGGTGTATCTCAATAGTATAGAGATGGGGCCAGGTATTTATGGAGCTGAAGCAGCATCGCAGTATTGGTTTAAAAAACCTGCTTCTAAACTTAGTCGTTTGGAATCTGCGGCTATAGCTGCTATTTTACCAAGTCCTTTGAGATATAAAGCTCATCCCCCTTCGGCCTATATACAAGGTCGAAAGCAATGGGTTGTACGTCAAATGGTGTTACATGGTGGGGAGGTTAATTATCAACATAAAAGCAAAGAATAATTTAGACTATCTATTTAAGCAGAGTCCTGTTTCAGAGCCGGAAGGGATTGAGGTATGGTGTAAAAAAAATAGAATTTTACCTTTTGAAATACCTTTTATTAAGTATCCATTTCCTGAAAAGTAGTTATCTAGAACCTTTACTCGAAGTTTACTGTCTTCTTTTACTTTTAATTGATGTGGATATATCCACAGAAAGCCTTTCCTATCTGGAAAAAACAGCTGAGCATCTATGGTGTTAACATCTCCAAATAGCGAAGCTGTATAGGTGCTGCCTGGATTTAAATAGAGTTCTTTTGGGGTGTTATAGGCTATTTTTTTTCCATCTTTAAGAACCAAAACATTATCAGCAAATGAAAGCGCATCGGTTGCATCATGAGTGGCTACCAAACAGGTGATTTTAGAAGATTTCAAATGATGAAATAAATCACGACGTAGGGTGTTTTTCTGAAAGTTGTCAATATGGCTAAAGGGTTCGTCTAAAAGGAGAACTTTAGGTTCTTGTGCCAGTACTTGAGCAAGAGCGATTCTTTGTTGTTGTCCACCACTTAGGAATTGAGCTTTTACGTTTGCATATTCTGCCATCCCTACCATTTCCAATAATTCAAATATGCGTTTTTTTTTCTTAATCGGATAAAAATTGGATAAATACTTCCCAATATTTTCTGATGCGGTGATAAAGGGCATTAGACCAAAATCTTGAGCTAAGTATTTCATGTCATCTTCCCCAGGGACAATATTGAAGTCAGGACCTAATAGTTTCTTTTCATTCCAATAGAGATTTCCGTCAGAAGGAGTGAGCAATCCATAAATTAGTTTTAATAGTGTACTTTTTCCACATCCACTGGCTCCTATAATCGATAAATGCTCACCAGGAATAATGTCTAAAGACAATTGATTCAGAACAGGAGTATTGTTATAAGAAAATGAAATATTTTGAATACTAAGCATAGGGTTTTTATAAAAAAAGCCATACAAAATGTATGGCTGTAACAAAGATACGGATTCTATCTTTTATCCTTTTATTTTGTTGCCTACTGAAGTATTAGGAAGTTCTTCATATCCCATATTGTACAAAGTAAATCCGAATATATCAGCTGTTTCTTCAATAGTTTTACTTACAGGTTTTCCTGCTCCGTGACCCGCATTTACATCAATTCGAATAAGTGTTGGATTTGGGCTAGATTGCTTCTCTTGAAGTTCAGCAGCAAATTTGAAGCTATGAGCTGGTACAACACGATCATCATGATCTCCTGTAGTAATTAATGTGGCTGGATAGGAAATTCCTTGTTTTACGTTATGTACTGGTGAATATCCTTTTAAGTATTCAAACATATCTTTGCTGTCTTCAGAAGTTCCGTAGTCATACGCCCATCCGGCTCCTGCAGTAAAGGTGTGGTAGCGTAACATATCTAAAACTCCAACAGCAGGGAGTGCCACTTTCATTAGATCAGGCCGTTGAGTCATCGTAGCTCCTACAAGTAATCCTCCATTAGATCCCCCGCGAATTGCCAAGTAGTCAGAAGAAGTATATTTATTATCAATAAGGAATTCCGCAGCCGCAATGAAATCATCAAAGACATTTTGTTTTTTCATTTTAGTTCCGGCATCATGCCATTCCTTTCCATATTCTCCTCCTCCTCTTAAGTTAGGTACTGCATAAATTCCTCCCTGTTCTAGCCATACTGCATTGGCAATACTGAAAGACGGGGTTAAAGGCACGTTAAATCCACCATAACCGTACAGAATAGTTGGGTTTTTCCCATTAAGTTTTAGGTTCTTTTTGTAGGTTATCATCATTGGAACTTTTGTGCCATCTTTGGAAGTGTAAAACACCTGTTTTGACTCATAGTGATCGCTATTGAAATCAATATTTGGAGACCAGTATTCTTGAGAAGTTCCATCAAGGATATTGTATTTGTATATGCTTCCTGGGGTTGCGTAGTTGGAAAATGAATAGTAAAGGAAGTTTTCATCACGTTTACCGCCAAATCCTGAAACGGTACCCATTCCTGGTAATTTAACTTCACGTATTTCATTACCCTGATAGTCATATTGTTTGACTGTAGAGATGGCGTCTACCATATAGTGAGCAAAGAAGTTATTACCTCCTCTTGATAGCGTAAGTACATTTTTAGTTTCAGGTATAAAATCCACCCAATTTTCAGGTGAAGGATTTGAAGCGTCTACCGTTACTACTCGTTTGTTAGGGGCATCTAGATTGGTGACTATATATAGTTTTGAGTCTATATTGTCTAGAACAGATGTATCTGAATCAACATGATCTACTATGGTGATTAAAGGATTATTTGGTTTAGTTAAATCTTTTAAGAATAGCTTGTTTCCAGAAGTTGAAATCGAAGCTGAAATGAATAAATACCTTTCATCATGAGAGACGGTACCCCCTACATAACGATGCTTTTCTTGAATTGTTCCACCAAAGATTAAGATGTCATTTTTTTGAGGAGTTCCAAGTGTATGAAAATAAAGTTTATGTTGATCTGTTTTGGCAGAAAGTTCACTTCCTTTTGGTTTATCGTAACTAGAGTAATAGAAACCTTCATTTCCCTTCCATGAAACTGTACCAAATTTAATATCAGTAAGTGTGTCTCCTACTATTTCTTTAGTGGATGTTTTCATTACAATAAGCTTACGCCAATCACTACCGCCCTCAGAAATGGTGTAGGCTAAATGGGAGCCGTCTTTAGAGAAATGAATCCCCCCAAGTGAAGTTGTGCCATCAGATGAAAATGTATTTGGATCAAGGAATATTTCCTCAGTTCCATTGTTGTTTTTTCTATATAGGACGCTTTGGTTCTGTAGGCCATCATTTTTGAAATAGTAAGTGTGATTTCCTTCATTAAATGGAGAACCTAATTTTTCGTAATTCCAAAGTTTTTCTAATCGTTCTTTTAAAGCATTTCTATAGGGTATTTGGTTCAGGTATCCAAAAGTAATTTTGTTTTGGGTTTTAACCCATAAAGCAGTTTCTTCACTTCGATCATCTTCAAGCCACCTATAAGGGTCTTTAATTTCTGTGCCAAAATAATGGTCTGTTGAATCAACCTTTTTGGTTTCAGGATACGAAATTGAATCTATTTTTTTTTGGGAAATAGTATTACATGAGATCATGAGTAATAAACAACTTATAGGAATTAAAGAATTTTTCATAAACAAGACATTGAGTTTAGAAGAAAAGGTTGCGCTAGTTGGGTAATGGCCCCAAGTAGATTATAATCAAAAATAAATTAAATGAGATGAAGAAAATAGGTAATTAGAACTATTTAACAAATATTTTAAAGACAAACTTCTCTAGGTTTAATCGAGATTGCTGAATGAAAGTATGAAAAAAAATAAAAAATATTATAATATTATGTTAATATTCATAAACTAATGAATATATTTACGAATATATTTGCAATAAGTTCATGAAATGATGTAAAGTTTGCTAGTAAAGCAATTTAATTATTCGAAATGTTAAACGAACTATTAGTTTTTCTTTCATTTAGTAAGTTTTTATCATTAAATTGAATGAATTGCCTAAAGTGTGATAAACATGAATTAATTGTTTATATTATTGTAGCTAGTCAAACAACTAAAGGGGAACTTAAAGCAAGTCCCCCTTTTTTTATTCAAATCAGATAAGTGTTAAACTAAAGATTGATTCAACAGGTATTCTGCTATTTGTACTGCATTTGTTGCCGCACCTTTTCTTAGATTGTCAGCAACGATCCACATATTAAGTGAATTCGGTTGAGATTCATCTCTTCGTAAGCGACCAACAAATACATCATCTTTACCTTGTGCATATATAGGCATAGGGTAGGTGAGGGTGTCTGGGTTATCCTGTAAGGTAATTCCTGGACTATTATGAAGTATTGATCGTACTTCATCTAATTTAAAATCGGAAGTAAATTCAATATTTACAGATTCACTATGTCCACCAACTACAGGTATGCGAATGGCTGTTGCTGTAACAGCAATATTACGATCGTTTAGGATTTTCTGTGTTTCTCGAACAAGCTTCATCTCTTCCTTGGTATAACCATTATCCTCAAAGACATCACATTGAGGTATGGCATTTCGATGTATTGGGTAGTGGTAAGCCATTTCCCCCTTAATGTTTGCGTACTCATTTTCCAACTGTTCAACAGCTTTTACTCCAGTTCCTGTGATCGATTGGTAGGTTGATACAATTACTCGTTTTATAGTGTACTGAGCATGTAATGGAGCCAGCGTCAGAACCATTTGGATAGTAGAACAATTGGGGTTTGCTATTATTTTGTCGTCAGAGGTAAGTAGAGATGCATTTATTTCAGGAACAATTAATTTTTTTGTAGGATCCATTCTCCAAGCGGAAGAATTATCAATTACTGTTGTGCCAGCCTCAGCAAATTTTGGAGCCCATTCTAATGATGTAGTTCCCCCGGCTGAAAATAGTGCTATATCAGGACGTAATGAAACCGCTTGAGCTAGCCCAACAACCTTATAGGATGTGTTCTTAAAATTAATTTCCTTTCCTATCGATCTTTCAGAAGCAACAGGAATTAGTTCTGTAATTGGAAAATTGCGTTCTGCAAGAACTTGCAGCATTACTTCGCCCACCATTCCGGTGGCACCTACAACAGCTACTCTCATGATTTTTTTAATTTATATGTTGCAAAAGTAACTATTAATTCCAATCATTAATGCTAAAAATATAAAACACATAAAAATATAACAATAAGTGAAATTTATAACAATAAAAAACCACACGCTAATGGTGTGGTTTAGTATAAATCTATTAAGAATAGGAAGTGAAGCAGGACACTAACTTCATTATTTATTCTTTAATATGTCACGAATTTCTGTTAGTAATTCTTCTTGGGTGGGTCCTGAAGGTGCAACTGGAGCTGGTTCATCTTTTTTCTGAGTACGCTCGTAGGCTTTTAAAACAATGAAAATACAAAAGCCTATAATTACAAAATCAATAACAGTTTGAATAAAGGAACCATAGTTGATTGTTACTGCTGGTGTTTCACCAACGGCTTCTTTAAGTTGAATACTAAGATCGGAAAAATCCACTCCGCCTAATAAAATTCCAATAGGAGGCATTAGAACATCGTTTGTAAACGAACTTACAATTTTGCCAAATGCGCCACCGACAATAACTGCTGTAGCTAGATTTACAATGTCGCCTTTCAGTAAGAAGGCTTTAAAGTCTTTGAAGAATCCCATATGTCTGTAAATAATTTAGTTAGTACAATTCTAAATTTAATAATTTTTGCAAAAATTCAATGCTTTGAATGTAAATAAAGTTAGGTTATAAATACACGTTTAACTCGTTGAGAAATACCTGTAATAAGTTCATACGAAATGGTTCCAGTAGTTGCTGCTAAATCTTCAGCAGTTGGATCCAATCCAAAAACTAATACTTCATCTCCTTCTTTGCAAGTAATATCTGTAACATCTACCATAAGCATATCCATACAAACATTACCTAAAATGCGTGCCTTTTTATGATTAATAATTACATAACCTTTACCATTACCGTATTGTCTTCCTATGCCGTCGGCATGTCCTAAAGGTAAGGTTGCTGATCTAGTTTTTTTATGAGCAATAAATCCTCGATTATATCCAAGACTCTCTCCAGGTAAAACTTCATGGATTTGTGAAATTATGGTTTTAAGACTTCCTATGGGCGTGAAAAATGAGTTGAATTTAGGGTCGTTCCCAAAGCCATATAAACCAATACCACTTCTCACCATATTAAAATGAGCTTCTGGATAATTAAGAATTCCGGAAGTATTACACATATGCCATAAGGAATTATATCCAATTTTACTTTCTAAATTTTGCGCCATTTCAACGAAGCAATTTATCTGTTTTTTCGAAAACTCAATCTCATTCATATCTTCAGAAGCTGCCAGGTGAGAAAATATCGAATGTACATAAACACTGGAACTTGCATTCAGTCGACCGACAACATAGCTAATTTCCGATTTTGAAAATCCTAGTCGATTTAATCCAGTATTAAATTTCAGATGTATAGGATATTTATTCAATCCTTTCTTTTCAGCCTCTGCTATAAAAGCGTTAAGTACAAAGGATGAATAAATACTAGGTTCTAATTTGAATGCTATTAGTTCATCAAAATTAATACTTTGCGGGTGTAGTACTAGGATTGGTGATTTTATTCCTGCCTTTCGTAGAGCTACTCCCTCTGAGGTATATGCTACTGCAAAATAGTCTACACCTACTTCTTTTTCTAGATATGATGCTATAAATTCAGAGTCGTTGCCATAAGAGAAGGCCTTAACAACAGCCAAAAATTTAGTATCTGGCTGAAGCTTACTTTTTAAGTAAGTAGCATTGCGTTTTAATGCACGCAAATCAATTTCGAGTACGGTTTCACAAACCTTTGACATGTTCTTCAGAATCGGGTTTAGAGGGAATTTCTTGCGGGTCGGTAACATCCAACTTATGTAACTTTTCTTTAAGCATTGCCTTATAAAAAGCGGCCCTGCTAAGTGGTTCATAAGCATCAGTTTCGCCTAGCATAACAAGTTTGTCTCCAGCTGCTTTTCGGTGGCTGTATTGCGCGAGATTACCTGTTCTGGTACAAACCGCATGTACTTTTGTTACATATTCGGCAGTAGCCATAAGCGCAGGCATGGGGCCAAAAGGATTTCCTTTAAAATCCATATCTAACCCTGCAACAATGACACGAATACCTTTGTTAGCCAAGTCGTTACAAACAGAGACAATTTCATCATCAAAAAATTGAGCTTCATCTATACCTACAACATCACAGCTGTCTGCTAATAAACGTATATTAGCCGCAGCCGGTACAGGGGTAGAGCGTATTTGGTTCGCATCGTGGGAAACTACCATTTCCTCGTTGTAACGCGTGTCAATGGCAGGCTTAAAAATTTCCACTTTTTGTTTGGCAAATTGCGCGCGTTTCAATCTGCGAATCAATTCTTCGGTCTTGCCCGAAAACATTGAGCCACAAATTACTTCTATCCACCCAAATTGTTCTTTATGATTAACGGTATTTTCGAGAAACATTTTGTAATTTTCAAGACGAAAACCCAACAGAGGGTTCACTTGGTATAAATCTCGGACAAATTTATCAAAAACCAATGTGCATGCCTATCAAAATTTATAAACAATGAAGAAAAAATTGGAATCTGATCTCATAAGTATAGCACATCGAATTCTTAAATTAAAAGGAAAGGAAGATATTAATGCCCTACAACAGGAAGTTAAAGTGCTTTATGAGAGGCTAACTATATTAAAATTTGTTGAAGAGCATTTTGGACAAGCACAACCTACCATTGGTAAAAGTGATGTAGTAACGAAATTTGAGGAGATTGCACAACAGGTGATTTCGGGTAATAAAGATGTCCCTGAAAATAATCCTCATGAAGAGGATATTGTAGTACCATTAATGGATACAATTAATGAGATGGTCATTGAAATGCCAGAAACAGAGACGTTGGATGATATCCTATCAGAAATATTACCTGAGCCCGTTTTTGAGAAAAAATCAGAAGAAACCCTTGTTCAAGATTCGCATACTAGAAAAGAAGTACACGTAGACTCAAAGCTTATATCACTAAATGATAAACTTAAACCCGGTATTCATGTTGGGCTTAATGATAGAATTGCATTTGTTAAACATCTATTTGATGGAAGTGATGTGGATTATAATAGAGTGCTATCACAATTAAATACACTTAGAACTTATGATGAGGCGGTGTCATTTTTAAGTGATATGGTTAAGCCGGATTACAACCATTGGGCTGGGAAGGAAGAATATGAATCCCGTTTTCTGACAATTATTGAGCATAAGTTTAATTGAATAAATGACTCCTTGTTGGATAATTATGGGAGTTGATTTTGGTGGAATAAATCCTTTTCTAAATTAATATATGAGTAAATTATACATCGTCCCAACTCCTATTGGTAACTTGGACGATATGACTTTTAGGGCCATCAAAGTGCTTCAGGAGGTTGATGTTATTTTGGCTGAAGATACCCGCACAAGTGGTAAACTCCTTAAGCATTTTGAAATTAACACTCCAATGCAAAGTCACCATATGCATAATGAGCATAAAACGGTGGAGAATCT
The DNA here is from genome assembly GCF_028743515.2 of Imtechella halotolerans. GTDB lineage: Bacteria > Bacteroidota > Bacteroidia > Flavobacteriales > Flavobacteriaceae > Imtechella > Imtechella halotolerans. The sequence goes on along the minus strand of NZ_CP117969.2, from coordinate 2,443,921 downwards.
AGTGCGTCGTTTGCAAGGTGGAGAGTCCATAGCGTTAATTAGTGATGCTGGTACACCCGCAATCTCTGACCCAGGCTTTTTACTCACACGAGCCTGTGTTGAGAATGGTGTAGTTGTGGAATGTTTGCCAGGAGCAACTGCTTTTGTTCCGGCATTGGTAAATAGTGGTCTACCAAATGATCGATTTGTTTTTGAAGGATTTTTACCTGAAAAAAAGGGACGGCAAACGCGATTTTTGTTTCTTTCTGAAGAAACTCGAACAATGATTTTTTATGTGTCACCACACAAACTGGTGAAAACCCTTGGAGAATTTGTGAATTATTTTGGATCTGATAGACAAGTTTCAGTTTCTAGGGAACTTTCTAAATTGCACGAAGAAACGGTAAGAGGGACCGCTGCCCAGGTTCTATCACATTTTGAAGTCAAACCTCCAAAGGGAGAAATTGTTGCTGTTGTTGCTGGTAAAAAATAATTTTTTTGGAAGGAGATGATGGAATCGCTCCTTTTGGGAATTTAGAAATTATTCATATGAACAAAATAGATGTCTTTGACCAAAAAACACTTAGATTGCTATTATTGGTTTGAATCCATATTTTAAATTTATTGATGCTTTCTCTTATTTTGCCGAATCATTTAGTAAATAGTTAAAGGTAGGGTTGTTCCCTTTTAAAAAATTTGAATAAATCTCTTTATGTGGTCTGGGTATTCCTGTAAAATGCTGTTATCCTAAATAGGATTCTTGAAGAGAGAAAGTTCTAATTTTATAGTTTTTTTAGGTTTCAACAAGAGCCATAAGTGTTAATAAAGGCATCGTTTAGTATAGCGGAAATAATCCGTAAATTTGAGAAAATAAAAAATAAGTTTATGACACACGAAGTAATTACTACTTGGGAAGGGAATATGAAATTTCATTCAACAAATCCAGCAGGAGAATTATATATAGATGTTGCACCTGAGGATGGCGGTGATGGAGAAGGGTTACGCCCTAAAGCATTGATGCTATCTGCTTTGGCAGGGTGTAGTGGTCTTGATGTAGCATCTCTGATGAAAAAAATGAAACTGGAGGTTGATGAATTTTTTATTAAAACTGTTGCCGAGCTAACTGAAGAACATCCGAAATATTATCATACAGTTACCATTGAATATCATTTTAAAGGAAGGAACTTAGATGAAAAAAAATTGCAACGAGCTGTAGATTTGTCAATAGAGAAATACTGTGGTGTCATGGAGATGTTTCGTCGATTTGCAAAGTTAAACATAGAAACGCGTTACCATCATTCATAAAAAATGACAGACATTCGTTGGACTTTAAAGTCCAAAGCTGAAACTTCGCATGTGAATAATCTAGCATGGGATTTACAGGTTTCGGACGAAATAGCTAATTTGTTATGTCAACGTGGTATTAAGACATTTGATGAAGCTCGGGCTTTTTTCCGTCCAAATTTGAAAGATTTGCATAATCCATTTCTAATGAAGGATATGGATTCTGCAGTTGCCCGTATTAATAAAGCTATTTCTTGTGGAGAAAACATTCTTGTTTTCGGTGATTACGATGTAGATGGTACAACGGCAGTAGCCTTAGTGTCTTCATATTTAATGCAATTTACATCTAATGTTGCTACCTATATTCCTGATCGATATGTGGAAGGATATGGGTTGTCAATTCAAGGAATTGATTTTGCAGATGACAATAATGTATCCCTTATTATTGCATTAGATTGTGGTATAAAATCTATTGAAGAGGTGGCTTATGCTGCTCGGAAAGGAATTGATTTTATAATATGCGATCACCATCGTCCAGGAGAACAGTTACCTGAAGCTATAGCTGTTTTAGACCCTAAACGACAGGATTGTCATTATCCATATGATGAGCTTTGTGGTTGTGGGGTGGGATTTAAGCTCATTCAAGCCTTAGCTCATGGTCGCGGTCAAAATATAGAGGATTTATTACCTTTTTTGGACTTAGTAGCCACTGCAATTGCTGCCGATATTGTCCCGGTTACTGGTGAGAATAGAGTATTAGCATATTTTGGTTTAGAAGTATTGAATTCCAAACCTCGTCCAGGAATTTACGCTCTAATGACTTTTCAAAAAAAAAGAGAAATGACATTAGGTGATGTAGTTTTTATAATAGCTCCACGAATTAATGCTGCTGGTCGCATAAGGCATGGTCAGCATGCTGTAAATTTGTTAACGGAATCCGATTATAAAAATGCGACTATTTTAGCGAGAGAAATTGAAGATTTTAACTCTGACAGAAGAGAACTTGATCAATTAATAAAAGATGAAGCACTTACTCAAATATTGGAAAAACAGGAAGAAAAGCGTTTTACTACTGTTGTTTTTAATGAAAACTGGCATAAAGGTGTTATTGGTATTGTGGCTTCAAGGTTAATTGAAACCTATTATCGACCTACGCTTGTATTTACTAAAAGTGGAGATAAACTTGCGGCCTCTGCACGTTCGGTGAAAGGATTTGATGTCTATAATGCATTGGAAGCATGCGCAGAGTATATTGAGCAATTTGGAGGTCATAAATATGCAGCGGGGCTCACCCTTACAGAGGCTCAATATCCAATGTTTAAGGAACGTTTTGAAGAGGTGGTTTCTAAAACTATAGACCCAAATCTATTGATTCCAGAGATTTTAATTGATGATGAAATTCCTCTTTCATCAATTACACCTAAGTTTTATCGGATTCTTAAACAGATAGCTCCATTTGGTCCCGGAAATTTACAGCCCGTTTTTATTTCACGTAATGTATATGAAATTGGACAGGCAAAGTGTGTTGGTAAGGATGAGTCACACCTTAGGGCTGTTTTTCAGCAAGACGGTAGTGATCGTTTCGTTTCAATAGGATTTGGGCTTGGAAAGAAATTGGATTTACTAGCTAATCAAAAGCGCGTTGATATAGTTTACAGTATTGATGAAAATGAATGGAATGGCTCTGTTAGTCTCCAACTTAGGATCAGAGATATCCGTCCTTCATCTATGGGATAGCCATTTTTTTTGGGATTTTTAACCGTTACTGTGAAATAGAGGTCTGCTATTTGATATGTTCTGATTATGAAAATAGCGATTCATATTAAATATTTCCTTTGAATTGATTATTTATGTTAGTACTTAAAATATCCCGAAAAACTTCGGGATATTTTTATAATTTGTATTCCTTTATTTGAAAGTGATTGCCGTTAAATTCACCGTAGGTATAATAATGTATCCAATCACCTAAATTAAAGTATTTACTATGCTCATCCAGATTGATTTCTAGCGGTAGATGACGATGTCCAAATACAAAATAGTCGTATTTTTCCTGAGTTAATTTTCTTTTACAATATTGCACTAGCCATTCATTATCTTCACCCAAGAAAGTAACGTCTTCATCCCCAGAAATTAGCTTGTTTTTCACTGAAAGATACTGAGCCAACCGAACTCCTATATCGGGATGAAGCCAACGGAATAGCCATTTGCAAAATTTATTGGTGAATACTTTTTTCATGCGTTTATATCCTTTGTCTCCAGGACCAAGTCCATCGCCATGTCCTATTAGAAATTTTTTACCATTGAAGGTGAATATTTGAGGGGAGTGGAATACGGGAATGTTTAATTCTTCTTCAAAATAACCATTCATCCAAAGGTCATGATTGCCAACAAAAAAATATATAGGAATACCTAAATCAGAAATTTCTGCCAACTTTCCCAGTGTGCGAATGTATCCCTTCGGGACAACAGTTTTGTATTCGAACCAAAAATCGAAAAGATCGCCCAGGAGAAAAATAGCAGCTGCATCGTTTTTAATGGTATCTAACCATTTAACAAATTTTTCTTCTCGCTCCTTGCTTTCATTTCTAGTTGGAGCTCCTAAATGATTGTCTGAAGCAAAGTATATTTTTTTACCTTCTGGAATATTCATTTGAATAATATACGATTAATTGTCTGAAGCATACCATTCTGCATAGGAAGTTTCTGTCTCTTGGAGTTTTAACGAAAATAGATTGATATTTTTCGGAAGTCTTCGTCTTATTTTATTAGCAAAATCAATTACCATATTTTCACTTGTAGGCTGGTAATCTACCAAGATAACGTTGTGATTTCTGGATTTTAGTTCGTTTGCTAAATCAATGTGTGGAGTGTTTTGGTTGAACACTGTTGCATGATCAAAAATATCTACAATTTCCTCTTTTACAATTTTTTTCAAATCCCCAAAGTCGATAACCATTCCGTATTTTACATTAGTGGTATCTATATTGGGACTTCCAATTACGGTAACAGATAATTTATAACTATGTCCGTGAACGTTTTTGCATTTTCCGTCATAACCGTAAAGGGCATGCCCGGTTTCAAAACTAAATTGTTTGGTAATACGTATTTGAGTCATAATAATCTCTTTCAGTTACAAAGGTATTAGATTTCAATTATTTTTTACTCAAAAAGGGAGGAGTGATACAACAAAAGCAGAAAAAGTGTAATTTTCACCTCGAATAATTATAGCTAATTAGTGGCACAAGACGAATTGTTTGAGCAGTTGGATTTTGAATGTAATCCTCTGTATGAAAAGGTTATTAATGACCTCATAGAGCAGCGCTTCAGTATAGTAGAAGGTTTTTTCACAGAATCCGAAGTTGCTGCCTTAAGAAACTCCCTAATGATGGCATATGAAGATGATGATTTTAAAAAAGCAGCCATTGGTAATCGTATAAATGAAATTGTAGAAAAATCAGTAAGAGGGGATTTTATTAAATGGCTAAACGAAGCTGATTGTGGTATAGTTGAACAACAGTTCTTTAAACGCATCAATGACTTTATTGACTACTTGAATAAAACATGCTTTATGGGTATTCTTTATAAGGAATTTCATTATGCATTATATCCTGAGGGTACTTTCTACAAAAGACATTTAGATACCTTTCTAAATGATGATAGAAGAAAGCTTTCTATTGTTTGTTATTTAAACAATGAAGATTGGAAACCTGAGAACGGAGGTGAGTTGGTTATTTATCTTCCGAACAATGAAGGTGAGGAAGAGGTCGTAATCTATCCATATCCTGGACGAGTTGTTATATTTGAAAGTCAGTTATTGGAACATGAGGTTAGACCTGTAAAAACAACTAGGTTAAGTATTACAGGCTGGTTAAAAACCCGTTAATATTATTTACTTTTTAAATCTCTGTAAAGCTTCTCGGGTGAATTCAGATAAGACGAGTTTACCCGAAATACGTGCACGTTGATCAAGTAAAGTGTCCCAATCTTCAGTGTTTTTCCACAGTACTTTTTTCATTTCATACAAGGCTTGTGGGTTATACTGAGATAGTTTTATTGATAGAAATTCAACTTCCTTGTCTAATTCTTTTATAGTTTCAAAAACCCTTGCGTACAATCCTTTTTCTTTAGCCCAATAGGCATTTTGCCAAGACTCGGCGGCTATGGTGAGTTCACTTAAGGCTGCTATTCCTATTTTTCTTTCAATGGCAGGAGCTATAACAAATGGGCCTATTCCAATTGTTAATTCTGAAAGTTTAATGGCTGAAGCTTCAGTGGCCATGACATAATCGCAGGCTGCGATTAGACCTACACCGCCACCTACAGCTTTGCCTTGTACACGACCAATAATTAATTTAGAGCATTGTCTCATGGCATTTAGGACTTTAGCAAAACCATTAAAAAATGTAGTCCCTTCATCGAGAGTTTTTATGTCAACAAGTTCGTTAAATGAGGCGCCAGCACAGAATGGGCCATCTCCTTCACTTTTTAGAACTATGATGTGTATTTCAGAATTATCAGAAAGCAAATGAAATTCTTTTGATAGTCTAGCTAATAATTCTGAAGGGAAAGAATTACTTGCTGGATGTCCAAATTCAATTGTGGCAATATGATTTTCAATACGGGTATATAAGCTTCCGCTAGGTCTTGTAGTTGTCATGTCGCTTAATATTTACATCAAAAATAGCGACAATTAGTAAACTTTGGAAATCGTAATTTGTTTTTTGGAATTTATTTGTAGTATATTTGCCAAGATTTTTTGGGGATGTAGCTCAGTTGGCTAGAGCGCTTGCATGGCATGCAAGAGGTCGTGGGTTCGAGCCCCATCTTCTCCACAAAGCAGTACCATGGTACTGCTTTTTTTATTGTATAGTTTAAGGACGAAACTGGTCAAGAAATACCATTGTCTTTTCAATAGCTTTGCTCATATCTACGGGTAATGATTCAGTTTTCCAAGGATGGGTTGCGTGAAAACTGTGATCTCCGTCATTTAATATAAATAATTCACTTTTTGGATTCCATTTGGCAACATTTTGGGCCTCTTTTAAAGGAACTACAAGGTCGTTGGTGCCATGAATAAGTAAATGTGGAATATCTATTTTTTGTACTGCATTAGATATGGTTAGGCGTTGTTGGTTGGATTTAAAGTTTTTGTAGAATTGATAATAATGTGGCATTCTTTGTTTAGTGCGAACATTATAAACATAACCTACCCCTCGTATTTTCCAAATCAATTTTTTTATTCCTTTAGGAAAGTGAATGGAAAAGTCGCTAACACCTGCCCAAGAGGTTATACTCATAATTCGATTCTCCTCTGCTCCTTTGATAGTGACAATACCACCTCCTCTAGAATGACCAATTAGGTGTATTCCTCCATTTGGTGTTATAGGGGAATTAGAAGTGTAAAGCCAGTCAATCACGGTTTGTAAATCGTCTAATTCTTTTATGTAATTATTGTTTCCAAAGGCTTTCAAATCTGGGAAATCTATAGGTTGATCAACAGTTCCTCCGTTGTGGGAAAAATTGAATTTCACAAAGGCAAATCCTTTGCTGGCAAATTTTTGAGCAACCAGATGCCAACATCCCCAATCTTTAAAGCCTTTATAGCCATGACAAAAGATAATAATTGGGATGCTTTTATTGCTTTCAGTATAAGTTATATCTCCAAGAATTGGAAGTTGATGTTTTCCGTCAATCAAGAATGGTAAATGTATCATTCAATTTTTTTATTTTTAAAAGGAATTTCAGGGTTTAAAATTTCCAATAATAAGATTTCCAATGCTAATTCTATTTCTAAAAGCATCTCCTTAGAAATTTTGCTTACTTTGTTTCTTGATACGCCCAATGAAGCTGGAATGAAACCTGCTGAGAGTTTTTTAAATGAGATATTACCCACTTCTAATTCATCTTTAACTTCATTTTCTTGGGTATACATGTAGGCATAGGTAAGTAGTTGAAAAGCCTTTGTGTAACTGGCATTGGTTATAAGCTCGTTCCAATCTGGAAATGTGACATCCTTGGCCTCTACTTTACCAGTCTTATAATCTATAATACAAAGTTGGCCATCTCGTATATCAATCCTATCTACGGTACCTTTAAGTACTATTTCAAAAGGTATTTTTTCACTTTTAAATGGGATATTTACTTTGCGTTCTACATCTACTACCTTTATAGTGATGCCTTTCTTAAGAGTATCTGATTCCATAGATAGAAATTTATCTATGTATTTTTTTATGACTTCATAAATAATCAAATTTTTGCCAGTTAGTTTTGAGGTATTTTTATAAAAGGCTTGAAAATGTTTTAAAGTAAGCGTTTCGATTGTGCTCCTCATTTTCGAAAGTTGTATTTCTGAAAGGAATTGACCCACAACAGGTAGGTACATCTCCTCCAAAACGGCATGAACAATTGTGCCCATAGTGTTAGCTGCAACTGTTTCTTCAACTGTTTCTTCTTCACGAATACCTAGTATGTATTGCTGGTAAAATTCCATAGGGTTACTAATGTATTTTGCTAAAGATGATGGTGAAAAACCTTTGGCAGCTACTTCCTTGAGACGAAGCATAGTAGTGCTAGTTTTATCGATTTTGAGTTCAATAATGTCAGGTGGGGTGATTTTAGGTGCTAGTATGCTTGACTTTATTGAATGTTGATTTGGGGAAAAGGATTCCAATTGCTGGAGGAAGCGACTTTTTTCTCCCCCATTTAGGGCGTCTGGTTCTGTGTTATATAGTAAGTGAATGTTTTTAGCACGTTGTAATAGACGATAGAAATGATAAGCATAAATTGCGTCTTTTTCTTTATAAGTTGGAAGTTCTACAGCTTTTTTTACTTCATAGGGAATAAAAGAATTGTTATTTTTCCCTGAAGGTAAGATACCTTCATTTACTGAGGCAATAATAAGGTTCTCGAAATCTAAGTTTCTACTTTCTAGCATACCCATAATCTGAAGACCTTCAAGAGGTTCTCCTTTGAAATCTAAAGATTCTTTTGTTAGAATGTCGGTATAAAGTCTATATAAAGATTTAGTTGAAGATATAAATCCGTAGGACAGTTGAAGGTCTTCAAGCTGATTGAAAAGTTCGTAAAACCTAAATAAATATTCTAAAAGTATAGTGTTCGTAGACTGTTGGCTATAGTAGTTTTTTAGACTGTTAATGATTTCACGACTTCTCTGAATCAGTTGTAGGGGAGAAGTAGATTCTGAGTTTGGTAAAAGCCAGTGTAATGTCTTTATTACTTGTGAGTCATTGGTGCAGTCCAACCAAGTAGAATTAGTTACATAACTTATATTGTTATTATAGAGATATTGTATTAGATTTTGAGTAACAGAAGGTTTGTTATCAAATAGAATGGCTATTTGAGGGAGGGATAAAAATCCGATGATATCTTTGTAATACCATTCTTTTTGTTCGTTTAGAAATAGCTTAAAATAAAATGAAAATATAGGCGCTATCGGCGTCTCCTGTAGTGGGTAGCCCATAGTTATATTTACAGCCTCAATTTCATTGCTGATGTTGGATAGTAAAGGGAGTAAAAGTTGCTCATCTGACAATACTACAGCCGTATGTTTTAGGGTTCCATTTTCAGCGTAGCGGTTTAATAAATTACTGATGTATTTTGCTTGATTTATGTTTTTTGGAAGACCTGTGATTTCAATGTTTTTAGGATTTTCAAAGTTGTTACTAATCCACTCAGGGGTATTTTTTTTATAATAATTCCATTTTGAAAAATGTGATTTAAGGAATAGTGAGGCATCATGGTCTTTTTCTTGTAGAAATGCTTTATCTGTATCCCAGAATATGGAGGCAGGTAGATTATGTAAAATCTCTTGTATAATTCTCTCTTCCGCTTTATTAAGGGCGTTGAAGCCTGCAAATACATGAGTGTGATTTCTGAAATTTTGAATATATAATTCTAAGTTCTCTAAAGCTTGTATGTATACGAGACCTTGGTAACCTATTTCTTTATCAAGTAAATGTTTTTTATACTGATAATAATAGCTGCCAAGAGTTTTCCAAAATGAAAGATGTGATTCTTGCAGAGGTGTAAGGTTTTCTGAAAGTGACCAATGGTCAATTTCTTTGATGGCTTTTATGTACGGAAAGATAGTGTCGGGTTCAATAAGATACCTGTCAATTTCATTAAAATCTTGGAGTAGCGTTTGTCCCCAGCCTAAAAAGGTTTCAAAGTTATCTGGGTTATTTGGAGTGTTTGTCTTATAACAATCATAAAGTTCAAATAGCAGTACCAGATTAGGAGCTTGTTTTATGCCAGATAATCCTTCGATAAATTCTTCAATACTGTAGAATTTAGGTAAAAATCCTATAGAATTATTTAATTGAATATAGTGATCTTTTAAGAAGACTACTGCTCTTTTGCTCGGTACAATAAATGTAAGTTGTCGTGGATCAATATTTTTTTTTAATACGGAAGCCACGACATTTCCTAAAAATGTTTCCATGGATATAAAAATAAAAAACGCCCCGAATATTCGGGGCGTTTTAATTGAGATTATAAAGAAATTATTCTTTTACCAAGTTAATTTCAACGCGTCTATTAAGAGCGCGGCCTTTAGCATTTTTGTTAGATGCAATAGGGTTGCTAGGACCAAAACCTTTTGCAGTTAGACGGTCAGGAGATATCCCCTTGTCTACTAGGTAAACACGAACCGCATCTGCTCTTTCTTGAGAAAGACGATTGTTAGTTGCTAGACTACCAGTACTGTCAGTGTGACCTTCAATTGTAAACTTAGAGTTAGAGTATTCATTTAATACTCCTACAATTTGATCCAGAACGGTCGCTGATTGAGCTTTGATGGTCGATTTTCCAGTGTCAAATAAAATAGTTTTAGCATACTCATTCAAAGTGTCTTGAACTTCCTGAGTAACCTCAGGACAACCTTTGTTTGCAACAGTACCTTTAACTTCAGGACAAGCGTCATCTTTGTCAAGAACACCATCACCATCTCTGTCTGGCCATGGACATCCTTTGTTTTCTTTAGGACCAGCTACTTCAGGACAAGCGTCATCTTTGTCTGCTATACCATCGTTATCTTTATCAGGGCAACCATTCAATTCTCTTTTTCCAGCTACAGTTGGACAAGCATCGTCCTTGTCAGCAATGCCATCACCGTCTGAATCAGGACAACCATTGAACTCTGCAGGGCCAGCCTCATTAGGACAAGCGTCTTTAGAATCTTCAATACCATCTCCGTCAGAATCAGGGCAACCGTTGAATTGTGGAAGACCAGCCACTTCAGGGCAAGCATCATCTTTGTCATAGATACCGTCTCCATCAGTATCATTGCCACCAAATTTGATAACAAGACCAGCTAAATGTTGGAAGTGAGGAACTAATCTGTCTTCGAAAGAGTGCTTGTATGAAGTTTGGAAGTTTAAACCAAGATTCTCAGTAAACCAAAGATTAAATCCAAGACCTCCATTCAAAGTACCAGCACCTAAATCATCAATCCAAGAGTAACCACCACCAACTTGTAGGTAAGGATCAAATACTTTCATACCAAACAATTCATTTAGGTTGTATTTGATCTCTCCATCAAGACCGTAGTAAGTAAGGTCGTCAACCTTAGCGTCACCCATGTTCTCGATTTTGTTAAGTGAACCTCTTACACCAAAAGAGAATCCATCTCCTACATACTTAGAAACGTTAAGTGTAGATATGGCAGGAAGAATATTCCAGTGGTTAGATGCGTTGAAATACTCGTCAAACCATTTACCTTTTCTGGCGTTATCCATTAGAAGGTTGTTGGTAGGGAACGCGTCAACAGCATTCACTCCAAAACCAAACTGCCATGGATTGTTTTTGTCCTGAGCTTCTACGCTGCTAAATCCTGCCACAAGGAAAATAGCAACCAATAATTTGCTTAGATGTTTCATGTTCAATTTGTTTAAATTATGTGTTAATGTATACAAAAGTAACCTGTTAATCAATATTAACAAAAGCAAATGTAGTAATTTTTTTTACTTTTTAAGAAATTTTAGTCAGGTTTATATGACTTTTAGTTCCTTCCCTACTTCGGTAAATGCAGCAATTGCCTTGTCCAAATGTTCCCTAGTATGAGCTGCAGATAACTGTACTCTGATACGCGCTTTATCTTTTGGAACTACTGGATAAAAGAAGCCAATTACATAAATTCCTTTTGTCAATAATTTGTCTGCCATTTCTTGTGATAACTTTGCATCATACAACATTACTGGAACAATAGCACTATCGCCATCAATGATATCAAAACCGGCAGCTTTCATTCCTTTTTTAAAGTAATCTGTATTCCATTCTAATTGATCACGCAATGTAGTGCTTGAGGAAAGTAACTCAAATACCTTTATGGAAGCCCCAACTATAGCGGGTGCTAGAGAGTTAGAAAATAAATAGGGACGTGATCTTTGACGAAGAAGCTCTATAATTTCCTTTTTACCAGTCGTATAGCCACCCATAGCTCCACCTAAAGCTTTTCCAAGAGTACCTGTAATGATGTCAACTCGGCCCATTACATTTTTCTCTTCTAAGGTTCCTCTTCCTGTTCTCCCAATAAAGCCTGCAGCATGACACTCATCAATCATTACTAGTGCATCGTAAGCTTCTGCTAGGTCACATATTTTATCTAATGGCGCAACTAGTCCATCCATTGAAAAGACACCGTCTGTAACTATAATTTTAAATCTTGCACCATCTTCATTAGCTTTTTTAAGTTGGTCTTCAAGGTCTTTCATGTTGCTATTCTCATAGCGATATCGTTTTGCCTTACATAAACGAACACCGTCAATAATGGAGGCATGATTAAGTGAGTCGGAGATTATAGCGTCTTCGGGTCCAAATAGAGGTTCAAAGACTCCACCATTTGCATCAAATGCTGCGGCATACAAAATGGTGTCTTCTGTGCCATAGAATTCAGCAACTTTTTGCTCTAATTCTTTGTGTATATCTTGTGTGCCACAAATGAAACGTACTGAGGACATTCCAAATCCATGAGTGTCCATTGCGTCTTTAGCTGCTTGTATTACTTCCGGATGAGATGAAAGCCCCAAATAATTGTTGGCACAAAAATTAAGAACTTTTTCCCCCGTGTTTATAGTGATTTCAGCTCCTTGTGCAGAGGTGATAATTCGTTCTTTTTTGAATAAACCAGCGTTCTTGATATCTTCTAGTTCCTTGGCTAAATGTTGTTGTATTTTTCCGTACATGAGTTGTGTTTTTATGCAAAGATAAGATTTTTACTATGGTACTTAAGACTGTATTTTAACTTCAATTTCTTCGTTAATAAATACTAGTAATTTGTGCTTTATTGTATATCCCATAAATTTGAGTACTTGCTCATATTCGTTTAATTGAATTGCGTATTTTGGATTGTCCTTTCCTGTTTTGTAATCGATAATAACAACATTTTTTTTGTTATCTATAACTAATCGATCTGGACGGAGTAGTTGTTTTTCTGCTCCAAGTAATTCCTGTTCATTATAAATGGTGTATTTAGGTGAAAAATAGGGTTCTAAAATGGGGTTCGATACAAGTTTGTTGAGCATTTCTTTAAGTTCGTTATAACTTTCTGCTGCTATGTTTCCTTGAATTATTGCATGTTTTAACGCATCATCAATGTCAGTTTTCCAACGTATTTGAGATAATAAATCATGGAGTATATTACCTCTATTAATAGCATCTCCTTGTTTAGTATCCCATAATGAGCCAGACCGTGTCGCTATGTTATATTGTAATTCAAGTTTGCGTTGTGGTGCGAATGGTAAATGATCTTCTTCTTTTTGAACGTTTTGTTGATGTTGAATTAAAGGGCTTCCAAATTCATACTGTAATTGTCCCTCTCTCCACCTGTTGATTTTTTTTAAATAATCAATGAAAAGTTGTGAATATGTATTGGGAGTGTCTGATTCTTTTTTTAGCGAGTTATATTCGGAAATAACGTATAGGTGATTTTCTGCACGTGTTAGTGCAACATATAGCACATTGATTTTATCTAGAATTACTTTGGAAATATGTTCATCTATCAAGGCTTGACCATAATTACTGTATTGAGCAACTTCATTATTTTTATTGATTAGTAATGAAGAAAATCCTTCATGGTTTTCAGGAATTACATCATACCATATTTTTGGATTGATTTCGAAGGACAGTGAGGCATTAGCGTATGGGAAAATTACAACCGGAAACTCAAGTCCTTTACTTTTATGAACGGTCATTATAGTTACAGCATTCACACCTTCTGGAGCTGCAATACTCCATTTGTCTTCATTCAGCTCCCAATGTGAAAGAAATCCGTAAATCCCTCCTTGAGAGGGTTTGTTAAACTGCCAAATTTCTTCAAGAAAATAGGTTAAATAAGCATCCGATTGAGATGCTAAACCAAATCTAGCTATTGCATATTCCATCAATTCATAAAATGAGTGTGTACTTGCATAGGAAGAATCAAAGCCATATTCGTTGTAAAAATTCTCAGGCGTATGTCGGGTGAATCCAACTAAAAAATCATGAGCGTTTGGTATTTCTTTTATTGAGGCAAATTCTAATAGAAGTTGGGCCAATGCCTCTTTATTTTCAGGCTGAATTATTAATTTAATTAAATTAATTAGAAAACGAACACCGGCGTGGTTTTTCAACAGTAAAGATTCTGAAGAAATAATTGGGATATTATTTTTTGAAAGGTGATTAGCTAGTAGATAACCATTTTTGTTTTTTTGAACTAGTACACTAATATCTCGATATTGAAATCCATTTTTTAATGCTTCATTTACTGCATCTAATGTAGATGCGGCATAGCGTTCATCTTTGTTTGGATTGTCGTCGTCTTCCTCCGTAACGTTGTTTTTTATAGAATCAATAAAAGATATGGAAACGTACCCTCCCTTTTTTTGTTGAATTTCTTGATTGGAATCCTTATATATTTTTTTGTATGAATCGTCAGGAAGGTAATTAGATATATGTTTAAAAAAATCGTTGTTGAAGTGAATAATTTCAGCATGGCTTCTGAAATTATTGCCTAAAACATCAACATAAGCTTTGGTGTGAAAGGGTTGACTTTTCCCTAAAAAGAGATCGATAAATTGTTCTGCCTTACCACCTCTCCATCTATATATTGCTTGTTTAGCATCTCCAACAAGTAGAAGGGATCCTTTTTGTGTTTGTGAAGTTTCACTTTGAAGAACATAATCTATTAGAGGGAGTAAATTATTCCACTGCATCTGGGAAGTATCTTGAAATTCGTCAATAAAAAAATGACGGTATTTTTCCCCTATTCTTTCATAAATAAAAGGTGCTGGCTGATTTTTAATTGCGTCTGAAATAATATAGTTGAATTCAGAAATAGGAACTATGTTTTCATCTGCCTTTATTGTTTCCATTTCTTGTTGAATTGCACTCAATACAGAAAAAGGGACTATGTTTTTATAGGCATTTTGATACAGTTTTTGCTGATAAACCATAGTTTTTATCTGAAGGTATGTTTCAAGAAGTATAGGTCTCAAGTCATCTATAAGTGCTTTTTTATTTTCGGGAGTATTCTTGTTATACAGACCACTTCCTGATTCAAGATTTTGTAACAATTGATTTTTGTATACATCGATTTCATGCTTACTAAGTTTTTCAAAGTGACTATATAGTGTTCCTCTCGAAAAATCATTGGATTCAAGTCCTTTGTTATCAATAATTAAAAGTATTTCGATTGCTCTTTCTTTTATCTTATTGCGTAATGAATCAATATATTCTTTGAGAAGCGATTTTAGTTTTAGAAAATCCTTTAAGGGGCGGTCTTTAACTTTGTGTAGAGGTTCAAAATGATTCTCAGAAGTGAGGAGCTTTGCCATTTCATAAAAATCTGAAGCGATATCCCAACTTCTATCATCTTCTAGCTTTTCCAAAGAAAATTCAACAAGGAGTCTGGTTAATGGTTTATCTCTACCTGCTCTTGCAATGAGATTGTCTACTGCCTTTTGAAGTAGTTCATTAGTGTTGAGTTCAACCTCAAACTGTTGAGATATTTTCAAATCAAAGGCAAATGTTCGAATAAGTCTATGATTGAATTTGTCGATGGTGGCTATATCGAAAAAAGCGTAGTTATGTAGAATAGAATGTAATAATGTATCGCAACGCTGCTGTAGTTCTGAGGGTGTAAGTTTTAATTCGTGGCAGAGCTCACTAAACATAGGGACTGGTTCTTCCAGCATTTGAGCTGTTCTAAAGCTTTTTAAACTATTAACAATACGGATTTTCATTTCATTTACCGCTTTATTGGTAAATGTGATGGCAAGTATATGCTTAAAATAATCATTTTGTGGTTGTTGTAAAATGATTTTTAAGTAAGTTTTAACAAGGGTGTAGGTTTTACCTGAACCGGCCGATGCGTTGTAGATAGTAAAGGAAGTCAACAGAGTGATTTTTTTTATTGCAAAATAAGAAATTTCTATCGGGAGTTAACAATTTATTGTTAGTATTTGACGGCTATAATTGTTAATTTTGAAAGAAATAAATAATAACTAAAAAATTATAATCATGGCATTTGAATTACCAAAATTACCCTATGCGTATGATGCTTTAGAGCCTCATATTGACGCACGTACTATGGAAATCCACCATACAAAACACCATAACGCCTATACTGCTAACTTGAATTCGGCTATTTCGGGTACTGAGTTGGAAGGAAAATCAATAGAAGAAATCCTGAGAGGATTAGATATGAATAATGTGGCGGTTCGAAATAACGGTGGTGGATTTTATAATCACAACTTGTTTTGGGAAATAATGTCTCCAAATGGTGGAGGAGAACCTAAAGGAGCTCTTGCAGATGCAATTAACTCTGCTCTAGGATCGTTTGATGCATTTAAAGAAGCCTTCAGTAAGGCTGCAGCAACACGGTTTGGTTCTGGCTGGGCCTGGTTGTGTGTACACAAAGGGGGAAAAGTAGAAATATGCTCTACTGCAAATCAAGACAATCCTTTAATGCCTGGTATAGGTTGTGGTGGTTACCCAATTTTAGGCATAGATGTTTGGGAACATGCGTATTATTTGAATTATCAGAATAGACGTCCTGATTACATAGGTGCCTTCTATAATGTTATTAACTGGGAAAAGGTGGCAGAATTATACGCTCAAAATAGCTAAAGATTCATTTCTTGTAAACAAATAAAAATCCCGCATCGTCGGGATTTTTTAGGTATATATTTTAGCGTTTGAATTTGTTTATAAATAAAAAAAGGTGGACTAGTCCACCTTTTTTTGCCCCAAATCTTACCATGAACTTAACCTACTTATGCTATGGCTCTGCTAAAGTAATAATTATTAACAATCTGGCAAAAGAAATAATAAAAAAATGTTATTTTTTCGATGAAATACTCATTGTTAACGTTTAATAGGCGCGCTCATTATTTCCTTCATAAAAGTTGATGAAAGCTCTGTTTACCACACGGTTACCTCCGTCTGTAGGATAATTCCCAGTGAAGTACCAATCACCTAAATTCTTTGGACAAGCTTTGTGTAAGTTATCAACAGTTTGGAATATGATTGTTACTCCAGCTTGAATTTCTTGCGGGGCTAATAATGTGCTTATTTTTTCTGAAATTTCATCGTCAGTGAATGGATTGTAGATATCCTTCACCACATTTACAACCTCACTATCTATTAAATTAACTTGTGCAATACATTTTTTATATACATCTTCTACTATATGGTAGGTTCCTCGGTCTTTGTGTAGTTCTAAAGCCGCTCTAAATGCGATTAGGTCTTCAAGACGGGCCATATCAATTCCGTAACAGTCAGGATAACGTATTTGTGGTGCTGAAGAAACAACAATGATATTTTTTGGATGTAGTCTATCAAGAATTCTTAAAATACTCTTTTTTAAGGTTGTACCGCGCACAATACTATCGTCAATAATAACAAGATTGTCATTTTGTTTTACTGAACCATATGTAATATCGTAGACATGGGCTACTAAGTCATCACGGCTACTATCCTCTGTAATAAAAGTGCGTAATTTAACGTCTTTTATAGCAATTTTTTCCATTCGTGGACTAGTTGCCAAGATGGTTCTTAACTTTTCAGGAGTTAGGTTGTTCCCTTCTTTTAGTATCTGTAATTCTTTCTTCTGGTTTAAATAGGTTTCTACCTCCTGAGTAAGTCCAAAAAATGAGGTTTCAGCTGTGTTAGGTATATATGAAAAAACAGTATTGTCTAAATCGTGATTAACTACTTCTAAAATTTTAGGAAATAGTAATCTTCCTAGCATTTTTCGTTCTTCATAAATCTCTTTATCGCTACCTCTTGAAAAGTAAATTCGTTCAAAAGAACAAGCTTTTCGTTCCAATGGATCTAAAATACGTTTAAAGGTAACACCTCCATTTTTCTTAATAATAATTGCTTTTCCTGGATCTAATTCATGAACATCTTCGTATTCTACGTTGAAGACAGTTTGAATAACAGGACGTTCAGAGGCAACCACTACCACCTCCTCGTCCTGGTAGAAGTATGCTGGGCGGATGCCTGCTGGGTCTCTTAAGACAAAAGCATCTCCGTGACCTATTAATCCTGCCATAGCATAACCACCATCCCAATTTTTTGCTGCCTTTTTTAGAATCTTGGCGACATTCAATTGTTCAGCAATAATAGGAGAGGCTTCCTTTTTACTAAAGCCTTCCTGTTTTAGCTTTTTATATAGTTTGTTTACTTCGTCATCTAAAAAGTGACCTATTTTTTCCATTACGGTAATTGTATCTGCCTTTTCTTTTGGATGTTGACCTAATCGGATTAAATTATCGAATAATTCATTAACATTGGTCATGTTGAAGTTCCCAGCTACTATTAGATTGCGGTGCATCCAGTTGTTTTGACGCAGGAATGGATGTACGTTTTCAATACTGTTTTTTCCAAATGTACCATAGCGTACATGGCCTAAAAATACTTCACCTATATACGGAAGTAGTTTTTTTTGTAAGGCAACATTATCTTTCAATTCTGGGAGTTCGTTAACCATCTGGTTTAAGCGCGAATTGATTTGGGTAAAGATATCTTGGATAGGTTGTGGCTCGTTAGAACGAATACGGCTGATATAGCGTTCTCCAGGGAGGGTGTCTAGTTTTATGCTGGCTAGACCTGCTCCATCTTGTCCTCTATTATGCTGTTTTTCCAGCATTAGGTACATTTTGTTTATTCCATAGAATGCACTTCCATACTTATCCTTATAATATTCCAAAGGTTTTAGTAGCCTAACTAAGGCAATTCCGCATTCGTGCTTAATAGCGTCACTCATAGTTGTGTTGTTGTTCTTTAGTATAAAAAAAGCCCGGAAATTTCCAGGCAGCAATTATTATGCAATTTCTATTTCAAATTGAGTTAATTGTCTGAATTGTTGTAAGCGTTTTTGAATAGCCTCTTTGCTGAGATCTTCCATACGCTCTGTTCCAAATTTTTCAACACAAAAAGAGGCGAGATTAGATCCGTAAATAATACCATTTTTCATGTTTTCAAAGGAAAAATCATTTGTTTTTGTAAGGTATCCAACGAGGCCTCCAGCAAATGTGTCTCCTGCTCCTGTTGGGTCAAAAACTTCTTCAAGTGGAAGGGCTGGAGCAAAAAAGACATTGTCATTATGAAATAATAAAGCTCCGTGTTCTCCTTTTTTGATAACCACATTAGTTGGTCCCATAGAATGGATTTTTTGAGCAGCCTTAAGTAATGAATATTCTCCAGTGAGTTGTCTTGCCTCTTCATCATTAATGGTAATGATGTCAACTTTAGCTATAACTTCTAATAGTTCATCCCAAGTGTGATTCATCCAGAAGTTCATAGTGTCAAGAACAATTAATTTTGGACGTTTCACCATCTGTTCAATAACACTTAATTGTATTGAGGGATGAAGGTTACCGAGCATTAAAACTTCTGCGTCTATATAATTTTTAGGAACTACAGGATTGAAATCTGCCAATACATTAAGTTGGGTATCTAAGGTGTCTCGGGTATTTAAATCATTATGATATTTTCCACTCCAGAAAAAAGTCTTTCCCCCATTTACTATTTCAATGCCTGAGACATCAATTTTTTTTGATGCAAGCATATCAAGATATGCCTGAGGAAAGTCTTCTCCTACTACTGATACAATAGCTGAATCTACATTGAATTGTGACGCTGCCAATCCTATATAGGTGCCGGCTCCACCTAAAATTTTATCAGTTTTTCCAAAAGGAGTTTCAATAGCGTCAAAAGCTACAGTGCCTACAATCAATAATTTGCTCATCTCGGGCGTTCTATTTTTTTGCAAATTTACATAAAAAAAATTCAAGCAATAGTGTTGAAAGATAGATAAAATGGTGATTATGGAGTGGTTTCAAGCTTGTTTTTAAGATTGAGTAAGGTGTTGTAAGGAGCTGTAGTTAGAGCACTATTTACTAACCAATCGGGAAGATTTCCTCCGGCATCTCCATAAAGTTGTTGTGTAATAATAAGTTGATTTCCATGATCCACAACAAGCCAGAAGCCTTTGAAATCCTCCATACGTATTACATTTTTACTAGTTGGAATCAAAAATTGTTTTTCTGGAGTAATGCTTATTTTTACGGTATAATTATTAAGGTATTCCGCTTCTAATCTAGCAATATGGTCTCTGTTGGGGATTGGCCAAGGTGTTTGGTTTTTCATCCAAATAACAACAGTATGTTCGTTGATTTTTCTGATAGTTTTGCTTTCAGGAGTTTGATGATTCCACTCGTACAAATTGTTGCCATCCAAAAGTGTTGTAACTGCTTTTTCCATGGAAGATTTGACTGTTACTACTGCTTTGTACTCTTTGTTAGTTGAATTGGGTATAGTCCGCGTGTATACTTGAATACCATTTCGCATTTTTTTTAATTCCCAATTGTTTTCTTGACTCCAAATTGACAATGGGAGAAGAAAAGAAAGGTATAATAAAATCCTAACACCGTAACTCATGATATCCGAGGGAAGTTATCCTTACAAAGATACCTAAAATTTAGTAGATAACTGTCATTACAGGGAGTTGTTTTGTTCGAATCCTTTGTCGATAAGTAGTTTTGGTTTTTTGGACGCTTCGACAGCCAAAAAGTCACATCGCTCGTTTTGGGGATGGTTGTTGTGTCCTTTTACCCATTGTATGTTTACTCTATGTTTTCGATATTCTTTAAGGAAGGAAATCCAAAGGTCACTATTTTTCTTTCCAGTGAAATAGGTTCGTTCCCATTTAAAAACCCACCCTTTTTGAACAGCGTCAGATACATATTTCGAGTCTGTAAATACAGTAACATTTACATTCGGTATCTTTAATTTTTTTAGCGCTACAATAACCGCAAGTAATTCCATGCGATTATTGGTTGTGTATTTGTATCCCTCTGAGAATTCTTTTTTGTAGGGAGTTCCAACCCATTCCATAACAATACCATACCCGCCTGGTCCAGGGTTTCCTCTAGCGGCACCATCGGTAAAAATATGTACATGTGGATTATTCATTTATTAACTGGGAAATTATTTTTGGAAAAAATTCATATTCTAATTGATGTACTTTATTGGCCACTGTTAATGGGGTGTCAGATGTATTTATAGGTGTGGAGGCTTGAAAAATAATAGCTCCTTCATCATAATGTTCATTAACGTAGTGGATTGTTATGCCTGTTTCAGTTTCGTTATTTTCAACTACTGATTCATGAACATGCATTCCATACATACCTTTTCCTCCGTATTTTGGCAATAAAGCCGGGTGAATATTTATTACTTTATTCGGATAATTTCTTAAAATTTCTTCTGGAAATCGCCATAAAAAGCCAGCTAAAATAATAAGATCAGGCTTGGCGTCAAGAAGCAATTGTAGGACTTTATCGTTGTTATAAAGATCTGTTCTAGTAAAGTATACAGATGGAATTTCTAGTTTTGTTGCACGATCCAGTACTTTGGCATCTTGCTTATTCGAAAGGATTAAGACGGTTTCGGCTTGGTTATTTTTACGAAAATAATTGACAATGTTTTCGGCGTTAGTACCAGACCCAGAAGCAAAAATGACTAGACGTTTCATAAAAGAACAAGATTTAGGGTGCAAAAAAAGGAATAATAATTCAGAAACCGAAGGCAAAATAAATAGGGAGATTGATTTTTTTAGTAAATTAGGAGACATTTTTTAACTATTGCGTTGTATTAACCCAAAGTTTTTTATTTTTGCCAACAATTTAAATTTTAAAAACTAAAGATTATGTCAGACATTGCATCAAGAGTAAAGGCGATTATCGTAGACAAATTAGGTGTAGACGAGAATGAAGTAGTAGCAGAAGCAAGCTTCACTAACGATTTAGGCGCAGACTCATTAGACACTGTAGAGTTGATCATGGAATTTGAGAAAGAATTCGATATTCAAATCCCTGACGATCAGGCTGAAAACATTGCCACTGTAGGTCAAGCAATTCAATATATTGAATCAGCAAAATAAGCACAAACGATACTGAAAATACACTTTTTAGAATGCGTACCACGGTACGCATTCTCTTGAAGTGTAATTTGTTTTTTTACATAACACTAACTATCATAGCATGAAACTAAGGCGCGTTGTTGTCACTGGTTTAGGAGCATTAACCCCTATTGGGAACACTATACAAGAATACTGGGAAGGGTTAAAAAATGGTGTGAGCGGAGCAGCTCCCATCACGCATTTTGATGCTTCCAAATTTAAAACACAATTTGCATGTGAAATTAAAAACTTCAACGTTACTGATTTCATTGACAGAAAAGAGGCTAGAAAACTCGATAAGTTTGCTCAATATGCTGTAGTAGCTTCAGATGAAGCTATAGTTGATTCAAAATTGGATGTAGAAAAACTTGATAAGGATCGTGTAGGTGTTATTTGGGGTGCCGGTATTGGTGGTCTAGAGACATTTCAAGATGAAGTTCTCAATTTCGGTTCAGGTGATGGAACACCTCGTTTTAATCCTTTCTTTATACCTAAAATGATTGCCGATATAGCACCGGGGGTTATTTCTATGAAGTATGGATTTAGAGGACCAAACTTTACAACTGTTTCTGCATGCGCGTCATCAGCTAACGCTATGATTGATGCGCTTAATTACATTCGCTTGGGTTACGCTGATGTGGTGGTAACCGGAGGATCCGAGGCGGCAGTTACTGCTGCTGGAATGGGAGGATTTAACGCTATGCATGCACTATCCACCCGTAATGATGATCCTAAAACTGCTTCAAGGCCGTTTGATGCCAACCGTGATGGGTTTGTTTTGGGCGAAGGTGCTGGAGCTATTATATTGGAAGATTACGACCACGCAATAGCGCGTGGTGCTAAGATATACTGTGAATTGGCAGGTGGTGGTCTTTCAGCAGATGCTTACCATATGACTGCTCCACATCCAGAAGGTTTGGGAGCGCGTCAAGTAATGTTGAATTGTTTAAAAGATGCTGGTGTGTCACCAGAGGAAGTTGATGCCATTAATATGCATGGTACTTCAACTCCATTAGGTGATGTGGCTGAGTCTAAGGCTATTGTTAATGTCTTTGGAGAACACGCGTACAAAATTAATATTAATTCCACTAAGTCAATGACTGGGCATTTATTAGGTGCGGCTGGAGCTATTGAAGCCATTGCCTCAATATTGGCAATTGAGCATGGAGTTGTACCGCCTACAATCAATCATGAAACTTTTGATGAGAATATTGATCCTAAATTGAATTTTACTTTCAATAGGGCTCAAAAGCGTGATGTTAAAGTCGCAATTAGCAATACTTTTGGTTTTGGTGGGCATAATGCTTGTGTCCTGTTCAGAAAATTAAATTAGACTTATTTCCCTATGGGGCTTATTCATAAAATACTACATTCCCGCTCAGCTGATGACGGGAATTTTTTTATGCGTTTAAAAGGAATTATTGGGTTTGCGCCTAAGGATTTAGAAATCTATAAAAAAGCTTTTACGCATCGGTCTATTAATAAAAAGGATGCCAAAGGTAATCCAGTAAACTATGAGCGTTTGGAATTTTTAGGAGATGCTATGCTGGGTTCTATTATCTCAAATCACTTATTTAACCAAGTGCCTTCAGGAGATGAAGGCTATCTTACTAAAATGCGTTCTAAGGTTGTGAGTAGAGAGCATCTTAACGAGCTTGGTAAAGATCTTGGGCTTATCCATTTGGTGGATAGTAAAATTCCTAAAGAGCATTTTGGAGAAAATATTCACGGAAATGTATTTGAGGCTTTAGTCGGTGCAATATTTTTAGATAGAGGTTATATGTTTTGTGAACGTTTTGTGCAAAAGAAAGTTATTAAACCTTATGTTGATATTGAAAAGCTTGAAGGTAAAATTTTAAGCTATAAAAGCTTGTTAATAGAATGGGCTCAGAAGGAGAAAAAGACTTTTTTGTTTGAAGTATATGATGACAGCGGTAATGAGCTAATTAAACACTTTGCAGTAAAGTTATTTATAGATGGTAAGATTGCCGCAAAGGCAAGAGCGACCTCTAAAAAGAAGGCCGAGGAACGTGCAGCTAAGCGTGCTTATTTCAAGCTCCAGAACAAGATTGATGCTCAAAAATAATTCTTTTTCAAACTAAAACGTTTTCGTTATAAATAATTCGTAAACAATACGTTAAACCCTCTTTTTTTTGAGGTTTATGCCTTATCTTTACACTTCTTTGAAACCAGGTGTATGGCTATTTACAAGCTATTGGAGGATGTTGGCGATGCTGCTTTTGCATTGATTGCCATTCATAGTCAGGAAGAAGATTATCGGCTTGCGTACCAGATCAACGCCGCTATAGCTACTCATTTTTCTCATAGTTCCATTGTGGTTGAAAATCATCAGCAACATCGATTTAATGTTTATGAATGGGAAGATAAACATATGGAACATACATGGTATCTCGTTGCTAATATCGCAGTAAGGGAGGATGTGGCAAAAAATGCTCAATCACTTTTTGCAGAACAGGGCTTACTAAAGGCCTATTTGGTTCCAGAGATGAAAAAAGTAGATTACTTCATTAAGATTAATAACATTGACCAATTCTTTACTTGTTCTTCATTAATTGAAGAATTGATGAAAGTTTCAGGAGTTGTTACTGCCTATGAAGTGGATCCGCACCAACTAAAATCTAAAAACAACTTAATTTTTTAATAATGCCTAACAGAAAAAAAACAAAAATAGTAGCTACATTGGGGCCAGCTACCAGTACCAGAGAAGTGCTCAAAGGTATGATGGAGGCTGGAGTAGACGTTTTCAGGATTAATTTTTCCCATGCAGATTATGAAGGGGTTTCCGAACGTATTAAAATGATACGTTCTTTGAGTGAGGAACTGGGTTACAACACAGCTATATTAGCCGACTTACAAGGTCCTAAACTTCGAGTAGGTGTGATGAGTGGAGAAGTAGTTGTAGAAAAAGGTGACGAAATAACATTCGTAACTGGAAAACCTTTTGAGGGCACCAGGGAGCGTGTGTATATGAACTACAAAGAATTTCCTAAAGATGTCAATGCTGGTGAACGAGTATTATTGGATGATGGTAAACTCATTTTTGAGGTGATTTCGACTAACCGTAAAAACGAAGTCAAAGCAAAGGTGATACAAGGTGGTCCGTTAAAATCTAAAAAGGGGGTGAACTTACCCAACACTAATGTGTCTCTTCCAGCACTAACAAAAAAGGATATTGAGGATGCTATTTTTGCAATTAGTCAAGAAGTTGACTGGATCGCGTTATCATTTGTTCGTCATGGGCAAGATTTGCAAGATCTTCGTGAGTTAATAGAAAAACATTCTGATCATAAGATTCCAATTATTGCTAAGATTGAAAAACCAGAGGCGGTAGAAAATATTGATAAGATAGTAGCTTATTGTGACGGTTTAATGGTAGCTAGAGGTGATCTAGGTGTAGAGGTCCCTGCACATGAAGTTCCACTTATTCAGAAAAAACTTGTTTTAAAGGCAAAACAATCTCGAATACCAGTTATTATTGCTACCCAGATGATGGAGAGCATGATTACAAGCTTGACTCCAACCCGTGCTGAAGTTAATGATGTTGCTAACTCAGTAATGGACGGAGCAGATGCCGTAATGCTATCAGGAGAGACTTCAGTTGGTGCATACCCTATACAGGTAATAGAGCGTATGGCTAGTATTATTGAGAGTGTTGAGCACTCTTCTTTAATCAAAGTTCCACAAGAACCACCTCATATTCGTACAAAACGATATATCACAAAATCTATATGTTATCATGCATCCTTAATGGCTAATGAGATTGATGCTAAAGTTATATCAACACTGACCAATAGTGGTTATACAGCATTTCAAATTTCTGCCTGGAGACCTAAGGCTCATATTCTTGTATTTACTTCAAATAAGCGTATATTGACGCAATTAAATTTATTGTGGGGAGTAAAGGCATTTTATTATGACCGGTATGTGAGCACAGATGAAACAATTGAGGATGTTAATCGAATGGCTTGCGAAAAGGGATTTGTAAGTGTAGGAGATATGATGATAAGTTTGGCTGCAATGCCTATTCAAGATAAAGGAATGGTTAATACATTACGGGTAACTGAAATTACAACATGTAACTTTAAGTAACTAACATTAATATAGAAGAAATAAAAAATCCGAAGTAATTACTTCGGATTTTTTGTATTCTGTAGAGCTTTAGTTACGCCTGTGTAGTGATAGTTTTTTTAGATTGAAATCTAAGGATTAAGTATCCTATAAATCCTGATATAAGGGAACCAACAAGAATTCCAACTTTTGAAGAGTCAATAAGAATTGTATTTCCTTCAAAGGCTAAATTCGCAATAAAAATTGACATGGTAAATCCAACTCCTGCTAAAAACCCAATTCCAATTATCTGATTAAAATTCACTCCTGCTGGTAAAGAAGCTAAACCGGTTTTTACTCCTATCCATGATAATATTACAACACCTATAGATTTTCCAAATATTAAGGCAATAATGATGCTTAAGGATAATCCAGTGTGTAATTCATTATCAGCGCTTATAGCAACACCAGCATTGGATAATGCAAAAACAGGTATTATAAAATAGGCTATCCAGCTGTGCAACTTGTGCTCAAGATTTTGTAAAGGTGATTGTACTTTCTTGGTCCAATCTTCTAGGTCTTCTATTAATGAAATTTGCTCATCAACCAATATTGGTTTAGAAGTTGGCTTTGTCTCACTGAGTTGATCAACTATGTCTTTTAGCTCTTCTGAATTATCTAATACAGTTCCTCTTTGTTTTACAGGTATAGTAAATGCAATTAGAATACCTGCAATGGTTGGGTGAATTCCAGATTTTAGGAAAAGTAACCATATAATGCTTCCAATTCCTAAATACAGGAATCTATTGTAATATCCTCGCTTGGTTAAAATAAATAGGAAGGCTAATAAAAGGAAAGAATATCCAATTAAATCCCAGGCAATATTAGTACTATAAAAAACCGCTATTGTCAGTACAGCGCCGATGTCATCAACAATAGCAAAAGCGGTAAGGAAGATTTTTAGGCTTAAAGGTACTCGATTACCTAGTAGGTTTAATATAGCTAATGTGAATGCTATGTCAGTAGCCATAGGAATCCCCCATCCCTTAGAAGTCTCGCCTGAAGGGTTAAGTACTAGGAATAGTAATACCGGTATAATAATTCCACCTAAAGCAGCAAAAATAGGTAGTGAAGCTTTTTTTAAGGTGTTAAGTTCTCCAAGAAGGACTTCGCGTTTAATCTCTAGACCTATTAAGAAGAAAAAGATGGCCATAAGTCCATCGTTTATCCATAGTATTAGCGGTTTGGTAAGTTCAAAATTATGAAATTGAAATCCTAAAGGTATTTCCCATAATTCTTTGTAGGTGTCCCCCCAAGTAGAATTTGCCCAAAGGAGACTTATGATAGTTGCGCCAAAAAGTAGGAGACCACTAAGGCTTTCTACTTTTAGGAATTTTTCAAATGGAGTGATAAAAATTTTTCTCAGTCTTTGCGTCATATAATCCAATTATGTAAATAAAAAAGCTTCCTTTTTCTAGGAAAAAGGGCAAGAATACAACAAAATTACTAATCTTTTGGTTACTGAGGTTACCGAGATACCCCAAGGAAATGTTAAGAAATGGTAAATTAAGAGCTGATAGTTACCACAGTAGATGCAAATTTCTGTTCAAAATCTTTAGAATGTTGAACAGAAAGTATTTTATTTATCCAGGAAGGTTTTTTATTTTTTAATGCGATTATATCTACATTGTATTTTTGGGAGTATTCTTTTATGACGTCTAGTTTGTTTCCGAATGCTATAACTGTCTTGATGTTAAATTCTTTAATTTCAGTGTTTTGATTAATGATTTTCTTTGCGAAGAAGTTTAACTTTATTTGGGTTTCTTCCATTAAGAGGTTCCGAAGTGCAGCTACCTTTAATTCAGTTGAATTTTCTGGGAGACGATTTATGAGTAAAAGGATTACTTGTAAATTACACTTGTTAAACATGTCAATAGTGGTGTTAACAAATTGTTCGTCTTTTGTGATATTTTCTAAAGGAATGAGAACTATTTTCATAAAAGCAGAGTGTTTAATTTAAAGAAAGGAAGAGGCGAATGGGTGCTAACCAAAACAACGTTCGCCTCCCCTTAAGAGATTAAGCAGAAATTGGCCCTTTCTTTGCTTTGTATGTTACCTTGGTGTTGGACATACGTTTTATTCCGTTGGAAGATATATGTGGGAGATTTACAATTACACATTTAATATCCCTGTCTGGGGCTGTCATTTTAAAGTTGTATATCAATTCAAGAGCATCATAGTCAATTTCTTTAGATAAGCTTCCATCAATTATGACTTCACTTTTTTCTGGCAAATGTTCTAAGGTAAGTTGTAAGCTTGCTTTGTTTAGGAAAGATACATGCTCGCTTAGCTCAATTCGTATTTGACGCTGACCATCTTCATCCTTTTTTTCTTCATTATAGAAATATGGTACTTTATAATTTGCACGAAGTATATAGAATACACCTACTGCCATACCAATTAATATTCCAATTAGTAGGTCTGTGAAAAGTATAGCAACTACAGTAGTAACAAATGGTATAAAGCGGTCTCTACCAAGTTTTAGTTGTGCTTTGTAAAGAGCTGGCTTGGTAAGTTTATAGCCAACCATAATTAATATAGCAGCCAAAGCAGAAAGCGGTATAAGATTCATTACTTTAGGAAAAATAGCAACTGCTAGAATTAATAGGATACCGTGGTATACGGCCGACATTTTTGATTTAGCACCAGAATCTAAATTCGCGGAACTACGTACAATTACGGCGGTAATTGGAAGACCACCAATTAGCCCAGATACAATATTTCCAACTCCTTGAGCCTTCAATTCCGCATTTTGTGGTGTTCGACGTTTTTCAGGATCCAATTTGTCGATGGCCTCGACACTGAGAAGTGTTTCTAAACTTGCTACAATGGCTAATGTGAAAGCTGTAATGTATAAATTGATATTACTTAATGCTGTAAAATCAGGAAATATAAAAACATCTCCTAGGGAATCCATTTCTGAAATAATAGGAAGGTTTACCATTTGGTTACCAGTAACTGCTATTCCAGGTGCAATTGAATTTATAATTTGATTGATTACTATTGCTAATACCACTACAATGATACCTCCTGGAATTCTTCTTAGGAATGCATTCTGCTTAATAAATGATGCCTCCCAAGTCCTTAATAGGATTAGAGAAAATAATCCAATTGCTAAACTTATAAGATGAATGTGATTAAAAGCTTCAAAAAAATCACTCATAGTATTCGATCCGTCAAGTTGCATAAATTCTAAACTTCCAAAAGCATCAGCATCAAAACCAATAAGGTAGGGCGTTTGTTTTAGTATAAGAATTAGACCAATGGCTGCAAGCATACCTTTTATTACAGATGAAGGGAAGTAAAGGCCAATGATTCCAGCCTTTATATATCCTAGAAGTAATTGGAT
This sequence comes from Imtechella halotolerans, assembly GCF_028743515.2. Classification (GTDB taxonomy): domain Bacteria; phylum Bacteroidota; class Bacteroidia; order Flavobacteriales; family Flavobacteriaceae; genus Imtechella; species Imtechella halotolerans. The sequence goes on along the minus strand of NZ_CP117969.2, from coordinate 2,414,720 downwards.
AAATCCAGCAAGAACTACAGCAAGCAAAAAGGCTTCATAAGTTCCCAGTGTTTCTACGGCATTAAGCACAATAACTACAAGTCCAGCAGCTGGACCACTTACACTCAAATGAGATTTACTTAGAAATCCGATAACAATTCCTCCAACAATTCCTGCAATAAGGCCAGAGAAAAGAGGTGCTCCTGAAGCCAAGGCTATACCAAGGCATAGAGGTAGAGCAACTAAGAAAACGACAATACTTGATGGGATGTCATTTTTAGCGTAGGCTAGATACGATTTTAAATTATTCTTCATAGCGGTTTTTTAGGTGTTACACTAATCACATGTAGTGATAGGTGTTATTTTTCACGTTGCAAGATTACTACCATGGAATAAGAAACCGATAAGAGAAGAATTAGAATGGGATTAGAACTTCCATATTTAACTGGAACTTAACAAAATCAGGATGAATGTAATTAAAAATGCATGAAGATTTTTCCTATCTAAGAATAGTAATATGCTGTTCTTGATTGGGAAACGAAAATTTAACCACAGTGCCTTTTTCAACATCAGAATCTATTTGAAGTTGTCCTGAATGGAGTTTTACAATTCGATAGGTTAGTGGAAGTCCAACTCCAAAACCTTTAACTCCACGTACATTAGTGGCACGATAAAAAGGTTCAAAAATGTTTTTAAGTTCATCTTTAGGGATGCCCATTCCCATATCTGTTATTGTAATTTGAACTGTTTTAGAAGTGGTTTCTATCTTAATGATTACCTTTTGATTGCCTGAAAATTTCCCCGCATTGTCTAATACATTGGAGAAAGCAATGCTTAAAAGACTTTTATTACCCTGAATGATAAGCGCATCTGGGTTTTCTGGAAGTAAAGAAAAGTCAAATACAATATTATTTTCAGGATGAATATTGTTGAAATTTTGTTTAACACTTAGTAATAATTCATCAATCCGGATGGGTTCAATGATTAGTCCTTTATTATCAAATTCTGTTTGAGCTAGCTTTAATAAACTGCTTATTAAAACGTCGAGTCTCGCTGCTTCTACTTCAATTTTATTTAAAGAGGTCTTATACTCATCTGCAGTACGTTCTTTATTTTGGCTTATCTCTATTTCTCCAAGAATTGCGGTGAGTGGATTTTTTAATTCATGCGACGCATTGCTTATAAAGTTGCTCTGTATTTCAAAAGATGTTTCAAGTCTGTCCAGCATTGTATTAAATGTACTTGCTAGTTGTCCTAATTCATCTTTTTTATTTTTAATGTCCAATCTCAAGTGTAGATTTGTTGCGCTTATATCATTCACTCGTTGCGTAATGTTAGAAATGGGCATCATGATTTCTTTTGCATAAAACCTTCCTAAGAGGTACGACATTCCTAGGCTAATAATGAAGATTATCCATAGAGTGTTTCTTAGATTTTTCATTTTTAACTGCCCATAAAGATCTTCGGCAGACATTAGGACTATGAAATCACCGGTTTCATCGTGGTAAAGAAGAGCGTAGTAATAAATATCTTTTATTTTAATCTGGGCATGTTCCTTTTCTTTTAATTCTTTAAAAAACCAATCAGGTAATGGTTTAGCGCTGCTGTCCGTATGTATAGTATGGTATGGAGCCGAGGCCACAACAATGATTTCTTTTTCATTTGGAAGTGTTTTTAAATGCTCTCTACGTATTTCGTTATATATGTTGATGTTGGATGAATCGTTTTCTAAGTGTGTTTGAGCAGCTATAGTCCCACGCTGGCTTAAACGTAGGTAAAACTCACTTTGTGTATACCGATCAGTAAAAAAGTAAATAATGGTAAATACGGTCATAAGAAGCATGGCCGTTATAAACGTAAAGCTAAAAGCTATTTTATCACGTATTTTCATAGTCTTCTTTTAAAATATAACCCATGCCTATAACTGTTTGTATGAGTTTCGGGCTGTATTCTTTGTCAATTTTATTGCGAAGATAATTCACGTAGACATCTACAACATTAGTTCCTATATCAAAACCAATATCCCAAACACTCTCAAGAATTTCAATTCGGGATAAGACTTTGTTTGGGTTTTTCATAAAGTACTCCAAAAGACGATATTCAGTTGAGGTTAGCTTAATCTCATCTTTATCACGTTTTACAACTTTAGCATCTGTATCTAGTTCAAGATTTGCAATTTTAAGCTTCGCTTGTGGACTTACGGTGAAATTTTTTCTACGTTCTAAGGCTCGCAATCGAGCTAATAATTCTTTAAATTTAAATGGCTTGATAAGATAGTCATCAGCACCAGCATCAAGGCCATTCACTATATTGTCAGTAGTTCCTAACGCGGTAAGCATAAGAATAGGAGTTTCGCTATGGCCTCGAGATCGGATTTCTTTTGCAATCTCCACCCCATTCTTGCCAGGCAGAATAACATCTAGTAGAATAAAATCAATCTGTTTTTGTTGGATCAAATCCAAGCCAGTATCTCCGTCATACGCAATAAACACGTGGTATCCAGCTTCATTTAGCCCTTTTTTTATAAAGGCAGCCACATTTTGTTCGTCTTCAATTACCAATACATTTTTCATACGAAATAGCTGTTTATGGCGAAGATAATCAAACTTTAGTATTTCTATTGTATTCCACTTGGGTTAGAAATCAAAAGATAGTTGAACTGAAATTGTCTTATTAATGGAGGTGTTTTTTTTTGAACCTATATTGAGATTAGAAAGTGAGATACCTACTAAGCGAACAGAGTTAAAAAGTTTTTCTTGATACAATAACTCTGTTGCAATTTCTAGAATTAGACTTTTATCACTAATAAAGTATGGTAGTGTTTTACTACGTGTTTGTAAGGTGAAATCACTGTACTTAATTTTTAAAGTAATTGTTTTTCCAGCCAGTTTATTTTTTTTCAAACGAGTTTCTAACTCCTGTGAAATATTATCTAGGCGCTCTTTGAGGAAAACTTCGCTACTTAGATTCTCCAAAAAGGTGTGTTCGGCTCCCACTGACTTTGGGATTCGTTCTGGTTTTACTGGACTGTTATGAAAACCCCGAACAATTTGATAGTAGTGACTTCCACTATTGCCAAAATGATATTCTAAAAACTCTCTGGATTTTGTTTTTAAATCTTTGCCGGTAAAAATTCCTAAGAGATACATTTTCTCTGTAGTAACTTTTCCTATACCATAAAATTTTCTAATGTCAAGCGCTTCAAGAAAGGATTCAACTTCTTTAGGTTTTACGGTTTTTTGACCGTTGGGTTTGTTATAGTCACTTGCAATTTTTGCGATGAATTTGTTAATTGAGATTCCTGCTGATGCAGTAAGGCCAGTATTGAGGTAAATGCGATTGCGAATTTCTTTTGCTATCTCAGAGGCTGATGGATTTCCTTTCTTGTTGTAAGTAACATCAAGATAGGCTTCATCTAAAGAAAGGGGTTCCACTAAATCTGTATAATCATAGAAAATTTTCTGAATACTCTCGGAAATTTCTTTATATCTATCAAAACGAGGCTTGACAAATATAAGTTCGGGGCATTTTTTCTTAGCTATATAGCTGCTCATAGCACTTTTTACTCCGTACTTACGTGCTTCATAACTTGCCGCAGCTACAACACCTCGCTTTTCACTGCCACCAACAGCCACTGGTATCCCTCGTAGTTCGGGATTATCCAATTGTTCAACAGAAGCAAAAAATGCATCCATATCAATATGAATGATTTTGCGATGTGAAGTTACAATATTCATCTGTTTCAGCTAACTTTACAAAGTTCTTAAAAGGAACTGATATTTGAAACGTTTTTTAATGATAGAAATAGAACGTAAATTTTTAGTAACACAAGATACCTTTAAAGAATTGGCGCATTCAAATACAAGGATTGTACAAGGGTTTCTTAATACTAACCCTGAACGAACGGTACGTATACGTATAAAAGGTAACTCTGCATTTTTGACAATTAAAGGGATTTCAAATGAAAGTGGATTAAGTCGTTTCGAATGGGAACGTGAAATTACTATTGAGGAAGCGGAATCATTATTGGCGTTGTGCGAACCGGGAGTAATTGATAAAGTTCGATTTGAAGTAGAGATTGGGGATCATCTGTATGAGGTTGATGTATTTAAGGGAGCCAATGAAGGTTTAGTTGTTGCTGAGATTGAACTTAAATCGGAAGATGAATTTTTTGAAAAACCAAACTGGATTGGGGAAGAAGTTACTGGAGATATTAAGTATTACAACTCCCAGTTAAGTAAGAAGCCATATACAACCTGGGCATTTGACTAAATAAGTTTAGTAATGTTAGACGGATAATATGCTTGTTTAAGGTTTGTTTGGCAATTTGTGCATGTTAAAAAAGTTGAATGATTCTTTATATGAAAACCAAATTGTCAGGATAATTGCTTAAAAGACAATTAGGGTGTTTTGTAATCAAACAATGAGCTATTTGA